>NCCO01000129.1:8760-10764 GCA_002279705.1 Allobosea sp. 12-68-7
GGCGCAGGATCAGCCGGCCGTCGAGCAGCCGGTCCTCGCCGATCTCGCCGAGGCCGGGCAGCGCCTCAGCCATCGCGCAGCTCGCCGCCGAAGCCGGTGTCGATCAGCAAGGCGCGGGCGCGCATCCGGTCGGCCTCGCGCACGAGCAGCCGGCGCGGGAAGGCGCCGATCATGCCCTCGAGCGCGCTGATGTGCTGGTCGGCGATCAGGCAGTCGAGATTGGCGGAGGCCAGCAGCGCCTCGATGGCGCCGAGCAGGACGATGTCGTTGGTGCGGACGAGTTCATGCATCGCGCGATGGAGCCCATCCGGGCGCCGGAGCGCAAGCCCCGTCTGATGACGATAGGTGAGCCTGCGGCGACATTGCCGGCGCACGAGGGCTGGTCACCCATGCGCCGGTTGTGGCAAGGCTTGCAGGCGCTGCAAGCTGCGCAGGCCGCCGGAAGGATCGGGTATGGGCGTCGTCGTCGCGTTCGAGGACAAGGAAGCGGGCCAGGGCGGGCGCGAAGCCGGCATCGAGCGGCTGGTCGGGCTGGTGCGCGCCGACATGGAACGCGTCAATGCGATGATCCTGTCGCGCACCGGCTCCGACGTGACGATGATCCCCGAGGTCGCCAACCACCTGATCTCGTCGGGCGGCAAGCGCCTGCGGCCGATGCTGACGCTGGCGACCGCGGCGCTCAGCGGCTATCGCGGCGAGGGCCATGTCAAGCTCGCGGCCTCCGTCGAGTTCATGCACACGGCGACGCTGCTGCATGACGACGTCGTCGACCAGAGCGACATGCGCCGCGGCAAGCTCGCCGCCCGCATGCTCTGGGGCAATGAGGCGAGCGTGCTGGTGGGCGATTTCCTGCTCGGCCAGGCCTTCAAGATGATGGTCGAGGTCGGCTCGCTGCGGGCGCTCGAGATCCTCTCCACCGCCGCCGCCGTCATCGCCGAGGGCGAGGTGCTGCAGCTCTCCGTCGCCAAGAACACGCAGACCACCGAGGACGAATATCTGGCGGTGATCCGCGGCAAGACGGCCGAGCTCTTCGCGGCGGCCTGCGAGGTCGGCCCAGTGATCGCCAACGGCTCGAAGACCGACGCGGCCGCCTGCCGCAGCTACGGCCTCAATCTCGGCATCGCCTTCCAGCTCATCGACGACGCGCTCGACTATGGCGGCATCGCCAACACGCTCGGCAAGAACACCGGCGATGATTTCCGCGAGGGCAAGATCACCCTGCCCGTGGTGCTCTCCTTCCGCCGCGGCAGCGAGGCCGAGCGCGCCTTCTGGACGCGCACTTTGCAGGAAGGCGAGATCCGCGACGGCGATCTCGAGGAGGCGCAGGCGATCATGAAGCGCCACCGGGCGCTCGACGACACGATCCAGCGCGCCGAGCACTACGCCAAGATGGCCAAGGACGCGCTCGCCCTCTTCCCGGCCTCGCCGATGAAGCAGGCGCTGAACGAAACCGTCGATTTCTGCGTGGCGCGCGCGCATTGAGCGGCGGGAGAGCCTCCCCGCAGCACGACCGCCGTCATCCTGGACAAGCCGCGCAGCGGCGCAGGCCGGGATCCATCCTAGGGCTGGACAGCGCCCGATGATGGATCCCGGTCGGCCTTCGGCCGCCCAGGATGACGGGGGGTGGCTCCGAGGGAGCCTAGCAGTCGCACCAAAACCCCCGACCGGCCTGAGCCGCGGGGTTTCGCACCAGTTCCCCCAGAGGGGATGCGCGGAGCCGGGTGGCGCGCGTCCTTGCCGCGTGCCGATGTCGAGTGTCGATGTCGAGGTCGATGCAGCGCCGATCTCGCGCCGCCCGGCTCCGCGCGCGGGGATTTTGGGCGTCGCGGCCATCAGTCCCTTGCCGGGGGACCCCTGACCGCTCGACCTCCGGGAGCCCCCGCCCGCGACGGCGACGCCTCCCGAAACCCGCCACCACACCCGGCCGCACGATGCCTCGCGACAGCCCCCTTGGTCGGGTGCAGCGCGGGAAGCATAGGCATGGGTCGGCGCCGCGGGGATAAG
>NCCO01000005.1:0-7392 GCA_002279705.1 Allobosea sp. 12-68-7
GTCGGCCGCGGCCGGCTGGCGCAGGCTCAATTGTTCCAGTTCTGCTGCCACAGGCGCTCGCCGATCGTGCAGGAGACGCGGGCGGGCTCGACGGCGGGAATAACCTGTGCGCGCCCCGGCAGGGGCTGCGGGCCCGAGGGCATACGGAGCCCCGCCACTTCAAGCACCAGCTTGGTCTTGATGGCGCGGGCAAACTCCGCCGTGGTGCGCACGGGGATGACGAAGGCGCCGGCGCCGTGACGCTCGAAATCGCCGACTGCCGGATCGACCTCGCCGCGGAAAGGGACGGCGAATGGATCGACAACGTCCCGGATATGCCCGGGCTGTCGCTGCTCGTTCGCGGGCTCGAATGTGAAGCGGCTCGATCGCTCCGCGCCCGTCGAGCGGCGACATGGGCGCGGCAAGTGCCCGACAGCATTGCGCGCGATGGTCCGCCGGCGAGCGTGAGCGATCGGGCGCTGACCGACTCGCTGATCCACATCATCCTGCGAGACTGGCGTGGCCTGGCCGAAGACGGCGTGCCGCTAGCCTATGCGCCGGAGACGGCTTCCCGGCTGCTGGCCGATCCTTCCTATCGCACCTTCCGCATCGGCGTGATCTGGGCTGCAGCGCAGGTTGGGCGGACGCCGGCATGGCGCGCCCGACAAGGCGAGGCCGCCTGATGGCCGTGCGCACCCGGATCGAACCGCTCGCGCAGTCGCTGCGGATCACGACGGCGGACGCCCTGTCGCCGGCCGCACGGTCCCGCGCGATTGCCGCCTTCGCCCGCGACCGGCTGCGCGAGGCGCAGGCGCAGAACCGCCGTGCGCTGGGCCGAGAACCGGCATTCCGCCAGACCGTCGACGGCTCAACGGGCCGGCCGCTGGAATCGGTCAATCCCGATCGCGGCCGCATTGGCTTTGAATTCGATCTGGCGCTCGACGTGCTTACCTTCGTCATGGACGTGCTGCGCAGCGGCTCGCCGGTGGAAAGCGGCGCCTATCGCGCGGCGCACATGCTTTTTGCCGATGGCGTCGAGGTCCGCGCTGGTGAGCAGCCGCCGGCGGCGTCCGAGTTCATCTTCCTCAACCCGGTCGAATATGCGCGCCGGATCGAAATCGGCAAAATGCGGATGCGGCTCCCAGGAACCGACATGGTCTACCAGCGTGCCGCGCGAGCCGCGCAGCGCAGGTTCGGCAACGTCGCGCAGATCCGATTCTCGTTTCGCGATGCCTTCGGCACCGCCCGTGGCCAGCGCGCCAACCGCGTCCCCGCTCTCATCGTGACTATGAGGTGACCCGATGGCATTCGATCTCGCAACAGTCCGCCGCATCGATATTCAGGCGTCGACATCCGGTGTCCCTCAGGCGACGGCCGCGCTCGACAAGCTCGGCCAGGCCCATACTGGCGTCACCGTCGCTTCGCAGTCGACAGAGCGCGCCACAGTGTCCCTCGAGAGGAAAGTCGAGGCGATCACGCGCCGCTTCGATCTCGCCGCCCGGGCGGAACAGGATTTGGCGCGCACCGAACGCGATCTGAGCCGGGCCCGGGCGCAAGGCCTGATCTCGCTCGATCGCCAGGCGCAGTTGATGGACCTGGCGCGTGCGCGTACGCTCGGCCTCTCTGCCGCGAATGAGAACGTCGCCCGCTCCACTGGCCAGATCGGCGCGATCGCCAACAATGCCGCCAGCGGAATCACGGTCTACACCGGGGCGCTATCCGGTGCCGCTCTGGGCGGTGCGGTGCTGGTGGCCGGTCTGGCGGCTGTCGGCGGCGCCATCGCGCGAGCCGGCGACGAGTTCCAAGGCTACCGCAACAAGCTCATCGTAGCCGGCGAGGATCAGGGCGTTCTCAACAAGCGCCTGGGCGAACTGTCTGACATTGCGATCCGATCGCGGACCGGGCTTGAGCCGGTGGTCGAGTTGTATGGGACGATCCGCAAGAGCACCGAAGAGCTCGGCAAAAGCCAGGCGCAGGTAGCTCGCGTCACGGAAACGATCACGAAGGCCTTCGCTGCTAGCGGAGCGAGCGCCGCGACGACGTCGGGCGCGATCACGCAACTTTCGCAGGCCTTCGGCTCTGGCGTCCTGCGCGGTGACGAGTTGAATTCCGTCCTCGAAGGCGCCCCATCGCTCGCCCGCCTCATCGCGAAGGAATTTGGCATCGCCATGGGCGAGCTGAAGACGTTCGGTGAGGAAGGCAAGCTCTCTGCCGATCGCGTCTTCACGGCTTTTCTCAACGGCTCGCGCGAGGTGGATTCCACCTTCAACGCGACGGCGACGACGATCTCTCAGGCGAGCACGAATGCCGGGACGTCTCTGGCGCAGCTTGGGGCGGAGCTCGACAACCTGCTCGGCATCGCGGCGCGGGTCGCTGGCGGCCTCAACGCGGTCGCTGGCGCGATCCGAGGCATTGCGGGATCGGTGGCGTCGTTTGGCGACACGCGGAACCTCGACAACATCAAGTCGAGCCTGCAGGCGATCCAGCAATACGAGACCAACATCGCCGGCTTGCGCGGCAAGAACGATTTCGCCAGCCGGCAGGACTTGGCGGCCGAGACGGCGAAGCTCACCGCGGCTCGTGCCGACTATGACAGGCTCGTCAGCGCGCGCGTGAGCGAGATGGTCGGCAAGCCGCCTGAGATCCTTCTGAATGCTGAGGGCATGCTCACCACGGCCAAGGCGACGCGCACCGCGACGAAGGCTCTGGAAGACCTCAACAAGGCTGAGCAGGCCGTCGCTCGCGAGGGCATGGACGCTGTCCAGCGCGCCACGGTGGACGCCAACAAGGCCTTCGCCGATCGGCAGAAGATCGCTCAGCAGATGCGCACCGATGGCGTCGAGTCCGCGAAGATCGCCGACTTCGAAGCTCGCTCGCAGAAGATCCTGGCGGCCGAGATCGCCAACGCGACGAAGGAGAAGACGAAGTCCGCCCGCTCCGGTGGCGGCGCTGCGTCGAGCGGGTCTGACAGCTTCGACAACGCTGTCCAGCGCGCTCGCGACCAAATCGCCGAATTGAAGATGCAGGAAGAGGCCTCATCAAAAGCGACATTCGAGGTCTACCGCCTGACGGAAGCACATCGCCTGCGCCGGGCTGCCATGCAGGCCGGCCGCGCCGATGAGGCTGGCGTCGCCGATCAGATCGACGACGTCGCCCGTGCTCTCGCTGCGCAGCGGGTCGCGACGGAAGCCTCGATCGCGGCGAACCGGCAGTTGAAGGACTCGTTCGACTTCGCCGCTGACGGCTTCAAGTCGTTCGCGGATGATCTACTGACCGGGTCGGATGGCATCAACGGCGCCTTGAAAAACCTGGGCAAGAGCTTCCTGTCGTCATCGCTCGATGCGCTGATCTCCGGCAAGGGTCCGCTCGCTGGCATCACCGGGCTCGCACCGGCCAGCAAGGACGGCCAGGGCGGTTTGCTGGGCATGCTCGCCGGGCTTCCAAAGGCGGTCCAGACGGGTGCGCAGAAGGGATCGCAGGCCGGCACGGTCGACGGCGTCGTGAACGGGCTGGGCAGCTTCGCCACGGGCACCGGCGGCGCGGGTCTGTTCGGGATCGATGGCAAGCAGCTTGCCGGCGGGCTGGTGTCGATCGCGGGCCTCGCCGGCGCCTATGACGTGAAGCCCAAGCCGGCACCGGCCCCACAGCCCGAACAGGAAAAGGAAGCCGCATGACCGCGATCAACCTCTATGCCAGCGGTCCCCGCGGGCTCCTGGTGACCGACACGGCCGCCTATGACGACGACGGCATGGTGCATTCCTTCGTCAGCAAGAGCCTGGCGATTCCTCGTCTGCGGATGGCGCTGGCGACGCGCGGCATGATCGCCATGCTGCCGGCGCTGGCGGCCCGCATCGATCTGATGTCGACGAGCTTCGATCACCTGATAGACGAAGGCTCCGAAGCCATCGCGCAATGGTTCGCGGATCTGGACCACGACGACGCGATGGAGCGGGAGTTCGAACTGTCGGCGGTGGGCTGGTCGGAGAGCCGCAAGGCGGTGATCGCAATCCAGATGGCCTCGATCGACATCCCCGGCCGCGCTGCCTTCCAGTGGTCGGGCGGCGCGGTGCTGATCGGCCCCAACCCGCCGATGGAAGATCTCGTCGCGGCCGGTGTACTGGTCAACGGCATCTTCGACGAGCGCGACATCGAACAATCGCTGCTCAAGGTGATGGAGATTCAGCGCAGCTACCGGGTCCGCCTGGGCACAGATCCCAGCCTCCCGGAGCGCCATTGCGTCGGCGGCCAGGCCATCGTGACAGAGATCACCGAAAGCGGCGTCTCGCAGCGCATCGCCCGCACCAGGCCGGATCGCGTCGGCGAGCACATCGAACCCGCGCCGCCGTCCTCTGCCGTTGTCGTGCCGATGTCGCGCGAGCAGCAGCGGCGGCTCGACAAGATGGGCCGCCGCGCCGCGAGGGCCCGATGAACCCCGCGCGCAGCGTCTCGCTGTTCCTCCTCGCGGCGTCGCTCGGACTCATTCTCGGCGTGATGGTCCAGTAGAGCGCGCCCTGCCGAGAGGCCCGCCCGCGACCACGGATGTACTGGCGCGGGCAACCTTGGCTATCGCCAAGCCGCTAGCGTTCTCCATGCGTTGGGGAAACCCATGGCGGCTGTATCGACTGCCGGGCAGGCGTCGATGAGTTCAACTAGATGCCGCCGCCACTCGCTGCCGGGGGCTACAATCCCGATCAGGTATCCGAGCGCAGCGAGCGTGTTGTAGAGCTTTCGCTGCGAACCGGGGTTCATCGCAAGTTTCAGCGATCCGGGGGAGTTGGGAACCGTCATAGTGACGGTGAACTGCTTATTCCAAAGCCTACCATGATGGGCGCAGATATTGCGGACGTAGGTCAGGTGATGGGCCAGCGATACCAATACCTTTTCGTCTAGGCCGTAAGGCTTCGCAATCGCCTGTCGATCAGCCCTTAGCTTCAGGTTGCCGAGCCATTTCGAGAGTTGCCCAAGGGACATGACCTCTGACGTCATCCATATCGGCGGCTGCGCGGGGTCGTCGTATTTGCCTTTGTAATGGACGATGAAGGTATCGGTTGACCGCTCGATCTCTTCGATCAGGCCTGCAAATGCCTTAGCGTATCGATCTGGGCGATCATAGATGCTCGGCTCAAGATAGCCATGCGGTCCATACTTCATCGCGAGGTGATAGGCCCATCCACCGCGCAGCGAGACTTCGATCCGCTCGATCGCGTCCATCACCAACAGGCGAAGCTTGCGATCGAAGAGGTAGAGATCCAACGCGTGGTCAATGGACGTACCCGGCTTGAAGAGGTGATCGCCTTCGCCAGCAGCCGGTGTTTCGAAGGGCAGCCAATAGGCACGAAGCCGATAATAGCTGACATGGCGCAGATAGTGCTCGGCTTTTGTGCGATCAGGAACGATCATGCCGCGTCGTTCGAGAAGCGCGATCTGAGCCGCGATCGAGAGCGATGGCTTGCCGAATTTCATTCTGCCACCGCGAAGAGCCCTATCCACAAAAAGAAACCCGCCAGGGTGCGCAGTGCGAAGCCGAGGCTTCGTCCGAGGCGTGGCGGGTCTTATTGGTTGGAGATATGGCGCGGGATTCTTACGAAAGCAACAAGGGCTGAGCGAAACAGCGACAAACCGCGATCACATATCGTAACAGCCTATCCAAACCGCATCCGATCAGTCATCCCGTTCCATCTCTTCCGCCACGGCTGCGACGGCCTCGCGCCAGGTGTCGTCGGATTGATCTCGGGCTGACGCCGCACCGCCTGCGCACGGCGGGACTCGTCTCAAGGCGGTCAGTCGGCCAAGGTGGACAATAATTGGTTGGGGGCTGCGATGCGTTTAGCGCTTGCCGGTTCAATTATGCTGCTGACTCTTTCCGCGGCAGCCGCTGCGCCAATGCGGTTTGAGCATGCGGGGTCTACTGGCAATTGCCCGGGCTGCTCATTTGTCTCGGGCATCGGGGAGATTACCGACGACACGCCTGCGGCGTTCCGGGATTTCATGGTTAGCAACCCCCAGGCCGAGAAGCGGTTGCGGTTATCCTCCCCGGGCGGATCTCTGCTTGGTGGCATAGCGTTGGGAGAGATGATCCGCGCTGGCGGATACGCAACCGAAATCGGGACCACGCTACCGTTCGCCGATGGTTCCGTTACCAGCGCAGGAACTCGAGGTTCTGAGCGATCACCCGGGATATGCGCCTCCGCATGCGCCTACGCTTTCTTGGGCGGGGTAGAACGGACGATCGACGTAGGCTCGAAAATTGGCTTCCACCGGTTCTATCGCGAAAGCGCCACTGCCCAGCCAACGGCTCGCTTATTCACCGGGGCAGATCTTGACATCGAACAGCGCACGGCGGCCGCCCTGGTCCTGTATCTGCTGCGGATGGACGTCGACCCGAGGGTGGCTGTGGTTGCCTCTGAGGCGGCGCCTAACGAGATGCGGTGGCTGTCGGACGTTGAGGCCAGCTCGCTAAGGGTGTCGTTTCAGCCGGACAAATGGCAGCCATGGCGCCTGGAGCCATACAAAGGGGGGGCATTGGCGGTTTCCGAATCTCAGGACCGCCGCATCAAAATGGTGATCGGCTGCTCTAGGCGCCAAGGCACATTCATGACGCTAACCGACGACACCAGCGCAGCAATGCGGCAGTGGTTTAGTCAATTGCGGACCTGCGCCTTTAATGGCGCCCATCCGGTGCTCGGCCGCCAAGTGAACCCTGATCAAGTTACGGTTGTGCCGTCTTCGGTGGGGGCCACCATCCGATTTCGCCTGCCAGGGCGGCCGGCTGATGGTGCCCCGCCGACTTTGTTTGAGAAGGGCGGGCCAGACTATCCCAACGCTTGCACCGCTACTGCTTACGCGGGAACGACGGCAGGGTTTGGCGCTGCAGTTTCTGTCGCCATGCGCGCATGCTTCGCGGACTGATTGATGGCAGCTTTCGACGAGGACCGCTTGCTCCTACCTTTGGCCGATGAGGAATCCCCGTCGCTGTTATGATCGCGAAGGTCGAGAGGTCGCGCCGGAGACGGTTGGCGGGCTGACGCCGTACCGCCTAGCTTCTCTCGGTCGGCAAATGCAGATCAGTATAGACAAGGGGAACGGACGCCATCAGAGTTCGTTTAATCCATTATCAGGGGGCGATAGGTGGCTGATCAACCAGAAGGTACGTCGCCGCCTCTGCCCGCCGCAGCAGGCAGCGTTGGAGCCGCCTCGTCTAATGCGGCGCCCCCGACGGAGCCCGCTGACCCATCGCCGAAGTCGTTGCCAGACCAGTCTCCGGCATCGTCACCCCCGCCCGTCCATCCAAACACCAACAAGATCGTCGAGGCCACCGTACAGGAACAGAAACTGTCGGTCTTCAGGCGCATTAGCCAGGCGCTCATTTCCCAAGCATTCATTGGCTGGCTTGGTTTCATTGTTTTGGCCGCC
>NCCO01000005.1:7423-55357 GCA_002279705.1 Allobosea sp. 12-68-7
GGCCGCCACATTTTGGATAAGCCGCCCTCTATGGATCGCGCAAATCCCACTCACAGAGGCGCAAATACCTCTTACCGACGCCCAAACGACACTAACGAAAGCTCAAATACCCCTTACCGAGCAACAAGCTAAGCAGGTTCAGCTTGATATCGCCCGACTCCTTGGCGAGGAACAAGAAAATAATCGTAGGTTTTTGCAGGCAGAGGCATCTATGAAGGCCGCCCAAAGTGCGGCAATAACTGCAGAGAAAGCCTTCCAAGAAGCCCAAGCTCAGACATCTGCCATGAATCTCGCTGCGTTTCATTTACGTGAACAAAACATAACTATGGAAAAGAATATTCGAATACAACGTTATGTCGACTACTTAGCTCGACGACCAATAGTGAATTTAGATGATATAATATCTTCTGATTTTATCAATGAAAAGGGTATCAAAATAGAATTTAAATTTGGCCTGAGTGGCGTCAGTCCTAATAGCTATCTGATTTTCCATCGGGGCGGGATTATCAGGGGGCAAGCGGACTGGGGGCGACTGCCGGAATGCACTGAGACGGAAAACTTCGACAACTGGGGCGCTTACACCAAGACTAACATAATCTCGACATTCGCGGCGCTAACACCCCGGGAACGCGAGGACCTGCGCCAAGGTCAAATTGCTTACAATGTATGGGGGCGACACTGTTACATGGATCTTGAGGGTGGAATAAATTCCACTGATTTTTGTGTGCGGTTTGATAATTTTTCTAGTCGGCGGCCGTGTGCAGGTTGGAACTGGACGAAGCTCGTTACCGTCCCGCCACATCACCAGCGCGCGTTTCGGGAGCTTGCGGATCTGTCCAAGTAAAACGGCGGTGACTATTGCTCGCCTGTTCGATCATTGCCTACTCGACTGAAGTTTAACCCGCGAGCTTCGCCTATAGGTTCCGTTGTCAGATCCAGCCAAGTCGCAAGCATCAAAATTCCGCGGCGCACGTTCTCCCCGATGCCCTCGCAGCCGGCGTAGCGTGTACCGATCTGCGCCATGCAGCGGAGCCGTGCAGCGGCATCCTGCAGGCTTTCAGGGTGAGTTGTGGTCAGCGCCTCGAACGCCTCCTCGAAAGGCTCCTGAGCCTCGATATCATCGTCGCCGATGTCCGCCGCGAACTCGGCCACGGCGAACGCGATCTGCGCAGCTTGGACAGCGGTCACCATGGCCGGTCCCCATAGTTGCCAAAGCGATGGCCGATGAGCCGCGGGCGGATGACCAGTTGCTCTTGCACGCCGCCGCAGTCGGCCAGTCCGTTGTCTCCCGGCTCGTCATCATCGGTGAGCGCGAGGCCAAGCGCCGGATAGCCCTGGCGAAGTTCTGGCGCGGTGAGCTCGAAATCGGCGTCGCCGTCGATCGCGTCGAGCAGTTCGATCAGGCGCTCGATCGCCTCGCTGGCGCGGGCCCTGAGCAGGATGAGGTCGACCGTGCTCATGACGCTTGCCCTTGCTGCGCCGTCGCGCCGTTGGCCTCATGCAGCCTCAGGGCGATAAGGGCGATATCTTCCTGAAGCAGTTCGATGAGCCGGCAGAGGCCATCCGACTCCGCGCCATTGGACAGGCCGTGCGAGGCCAGCCAGGCGGCTTCGCAGAGCGCGCCGGTCTTTCGGACGTGGTCTTGCATCTCGATCAGGTTGAACGCGGGTGCGTCGCTCATGGCGTCACCCGGTCGATCGCGGCATGCATGTCGGCTGCACGCGCTTCAAGCTGCTTGGCATAGTCCTCGACGACCCGGCAGAGCGCGGCCGAGCGGCAGAGCACGTCATGCTGCGCCGTACCGGCCGGCGCCGTCATTTCCGTGACCTGTGCATAGGTCATCTCGGCCAGCCGATGCAGATCCCCGGCGCGGGCCATCAGGTCATTGGCGATCTCGTAGGCGGATTCTGGGCGCGCATCTGCGGCCGCCACGTTTGCGTGTGCGTTCATGGTGATCTCCGGTGTCGAGCGATGTCAGAAAGGTTTGGGGAGCGCCGCGAAAACGCTTTGCTTTTCAATGGGGCACTGAGACCCCAAACCCGGTGCTAAATGCTTGTCAGCGTTCAAAATGCTGACTTCCCATGGGAGCGCCACTTTTCGGTGGCCTAGCGCTGGCGCCCCTCTTTCTTTCACAAATCCGTTGGACGATTGCCGAGCGTCGGTCTTTGACGCCCGCCGTGCGTCGGGCTGACGTCATCGTTCAGGCCCGCCTTGTCCGGGCATCCCGACGGATCCCTGCTCAGGCTGCCGCGCGGGGGCGCGCCGCATAGAGCACGCCCATGGTGGCCGCGGCCAGGAGCGTGCCCAGCATCGCGGCCAGGTAGTCGCCCGCCAGCAAGGGCCAGAGTCCGACCGCGACCATCATCAAGGCCAGAAGCTCCATGAGCGTCACGGCGATGGGGCTCTTCATGCGCCGCCTGATCATGCCGGTCCGCGCCAGTCTCGGCTGATGCCAGAGGTTGACGCAGATGCCGCAGGCGATCGCGCATGCGACACCGAGCAGACTGACCAGACCGGCCCAGCCATCGAACACCAGCAGAAGCATCAAGGGTGGCGCGGCGAAGGTGACGGCAAGCCAGGCGATGGCACCAAAACGGGCACGCTGTCGCAAGCGTGGGTCCAGCGGTGCGGTCAGGGCCAGGTCGGCGGCGTCGTCTGCCGACATCGCGATCCAGGTCAGGCCCCCGGCGATCTGGCCACTCAGAACGATCAGGACCGGCACGAGCGCCGAGGCATCGTCTGCCCCGCTCGCGACCCGATAGACGGTCACGACGGCGATCGGGATCAGAAAGATGCACTGCATCAGGATCTGCGACAGCAGCCACGGATCTCGCAGGATGATGCGCCGTTCCTTGAGCATCAGCACCGCCACGGGTGACGATCCGAAGGATGCGCGACTGCGCCTGGCGCGGGGTGGGGCTGCCGCTGCCGATCCTGCGGCGAGGACCGCATTGCGCACGAAGCTCTCGGCAAGGCCGATGAACATCAGCGCGGCCATCAGCGCCGCGCCGGCCGCCACGGCCAGGAGGGCCACGAGATCGCCCGTCACGGCGCGGGCCGGCAGCATCGCCAGTTGCCAAAGGAGAGACTGCGGGTTGGCGACATAGTCCGCGACGAGGGCGTCCTTGGGGCCAGGCCCGAAGATGGCGTCCCACTGCACCATCACGAGCACCAGCAGACCGGCCAGTGCCGCCGCCACCTGCGCCGCGACGCGCGTGCTCCGGATGCCGATCAGGCGAACCAGGCCCATGGCCAGTCCGATCGCAATGGCCGTCGCGCCGAGCGCGAGGGCCAGCATCAGCGGCAGGCCGGCCAGCCAATGAGGTCCGCGCTGCAGCGCCAGCAGGATCAGGATCGGCGCGCCATAGAGACCGGTTTTCGCGAGCGTGAAACCAAAGACGTTGAGAGCCCTGACCAGCAGCACCGTCTGCGGAGGCAGGGGCGCGGAGAACATCAGATCATAGTCGCCGCGCGCGTAGAGCGCATAGGCGGCGGAATCGAGCGCGGCCGAGATCATGAGGACGAACAGGAAGGCCAGATTGATCGTCAACGTGATCTGAAGGCGCGGGTCGGCAGGGTCCAGTTCGCCGGCCGTCATCAGCAGAAGCTGCGACACGCCGAAAATGATCGTGCAGATGACGGTCAGCACGCCCGCGATGCGCCAGGGACGCAGGGGCGTTTTCGGGCCTGCCATGTCGGCAAGGCCGCGGACGGCCAAACGGGCTTCGAGCGCCAGCACGGCGCGGGTCGCACCGGAGAAAAGGGCCGTCATCTCAGGCTGCCTCTCCGCGCGCGACGACATCGAGGAAAACATCTTCAAGGGTCGAGCCCCGGGAGGCGCCGCCATCGCGCAACTCGGCCATCGTGCCCTCGCAGACCAGACTGCCATTGCGGATGATGCCGATGCGGTCACTCAGCCGTTCAGCGACTTCGAGGATATGTGTGGTGAGGATCACCGTCACGCCGGTCGCGACACGGTCCTGGAGCAGGTCCTTCACATGACGCGCCATCGATGCATCGAGGCCCGTCAGCGGCTCGTCGAGGATCAACAGCTCGGGTTCGTGAATCAGAGCGCCAGCCAGAGCCACCTTCTGACGCATGCCCTTGGAAAAGCCCTCGCAGCGCTGATCGGCCACGCGGGTCAGGTCGAGGGTCTCGAGCAGGGCGTCGCGGCGCTGCTTTGCGGCCCTGGGCTCGACTTGCCAAAGCCCGGCGACGAAATCGAGATACTCGACCGGCGTGAGCTTGTCATAGACCATCGGCTCATCGGGGAGCCAGGCCACCACACGCTTGGCCGCAACCGGGTCTCGCAGGCGGTTGATCCCGCAAATGCTGATCTCGCCCGCATCCGGAGAGAGCAGCCCCGCGACAATCCTGAGCGAGGTGGTCTTGCCCGCCCCGTTCGGACCCAGCAAGGCGTAGAGCTCACCGCGCTTTATCCTGAGATCAAGGCCGTTGACCGCCGTGAAGCCGCCGAAGCGCTTCACCAGACCGCGGACGACCAGCGCATCATGGCCACTCATTTGAACGCTCCCATCATTGTGGGCATCATGCGGCATCGCTGGTGACGTTCGGGTTAAACTGACACGTCCTATCTCGTCGATGTTCGGGAGCCAAAGCGGCCGCACCACCGGGATCTTTGCGGCACGCCGCTCGACGGCTGCGGCCGCGCGGTTCCGGCGGTCAGGCCGTGCGCAGCGAGCGTCCCGTGCCGGGAGGGGCGAGGATCTGCCCATTCTGCGCCACGCAGGTCCCGCGCAGAAAGGTCATCGCGGCGCGGCCTTTTGTTTCGCGGCCCTCGAAGGGCGTGACCTTGCCCTTGGACTGGAAGGTGGCGCCGCGGATCGGCTGACGATGCTCCAGATCGAGCAGGACGAGATCGGCATCGGCGCCCACCATCAGGGCGCCCTTGCGGGGCCAGAGGCCGAAGGCGCGCGCGGGGGCCTCGCAGGCGAGGCGGACATAGTGCTGCAGCGTCAGTCGCCCGGCGGCGACCTCTGTCAGCATCAGGCGCATCGAGGTCTCGACGCCGGGGAAGCCCGGCGAGGTCTCCCAGATCGAGGCGCGGTGCTTTTCGTCAATCGGATGCGGGGCGTGGTCGGTCGAGATCATGTCGATCGTGCCGTCGAGCAGGGCGGCCCAGAGCGCTGCGGCGTGGCCCGCCTCGCGCACGGGCGGCTTGACACGGAGCGCATTGCCGCCGGCCCGCTCGGCGTCGTCCATGCTCAGCAGCAGGTAATGCGGGCAGGTCTCGGCGGTGATGGCGACGCCGCGCCGCTTGGCGGAGGCGATCACGGGCAGGGCGTGGCGACAGTTCTCATGCGCGATATGGATCTTGCAGCCCGTCCATTCCGAAAACAGCGCGATGCGCTGCACGGCCTCGACGGTGGCGATGTCGGCATGCTGGGCGAGATGGGCGGCGAGATCGTCGCGGCCGGCGGCCTTCATCTGTGCGCCGCGCCAGTTCAGGATCGGGGTGTTCTCGGCATGGACGGTGCAGCGCAGGCCCGTCTGGCGGATCAGGGCCAGCGCATCGAGTACGGCGCCGTCGTTCGGGCAGGGGACGAGCGGGTTGTCGCTGCCGAGGAAGAGCTTGAAGGCGCTGGCGCCGGCCTGCGCCATCGGCTGCAGATCAGCGAGATTGGCCTCGCCGACATAGCCGTAGACGCCGAAATCGACATGAGCCTGCGGGGTCGCGATGGCGATCTTCTCCCGCACCGCGTCGGCATTTGCCGTCGGTGGGTTGGTGTTGGGCATGTCGAAGATCGTGGTGACGCCGCCGATGGCCGCGGCGGCGGTGGCCGTCGCCCAGGTCTCCTTGTGCGCGAAGCCGGGCTCGCGGACATGGGTGTGGACGTCGAGCGCGCCGGGGATGAGCGGGCGCCCGCCGGCCTCGATTACCCGGCGGGCGGAGGGCATGGCGTCGCCATGACCGACCGCGACGATGCGGCCATCGTCCACCGCGACGGCGCCATGGCGGCTGGCCTCGGGGGTGACGAGCAGCGCATCGCGGATGACGAGGTCGACGGTCGCGCTCATGGGTCGGCCTCGCTCATGGGACGGCTTTGGCGATCGCGTCGGCCGCGGCGAAGAGATCGGCGTTGCGGGCCCGCAGGCTCGCCTCCATCGCCTCGATCTCGCCGAGAACGGCGGGCGCATCGAAGGTCGTGATGCGGCCCTGGTCGAGCACGACGTGGCCGTCGACGATCGCGGTCGTCACCGCCGCCCCGGTTTCGGCGAAGACGAGCTGCGAGGCGGCGTCGTTGAGCGGGCGCCACCAGGGAGCGTCGAGCCGGTAGAGCACGATGTCGGCGAGTTGGCCGGGCGCGATCTGGCCGAGCCGACCTGCGAGGCGCAGCGCGCGGGCGCCTTCCACCGTCGCCATGCGCAGCGCGTCGCGGGAGGTGACCCATTGGCGACGGTCGGGCAGGTCGGAGCGGTGTAGCAGCGCGGCGGCGCGCATCGCCTCCTGCATGACGAGGTTGTCGTTGGCGCCGGAGCCGTCGGTGCCCAGCGCGATCGGCACGCCTGCCGCCAGCATCTCCGGCGTCCGCATCCGCCCCGTGCCGATGCGGGCATTGCTCTCGGGATTGTGGACGGCGATCGCCTGGCGCTGCGCCATCAGGGCGATGTCGGCCTCGTCGAGCCAGATCGCATGGGCGCAGGACCAGCGGTCTGAGAGGATCCCGAGGCGCTCGAGATGGGCGAGCGTGCTCTCGCCGTAGCGCTCGCGCGCGATCCGCGCCTGGGCCTTCGTCTCCAGCAGATGGGTGTGAATGGGCAGGTCGTGGCGCTGCGCCAGCTCGGCGCAGAAGAGCAGCGCCTCGTCGCTGCAGCGGTCCGGGTTGGAGGGGGCGGGGCAGAGCCCGATGCGGCCGGCGCGGCCGTGCCAGCGCGCGATGAGATCAGGCATCTGCTCGCGCAGCTCGGCGAGCGGATGCGGCGCCAGCAGCCCGGAGCCGCTGACCAGTGCCGTGACCGAGGCCGGCACCTCGATGCCGGCGGGGATGATGTCGGAGAAGACCCCGTCGAAGAAGCGCATTGCCAGCGTCGTGCGCAGGCCGGTCTCCTCCCAGGCTGCGAGCACGGCGTCCATGTCCGCCGTGCTGAAGCGCTGTCCGGGGAAATGGTCGATCAGCGCGGTCGTGCCGGTCGTCAGCATCTGGGCGGCACAGAGCAGCACGGCGAGGCGGATCTCGTCGGGCGTGCGTCGCGACGTGTGGGCCTGCGTCAGCCACATGAAGGCGGGGTGGCTGAGCCCGTCGGCGAAGCCTGACATCGTGCCCGACTGCGAATGCATGTGGGCGTTGATCAGGCCGGGCGTCGCGAGCAGGCCGCTGCCGTCGATCTCGCGCGTGATGCTGCCCGGCGGTTGCGGCGGCACCTCGCCGACGGCGACGATGGTGTTGCCGCGGATCAGGATGTCGCCCAGGGGCGTGTCCTGCGCGGCGGCGCCGGCCAGGATGCGCGCGCCGCGGATCAGGAGCGTCGCTTCGGTCATGGCGCCCCCTGCAGGTCGACCGGCGTGCCCAGGCCGCGGGCCAGCGCCTTCGTCACGAGGGCGTCTGCCAGCAGCACGTCCTGCAGCGGCAGGCCCATCGATTTGAAGACCGTCACGTCGGCGCCGGGGCTGAACGGCAGCGCGCGCTCCGGCAGCGCGCCGATCTCGCCGCGGATGCGGGCGGGGTCGAGCGCCCCCGAGGCCTGCGCCCGGACGAGATCGCCCGCCTTGGCGAAGGAATCCGCGCGGGCATCGAGATAGATGTCGGCCCGGCGGATCAAATCGTCATCGGCCTCGCGCGCACCGGGCCGATTGGCGCCCCCGAGCACGATGCAGGCGCCGGGGCGGGCGACCTTGCCGGGGAAGACGGGCTCCTGCGAGGTCGTGACGGTGACGACGATCTCGCTTGCGGCGACCGCCTCGGCCGGCGCCGCGGCGGTGACCAGCTCGACGTTGGCCAAGGCGGGCTCGCCGGCCAGGGTCGCGGCGAGGGCCGCCAGGCGCTGCGGCGAACGGCCCACCAGATAGAGCCGTGTCAGCGAGGGCCGCGCGATCTTCAGATAGAGTGCCGCCAGCGGGGCGCTGCGACCGGCGCCGAAGAGGGTCGCGGTGGCGGCGCCGGGTGCGGCGAGCCGCTCGATGCCGGCGGCGAAACCCGCCGCGGTGCGATGCTCGTTGAAGAGACCAGCGGAGATCAGTGCCCGGGGCTCTGCCCGACTCCAGTCCCACAGCGTGAGCAGGCTCGCCCAGTGGCGCGGAGTATCGGGACCGGCCGGATAGGCATGGACGTTGCTCTTGATCGTCAGCGTCTGCGGCCCGGCGCTGCCGGTGAGCAGCAGGCAGCCGCGCCGGGGATCGTCCGCCCTCAGGTCGCCGCGCAGCGCTTCGCCGTGGCCCGTTGCCGTCAGCCGGAAGGCCTCCGCCGCCAGCGCGACCGCTTCTGCAGGGTCGACGAGGGCACGGATGTCGGCCTCGCTCAGCACGATCATGTCGAGCTCATCGGTTCGCGGGGCTGCCGTGAGGGGCGCAGGAGCCGGGCGTGCTCGCGGCGCGCCCGGCCCGGCGTCGGATGATCGCCCAATGGGCGTTCCCTTCAGCTGGTGCTCGCTCAGTACGTGCCAGCTCAGCTCTTGGGCGCCGGCATCTTGCGCTCGGCCTGCGGCGGCAGGAAGGAGCGGTTGAAGACCTCCTCGACCTTCGGCGTGCTCTTCAACCCGAAGGCCTCGCCGATCTGGGCGATCGCTTTGGTCATGCGCGCATCCGAGACGTCGCCGGCGCCGAGCTTTTCGGTTTCGGGGGTCAGCATATGGGCCTTGTAGGTGAACTCGATGCGCTTGGCCTCGATCTCGGCGTTCACCGTGGGCTCGACGCGGTTCATCACCTTGCCGCCCTCGGCCGGGTTGACGGCGAGTTCGAGCATCGCCTTGTTGATCGCCCGAACCAGGCCGGCGACGGCCTTGGGGTTCTCCTTGATCAGCTTTTGCGAGACCATCACGCCGTTGGAATAGGATTCGATGCCGTGGTCGGAATACATGATGAACTTGTAGTCCTTGTCGGGGTTCAGCTTCATCCCGATCAGGTTCATGTAGGAGGTCACGGTGAAGACGAAGCCGCCGTCGACCTGGCCCTGGACCATCATCATCTCCTGGACGGAGGGGGTGATGTTGACGATCTCGATCTTGCTGGCGTCAATGCCGTTGAGCTTGGCGAAGATCGGGAACAGGCGGTGCGTCGCGGAGCCCGCCGGCGAAGTCAGCTTGCGGCCTTCGAGGTCCTTCAGCGTCTTGATCGGCCCATCCGCCTTGTGGATGATCGCGAAGGGCGCCTTGTTGTAGATCATGTAGACCATCACCGGCTGCTCGCCGGGCTTGTTCACGGCCTGCTGGATGATCGCGTTCATGTCGCCGAAGCCGGCGTCATAGGCGCCGCCCATGATGCGGGTCACGGTCGCGGCCGAGCCATCGCCCTGGTCGATCGTGACGTCGAGCCCCTCGGCGGCGAAATAGCCCTTCTCCTTGGCGTAGAAGTACCAGGAGTGGACGCCCTGATACTTCCAGTCGAGCGTGAAGCGGATCTTCGTGGGCGCCTGCGCGAGGGCCGGTGAGGCGAGACCGACCAGCGCGCCGAAGGCGGCTGCGAGCGAGGCTTTGAGAAACTGGCGGCGCATGGCGACTCCTTCGGGGGTTGACGCGGGCTGCCCGGGCGGCGATGCGGCCGCGGTCGATCACGACCGGCATGGCGCGCGCCGCCAGGTGACGTCACGCTAGGCGGAAGTGACCGTTGCCGTCTTGTGCTGAGTTCTTGCCGCGACGGTGCAAAAAATGCACCGGTCGATCAGGGGGGCCTCGGGGGCGGGCCAGCCGGTGGGCCATCGCGACGATGGAGTCATGGCCGGGCGGCCATCAAGGGGCGGGCGGTTGCGGGCCCGCGGCGGGACGCCTGAGATGGTGCAGGCGCATCGGCTGGCGCAGCCGGTAGCCGCCCTTCACATATTCGGCCAGCGTGAAGAAGCGCTTCATCACCCGCTCTCGCTCTTCGAGGGCCTTGTCGCGCCGCGACGGGTCGAGGGCGACGATGTGGTCGATGAAGTCGGCGACGGTGGTGTAGGCTTCGATGCGGTCATATTCGCTCGTCGCGACCAGGAGCAGCCGTCCTTCCTTGAT
This sequence comes from Allobosea sp. 12-68-7, assembly GCA_002279705.1. Lineage (GTDB taxonomy): Bacteria > Pseudomonadota > Alphaproteobacteria > Rhizobiales > Beijerinckiaceae > Allobosea. The sequence continues at coordinate 17,588 of NCCO01000005.1, forward strand.
CGCCGCCGCGATGGCGTCCTGCGCCTCGGCCCGGATCTGCGTCTTGTCCTCGATCGGGCGCATCGAATTGAAGAACGTGCCTTCCGACAGCGGTTCGACCACGATGATGTCGCTGCCCGGCTCGACGATCCGCGCAGCCTCTGCCAGCGCGGTCGCCATGCCGGCTACGGGGATATGGTGCAGGCTGTCGACGAAGAGCGCGGCATTGACGGCCCCGTCGGTGAAGGGCAGGCGTTCGGCATGGGCCTGGCGCAGGATCGCGGACGGGGCCGTGCGGCGCGCCTCGGCAAGGGCTTCGGCATCCGGATCGATGCCGGCGACGCGAGCCCCCGCCTCGGCGAGCCCCGCCAGCAGAACGCCGCGCCCGCAGCCGATCTCGACGATCCGGCGCTGCTCCAGCGGCGCGAGCATCGCCTTGATCACCCTGAGCGTGTCGTCGACGGGGCGTTTGGTCATCATCGCAGTCTAACCCTTGGTCAGCGCTCCTGCGCAACCACTCTGCCGCCGTCCCGTTTCAGCCCACCCGCGCGGCGAGTTTGCCGAGATCGACATTCGCGCCGCAGACGAGGACACCGAGCCGCTCGCCCGGTGTCGGCCGGTAGGCCCCGCAAAGCAGCGCACCCAACGCGGCCGCGCCGCCGGGCTCGACCGCCAGGCGCAGATCGCGCCAGAGCGTCACCTGCGCCCCGGTGATGGCCTCGTCGGGGACCAGCACGACATGGTCGACCGTGTCCTGGCAGACGGCGTGCACGAGCGGGCCGACATTGCGGGCGCCGAGCGAATCGGCGGCGATCGAGGCGACATCGACCTGCACCGGCCCGCCCGCCTCGAGGGCGGCCTGGAGCGCGCGCGAACCGGCCGGCTCGACGCCGACGACCTTGACCTTGGCGCCTGCGAACCAGGCGGCGATGCCGGAGATCAGCCCGCCGCCGCCGACAGCGACGAGGACGGTGTCGAGATCGGGTTCCTGCTCCTGCCATTCGCGGCCGAGCGTTCCCTGTCCAGCGATGGTCTCCTTTGCCGCGAAGGGGTGGATCTTGAGGGCGCCGGTCTCGGCCACGAAGCGGTCGCAGGCGGCTTGCGCGTCGTCATACTGCGCGCCGCCGATCACGACCTCGGCGCCGAAGCGACGGATCGCCTCGATCTTCGGCGGAGGCGAGATTTCGGGGACGAAGATCGTCGCCTTCACGCCGCGGGCACGGGCCGCATAGGCGACCGCCGCGCCATGGTTGCCGCCCGAGGCCGCAGCCACGCCGGCGGCGGGCAGGTCCAGCGAGAGCAGATTGTTGAAGGCCCCGCGAGTCTTGAAGGAGCCGGCATGCTGCAGGCATTCGAGCTTCAGCGAGATGTCGGCTTCAGAGCCGAAGGCCCCGGTGCCGAGCCGCATCACGGGGGTGACGCGGGCATGGCCGGCGATGCGCTGCGCGGCCGCCTCGATCATCGGGCGCGGGACGGGGTTCTCGGTCATGGCGGTATCCTGTGGCGGCGGGCGATCGGGCCAATAGGTCCAGATCGCGACGGGTATGCCGTGGCTATCGCGTCCCGGCGGCTCGGGGAAGGGGCGTCCGCGCCCGGCGGCGATGTGCCGGGCGACGACCAGGGCGGCGAGCGCATCCAGGGCATCGTCGGCGCCCGCGCCTCTCGGCGGGCGGGCATGGACGGTCTCCCGCGGCAGTCCCTGGGCGATCAGGAGGGCGCGCCGCTCGGCCATGCCGGCGTCGTTGATGCGGCCCTTGATCTTCTTGGGGTGGGCGAGGGGGCCGCCGCGCATGGTGGCGAAGGCGAGTTCGGGGTGGACCTCGCGGATGCGCTCGCGCAGGCCCGTCTCGGCCCGCAGAAGCGCGTCGATCTCGCGGATGCGCGGGAAGAGGTGGAAGCCCTGCTTCGACACCTTGCGCGGCGGCTGCGAGGTGGCCAGCGCCTGCCGGCAGGCCTCACCGTAATCGTCGGATTCGACGGCCGCCCGCGACGGGATCGAGAAGACGGAGGATTGGCGCTGACCGAGCCAGGGGCGTACCAGTTGCTCGGGGCCACGACCGGAGCCCTCGATCCGGTCGGGCAGGCCGATCGGCATGTCGACCGCGATCAGGGCGGGCGGCGTCGCCAGCAGGTCGCCGAAACGGGAGACGACCCGCAGCGTCGGGGCCGTCCCGGCGGCGAGGTCGAGGCAGGCGGCGACCCATCCGGCCTTGCAGCCGTCGACACCTGCAATCCAGCCCATCGTCCTGCCTCCCTCATTCGACCTTCGCAGAACTGCCGTTGTCCGCGCGCAGCGTCTAGTGTGCGCTGCAACGACGTGTCCGGAGGTCGCCCGCGAGGCGCCAGGAGAGAACGATGCCGACGATCCGCCCCCGCCGCAGCGTGCTCTACATGCCCGGCTCGAACGCCCGCGCCCTGGAGAAGGCCCGCGAGATCGCCGCGGACGCGCTGATCCTGGACCTCGAGGACGCGGTCGCGCCCGAGGCCAAGGCGGCGGCCCGCGAGCAGGTCTGCGCGGCGGTCAAGGCCGGCGGCTATGGCCGACGCGAACTGGTGATCCGGACCAACGGTGTCGACACGCCCTGGTTCGGCGCGGATCTCGCGGCGGCCGTCGCGGCCGATCCGGATGCGATCCTGATCCCGAAGGTCTCGACGCCGGAGACGCTGCAGCAGATCGACGCGACGCTGGACCGGCTGAAGGCTCAGCCGGGCCTTCGGGTCTGGGCGATGATCGAGACGCCGCTCGCCATCCTCCAAGCCGAGACCATCGCGCGGGCGGCCCGCGATCCCGGCAGCCGCCTCGCCTGCTTCGTGCTGGGAACCAACGACCTCGCCAAGGAGACGCGGGCCCGCTTCGTGCCCGGCCGGGCGCCGATGCTGCCCTGGCTGACCAGCGCGATCCTCGCCGCTCGCGCGCATGGGCTCGACATCCTGCAAGACGCTGATCCACCCGGCGCAGGTTGCGACCGCCAATGCCGCCTTCGCTCCCGATGAAGCCGAACTCGCCCAGGCGAAGGCGATCATCGCCGCCTTCGCGCTGCCGGAAAATCAGGGCAAGGGCGCGATCCAGCTCGGCGGGCGCATGATCGAGCTGCTGCATGCCGAGATGGCGAAGCGGGTCGTGGCGCTGAGTGAGGCGATCGGGGGCTAGTCCCACCGTCGCGCCAGGAGAAAGCGTTCAGGCCTTCGCGGCCTTGGCGCGCTCCATCGCCTCGACGATGAGCTGCTTGGCCTTGGTGGCGTCGCCCCAGCCGGTCAGCTTGACCCATTTGCCGGGCTCGAGATCCTTGTAGTGCTCGAAGAAGTGCTGGATCTGGTCGAGGGTGATCTTCGGCAGGTCGGTGTAGTTGTGGACGTTCTCATAGCGCTTGGTCAGCTTGGGGACCGGCACGGCGATGATCTTCTCGTCGCCGCCGCCCTCGTCCTCCATCATCATCACGCCGATCGGGCGCACCGCGATGTAGGAGCCCGGAATCAGCGGGCGGGTGTTGGCGACGAGCACGTCGCAGGGGTCGCCATCCTCCGACAGGGTGTGCGGAATGAAGCCGTAATTCCCCGGATAACGCATCGGGGTGTAGAGGAAGCGGTCGACGAAGAGCGTGCCGGCCTCCTTGTCCATCTCGTACTTGATCGGCTCGCCGCCGATGGCCACCTCGATGACCACATTGACTTCGTCGGGAGGGTTCTTGCCGATGGAGATGGCGTCGAGGCGCATGGAGTGGAAACCTGTCAGGATGGGAAACGCCGGTCTTATGAGGGTTCGCGCGGCAAACGCCAAGCCCGACCTTGGCCTTAGCGACCGCCGCGGCGATTTGCGCAAGGGGCCCTCCACTGCTATCGGGCGCGACATGACACGCCATCCGAGCCGCCGCTCGCCGCGCAGGGCGGGCCCATGCTGAGCCGCCTGCGCCCGGACGAGGAGCGCTATGCCAGGCGCATGGCGCGGATCGCCCGCTGGGACCGCCCGATCGAGAGCCGGGGGCAGCGCCTGCGTGCCTGGGCGAACATGCTGCTGGTCGACCATGGCATTTTCCGCCTCGCCTATCTCAACGCGCATCGCGTGACGCCGCGACTGTGGCGGGCGGCGCAGCCCGCGCCGGGGCAGATCGCCTGGTTCGCGAGCCAGGGCGTGAAGACCATCGTCAATCTGCGCGGCGGGCGCGAGCATGGCTCCTGGCCGCTGCAACGGGAGGCCTGCGAGCGCCACGGCATCACGCTGGTCGATTTCGTGCTGCGCTCGCGCGGCGCGCCGGATCGCGAGACCATCCTCGGTGCGGACGAATTCTTCGCCTTGCTGCAGGAACCGGCGCTCGTCCACTGCAAGTCGGGCGCGGACCGGGCCGGCTTCTTCTCGGCGCTCTATCTCCTGATCCATGAAGGGCGTCCGCTGGACGAGGCGACGCGGCAGCTGTCGCTGCGCTACGGTCATTTCCGCTTCGCCAAGACGGGCATCCTCGACGCCTTCTTCGACGCCTACCGCGTCGAGGGCGAGGCGAAGGGCCTCGCCTTCCTGGACTGGGTCCGGGACGTCTACGATCCGGCGCGGCTGGAGAGCGGCTTCAAGCCGGGATTGCTGTCGTCCCTGCTGGCGGACCGGCTGATGCGACGCGAGTAGCCGATCACCCAGCCGCCGGCCGCGCGCCGGACGCGCTGTCCGGGACGGCCTCTCGCTCCTCGCCGCCGAGCCAGACGAGCAGGACATGCGTGAGGGCACGGGCGACCGAAATGAAGCCCACCGCATAGAGCAATTCGCGAGAGAGGTGTCCGAACCAGAGGATCGTCGCGACGATCGCGACCAGTGCGATCGCGTGGGACGCCAGTTGCCAGGCCGTGGTCCGCGCACTCGCGGCGATGTCGTGCAGCGGGTTGAACAGCGCGATGCCGGCATAGAACAGCGTCATCACGGCGATCACCTCGCCCAGGCCGGCCCATTTGCTGCCATCGAAGAGGCTGTCGAACTGGTGCGCGCCGATGGCGATGGGCAGAAAGACGCCGATGGCCGCGGCGGCCAGGCCGAGCATGGCCCAGCGGACCCAGGACCGGCGCCCCGGCCCCGTCTGGGTGCGCAGCCCGTTCATCACCAGCGGGCCGGAGACGGTTCCGAACATTTGCGTCGGCATGTCGAGCAGGCGCATCGCCAGCGCCACTTGCGCGGCGAGCAGCGGGTTCTCGGCATAGGGCAGGGCCAGGAGCGGGGCCGTGGTGAAACCGAAGGAGAGCAGCGCCGAGGGCAGGAGGATGCGCGGCGCGTCGCTCCAGCGCGTGAGGCCCCAGGCCAGTCCGCGCAGTGACCAGAGGCGGGGATGCGCCAGCGTCAGGATGCTCCCACTGCGGCGGGCCAGGATGGAGAGCGCCGCCGCGCCATGTCCCAGCGCGTCGGCGAGGAACAGCGCCAGCGCCTTGGGTCCGAACACGCCGATCAGCACCAGCATCAGCAGCGGCTGGACGATGGCCTGGACCAGATTGCTGTTGCCGATCGCCCGGAAGTCGCCCTCCGCCGTCGCCTCCGCCCAGAGCAGGCGCAGCACGATGCGGGCCGCCAGCGACAGGAAGAAGATCAGCCCGATGGCGGGCGGTAGCCAGCCCATCTGGACGATCAGGAGCAGGGCGACCGCCGCCAGGCCTAGGAAGACGGCGCCGCTCGCCGAAGCGAGCCTGAAGGCGAGGGCGAGTTCGTAGCGCGCATTGCTGCGGAAAAAGACCGCCTCGAGCCGCATCAGCGCCGGGATCGAGAGGAAGGAGGCGGCTGCGCCGAAGACCGCGAAGGCGGCAAAGATCGATGGCGGGCAGCAGTAGGCGGCAACGAGCAATCCCCAGACGGAGATCAGCCGCGCCTGGACGAAGCGCAGCCCGAGCAGCATCGCCGAGCCCAGGCTTTGCCGAATCGCGGGGGCGCGCCGGGCGACGAGGCGCCGCCCATGGGCGAACGACAGCCCCGAGCGATGGCGCGGGAAGCTGGCCCGTTCGAGGACGACGTGAGCGACCATGTCCATCCCCAAGGCTGGACCATCGGGCAGGCCGTGATCCCGCATGTCCTGGTCGCGGTCCGGCGAACCGGCGCCGGTGTCGACAGTCACGATGGATCGGCCCTGGAGCGGGAAGGCTGAGCCGACATGGTTAACGCGCGGTGAAGATTCGCCATCTCAAACCAAAAATGGGCCTGCGCCCGGGAGGCGGGCACAGACCCCAGGAATTGGGCCATCGGATGGCGGTCAGATGAATTTCGTCTTCAGCGCCTCGAAGCGGTCGAGCTGGTCGGGCAGCAAGGCGCGCTGGGCGTCCCGCCGCACGAACACCTTGAACATCACCTCGCCCTCGCCATTGAAGAACTGCACCGAGCAGACGCGGCGGCTGGTGAGCTGGCGGTCGACGACATAGATCGCGGCGCAGTTGGACGCCTTGATGTGGCCGCCGATCGGGCTGTCGCCATGGATGTTGTAGTAGCCATGGCCGAAGGAGCCGACCGGCAGCGCGCCCTCGCATTCGAGCACGATGTCGGGGGTGTGGACGAGGAACATCACCGTCCCCCAGGTCGCGAGCTCCTGCCAGAGCGCCTCGAAGCGCTCGGGCGCGATCAGGACATGGCCCTCGGCGGGCATCAGCTCGAGCACGGCCCGCGTCGACAGGCCGGTTTCCCTGGCCACCGACTCGACCATGGCATCGGGCTTCTCCGCGAGCATCCGCCGCGCCCGGGCGAGAGGCTCCTCGGCCGCGGTGCCGGCTTCGATCGTCAGACTGTCCGCCATGAGAGCGCCTTCACTCGGCCGCCTGGAGCGGGCGATGGGGGTTGGTCTCGCTGAGCACGGCCTCGAAGCCCTCGAACTCCGGATGGCCCAGGAAGAGCGGCTGCTCGCGCTTCTCGCCGGCATTGCGGTGGGACTCGCGGAACTGCTCCGACCTGGTCCAGGCGGTGAAGTCCGCCTTCGAGGCCCAGGTCGTATGCGAGGAGTAGAGCGTGTGGTCGTCGCGCTCCGGGCCCTTGAGCAGGTGGAAGGCCATGAAGCCCTGCATCTCGTCGAGCCGGGTCTTGCGGGTCGCCCAGACGGTTTCGAACGCGGCCTCCTGGCCCTTGGCGACCTTGAAGCGGTTCATGGCGATGAACATCGGGATGGTCCTGTTCTCGGGTTCCGGTACCGCCGGGCCGTTGTATCGGCGCAGCGAAAGGCCTCTGCGGCGCGACATCCTGCACGATGTCGCGCCTCTCGTCGCGCCCTTGACCGCTTCTAGTAAATCTGAATATCAACGTCAACAACGCCGAGTTTAAGTTCAGTTTTTAATAATTAAAAACTGGCAATTACTTGGTCACTTCGATGGCTGTTGGCAACAGCGCCTGTCTTCGGCTTTTTGCCGGACAATCGGGCGCGCTGCCGCTGGGAGACCCCTTCATGCGCATGCGCGATATCCTCTCGCGAGAGCGACGCCGGATGCCCGGCCGGCGCGAACTCGCCGCTGCCCTCGGCCTCACCGCCCTGGCGGCCATCAGCCCGTTGCTGCCGGGGGGCTTCATCGGTCCCGCTCGCGGGCAGGCGCAGCCGCGCATCGTGTCGGTGGGCGGGGTCGTCACCGAGGTGATCTACGCGCTCGGATTGCAGGACCGCATCGTCGGAGTCGATTCGACCAGCCAGTTCCCGCCCGAGGCGCTGCGCGACAAGGCCAATGTCGGCTATGTGCGCGCCCTGTCGGCGGAGGGCGTGCTCTCGCTAAAGCCGTCGGTGGTGATGCTCGTCGACGGCGCCGGCCCGCCGGGCGCCGTCTCCCTGCTGAACGAATCCGGCGTCGGCATCGTGCGTGTCGCCGACGAGACGAGCGAGGCGGGCGTCAGCGCCAAGATCGAGGCGATCGGCCGGGCGCTGGGAGCGGCCGAGTCGGCCGCACGGCTCGCGGCCCAGACGAGGGCGCGCTTTGCGGAGCTCGCCACCCTGCGCGGCAGCATCGTCAGGCCGCGGCGCGTTCTCTTCGTGCTGTCGCTGCAGAACGGGCGCGTCATGGTCGGCGGGCGCAACAGCTCCGCCGACGCGATCATCCGCCATGCCGGTGCGATCAATGTCGCGGATGGCATCGAGGGCTACAAGACGATGACCGACGAGGCGATCATGGCCGGCGCGCCGGACCTCATCCTGATGATGAGCCACAACGTCAACCATGCGACGACGCCCGCGAAGCTCTTCGCGATGCCGGCCTTCGCCGAGACGCCCGCCGCACGGCAGAAGCGTCTCGTCACCATGGACGGGCTCTATCTCCTGGGCTTCGGCCCGCGCACGCCGATGGCCGCGCGCGACCTGATGGCGGCGATCTATCCGGACGCCGCGGTGCCGCCGCTGAAGACCGCCAGCGCACCATGACGCTCGCCGCGCGCACGACGGCGAACCTGCCCGCCGGCCTCGCGACGCTGATCGCGGGCCGGCGGCGGCGAGCTCTGCTCGCAGGGGGGGCGCTGACGCTCGGCTGCGCCCTGCTGGCGATCGTCGCGATCGGCCAGGGCGCCATCGCCATCCCGCCCGCGCGGGTGGCCGAGATTCTCTGGGCCAGGTTCACCGGCGACGCTGCGCTGCTGGACGGCCGCGACGTGCTGGTGGTCATGAACATCCGTGTCCCGCGCGTGCTGCTCGGCCTGCTGGTGGGGGCGGGTCTGGCGGTGTCGGGGGCGCTGATGCAGGGGCTGTTCCGCAATCCACTGGCCGATCCCGGCCTCGTCGGTGTCTCCGCCGGGGCGGGGCTGGCCGCGGCGGCGACGATCGTGCTCGGCGACCGTTTCCTGACGGGGACGCTGATGAAGCTGCCCTTCGCCGTGCTGCCCTTCGGCGCCTTCTGCGGCGGTCTGATCTCGACATTGGCGCTCTATCTCATCGCGACGCGGCAGGGGCGCACCTCGGTCGCGACCATGCTGCTCGCGGGCGTCGCGCTCGGCGCTCTCGCCGGGGCGATGACGGGCCTGCTCGCCTTCATCTCGGACGATCGCCAGCTGCGCGACCTGACCTTCTGGTCGATGGGGAGCCTCGGCGGGGCGAGCTGGACCAAGCTCTCCGCCATCGCGCCGATCATCATCCCGCTGCTGCTCGCCATGCCGCTGCTGGCGCGGGGGCTGAACGGGCTGATGCTGGGGGAGGCAGAGGCCTATCATCTCGGCATCCCTGTCCAGCGCATCAAGGCGCTGGCGATCCTGCTGGTGGCGCTGGCGGTCGGCGCGAGCGTCGCCGCCGCCGGGCTGATCGGCTTCGTCGGGATCGTCATGCCGCATCTGATCCGCCTCGCCATTGGGCCGGACCATCGCCTGCTGCTGCCGCTCTCGGCGCTGGGCGGCGCGATCCTGCTCGTCGGGGCCGATATCGTCGCGCGCCTCGTCGTCGCTCCCGCCGAGTTGCCGATCGGCATCGTCACGGCCGCGATCGGCGCGCCGTTCTTCCTGTGGCTGCTGCTGCGCCGCTCGGGGCCGCTCGATGTCTGAGCCCGCCATGCGAGAGACCCTCATCCAGGCGCGGGGCCTGAGTTTCCGGGCCGGCGGGCGGGACCTCGTGCGCGAGGCCTCGCTGGAGCTGGCGCCGGGGACGACGACGATCCTGATCGGGCCCAACGGGGCCGGCAAATCGACGCTGCTCAAGCTGATGACCGGCGAGGCGAAGCCGTCGGACGGCGAGATCCGCCTCGACGGAGAAGCGCTCGCGGCCATTCCGGCCTGGCGGCTGGCCTGCCAGCGTGCCGTGATGGCCCAGCATGCGCGGCTGGTGTTCCCCTTCTCCGTCTACGAGGTCGCGAGCCTCGGCGTCGACGGGGTGGGCCGGGCGATGACGCGGCTGCGGCGCGATGCGCTCGTCGGCGAGAGCCTCGCGGCCGCAGGCGTGCTGGATCTGGCGGGGCGGGCCTATCAGACGCTCTCCGGTGGCGAGCAGCAGCGCGTCCAGTTCGCGCGCGTGCTCTGCCAGATCGAGGCGGGCCGCAGCGTGGCGAGCCGGCAGGCGCTGTTTCTCGACGAGCCGATCGCCAGCCTCGATCTGTGCCACCAGCTCGCGCTGCTCGACATGGCGCGCGCCATCGCCGCGCGCGGCGTCGCGGTGCTGATCGTGCTGCACGACCTCAACCTCGCGGTGACCTATGCCGACCATTTGGTGGTGATGGACCAGGGGCAGATCATCGCGCAGGGCGCCCCGGCGAAGACGCTCGACGACGCCCTGCTACGCCAGGTCTTCAAGGTCGACCTCTCGCTCAGCCGGGCGCCGGCTCCGGGCCTGCCCTTCCTGCTGCCGCAGCAGCACCGGTTGACGCCGGCCGCCTGAGGCGGGGCCGATTCAGGGGCGATTCATCCTGAATCCAGCCTTCACCATATCGTTCAACCGCCGATTCAGGGGTGACGCCCCAGCTTCCGCCCGGACTGTTCCGGAGGGAGAGAGGCCATGGCCCCAAGGCGCGCTGCGATGGAGATGGTTCTGGCTGCGGGGCTCGCCCTGCCGCTCTGGGCGGCCGCTGCCAGCGAGGGCGCGGCGCGCGAGGTGGTGCAGTCGCCCGACCCGCGCTATCGCCCGGGCACCATCGTGATCCGCACCAGCGAGCGCCGGCTCTATCTGGTGACCGCCCCGGGCGAGGCGATCCGCTACACCGTCGCCGTCGGCAAGGCCGGCAAGCAGTGGCGGGGCGTGAAATACGTCGAGGAAATGCAGGTCGATCCGGCCTGGTCGCCGCCGGCCTCGGTGAGGCGCGACAATCCGCGCCTGCCCGACGTCATCCCCGGCGGCTCGCCGCGCAATCCGATGGGCGCCCGCGTGATCGGGCTGGGGCCGGGTGGCGAGTACGCGATCCACGGCACCAACATGCCGGGCACGGTCGGCACCGCCGCCTCCTATGGCTGCTTCCGCATGCACAACCACGATGTCGCCGATCTCTACGACCGCGTCCGCATGGGCACGCCGGTCGTCGTGCTGCCCTGACGGCGCGCCATCAGGGCGTTTTCAATCGAAGCAGATACCGGTTCGCGGCAAGACGTCGCGTCAAGACGAGAGGCTGAGGCGTTCGAATGATCCAGCGAGATCGATCGCATCTCCTCAACCCCGATGCGCCGAAAACGACGCATTTGCTGCAAGGGCTCGTCAATCGCAGGGCGCGAGACTGGGCGGAAGTGGCCCAGCAGAGGGTTTGGGCCGAGAGGGCGTCCTCGGCATGAACTCAACTGGCAGCCCAGAAACGCCCGCATCGGCTGAGCCTCCGGCACCGGTCGGTGGCGGCTTGACCAACAAGTCCGGTGCGCCCGGTGGTGGAGCGGGACGGGCGGCAAGGATGGGCAAGGTTGCGGGGACGGCTGCCCTCGTCGGGTTCGGGCTCTACGCCTGCTCGGACGTCATGTTCGGGCGCATGCTCGGCGCGATTACCGGCACGACGCAGGACCCGCGCTCGGTGGGATGGGTAGGCATCGACAGCATGAAGCCGGTGCGCGCCACGCTGCGCACGCAGGACGGCAGAACGCTCATGTTCGAAGCGCCGGGCGCCTACTACATGGCGATCCCACGGGGACGAGCTTATCGCAATGGCCAGGGCGAAAGGGTGAGCTTCTCTGTCTGGAGCAAGACTTTTGATCCAGCGCGGGCGGACATTTTGCGGAGTTACCGCAACTGCACCAATGGCACAACCATGAACGATCCGCCTGGGACGCCCGATTGCGGAAACCGCGCCGAGGCCCAAAGGCGCAGAGCGGCTGGCGAAAAAGAGATTACCATTGATCTGGGCAACTGGCTGGCGCCGCAGGAGCATTTGAAGTTTCTTCCGCGGTGGCGCGAGCAGGCTGCTGCCGGCCAATGCACGCTGACGACCGACGCCGTCTCGGGCCTGTGGGTCTTCGACGTTCCCGAGGCGCTTCGCCCCGAGCCTGGCTCTCCGCCGCAGGCCAACCCTTACCTTTGCGGGCAACGCTTTGGGTGGCAAGGAATGCTCAACAGCAGGCGGCAGGCCGACGGTTCCTACAAACCATACTATGCGTCTCCGAGATATTTCATCAAAGAAGATCCTCTTGAATATAGAATTCGCTGTGAATCGGTCCATGATGATATAAATATTTCGCAACTCTGTAGTTTGTACTCAATTTATAAAGGCCTAAATCTTCATATTCTCTTGCATTACGATGAGCGAGACAATTGGGATCAGCAATATAGAAAAGCTATCGAAATTTTGGACCGCTTCAACGTCTCGTCTCAACGTTAGAGCGGCACGCCCGAGGGCAGGGGCTCGCCCGCGAAGAATGCGACCAGATTGCGCAGGAGCAGAGCCTGCTGGGCCGCCTGGGCGCTGTCGGCCATCGCGGCGATGTGCGGCGTGAGCACCGCGTTGTCGAGGGCCTTGAGCCGGTCCGGCACGTTGGGCTCCGCCTCGAAGACGTCGAGCCCGGCCCCCGCGATCACGCCCTGCTCCAGCGCCGCGCACAGCGCCTCCTCGTCAACCGCGATGCCACGCGAGATGTTGACGAGATGGCCCCGCGGCCCGAGCGCCTGCAGAACCGCCGCATTGACCGCATGGCGGTTTTCCGCGCTGGCGCGAACGGCGACCATCAGCACGTCGCTCCATTCCGCGAGCCCGATGAGGCTGTCCTCGTAGTGATAGGGCAGGTCGGCGCGCCTGGAGCGGTTGTGATAGGCGATCTCCATGCCGAGCGCGGCGGCGATCGTGGCGATGCGGCCGCCGATGGCGCCGAGCCCGTAGATGCCGAGCCGGCGGCCGCGGAGACCGGGCACGACCGGCATCCGCTCGATCGCGTTGCCCTGCCAGCGTCCGGCGCGGATGAAGCGGTCGCCCTTGCCGATCTGGCGGACGCTGGCCAGCATCAGGCCGATCGCGAATTCCGCCACCGCATCGGCATTGGCGTCGGCCGCGTTGCTGAGCAGGATGCCGCGCGCCCTGGCATGGGCCTGGTCGACACCTTCGATGCCGGTGCCGTAGCAGGCGATCAGGCCGAGACCGGGCAGGGCATCGATCAGGGCCGCGTCCGTGCGCCAGCCCCCCACGGTCAGCAAGACGCGCGCCGCCTGCGTGCCGGGCGGCAGGGCCTCCGGTACGGGCCGCTCCATCGGCCCCAGCACATGGTAGTCCTGCTCCAGCCTCGCGATCAGGGCGGCCGGCATCTTCGGAGCCATCAGGATGGTCGGCTTCATCGTCGCGTCGTCTCCGGTCGATGCTGCATCGCAGCATTCTCCGGGCGCGGGCTCAACCGCCGCGATCGCGCGGGCGACATCCGTTTTCCGCATCACGGCGGATCTTGCCGTAACGTCAAAAATTCGTTGCGGCGGGCCTGCACCTATCGCAAGCCGACTCAAAGCGCGTTAACGTTTGGTCGCGCGACAGCAACAACCGGGCGCGGCGCCGCTCGGAGCAAGAGGGGCTAACGATGGATCACCTGGCCGACGTCAAGAAATTCGCCAAGAAGCCGCTCAATGAGGCGGCCTTCGCCGGCATGGCGAAGTCCTATGCGCTCGTGATGAGCAAGCCCGACACGCGCTACGTCGCCTGTTCCGACGCCGCCGAACTGGAGCGCGTCCGCGAGAATTTCCTGAAGAAGAAGCTCGGCCTCAAGACCGCCGACCTCGACGCCTCGATCAAGGCGATCTGCGAGCACATGAAGGCCGACAAGACGAAGTCGCGGCTGACCTTCTACTATCTGCTCGCCGAGCATTACGGAAAGCTCGACGCCTTCGTGAAGGCATAGGCTGGACGTCAGTCTCGGGCGCAGCAAGGCGCGGACCCGAGATCGCGATCCGGAGATGCTCGGGTCGAGCCCGAGCCTGACGCCTGCGAGGTCTCTAGCGATACAGATCCGCCCGCGTCAGCGGCAGGCCCGAGGCGCCCTTGCGGCGCTTCGAGGCCAGCGTCTGGTTGACCAGCGCGCCGCCGCGCTCGAAGGCGAGCGAGCAGCCGGCCAGATACAACAGCCACATCCGCGTCCGCTCCGGGCCGATCTCGGCCTCGGCCTGCGCCCGGTTGGCCTCGAGCCGTTCCCACCACAGACGCGTCGTGCGCTGGTAGTGCTCGCGCCAGCCCTCGACGTCGTGGACCTCGAAGCCATGGCGCTCGAGATTGGTGATCGACATGCCGAGATGGTCGAGCTCGCCGCCGGGGAAGATGTAGCGCACCAGTGCGCGGTACTCGGCCGGCATCGTGTTGAAGGCCTTGTCGGTCTTCTTGGCGCGGCGCGAGATGGTGTGGTGCAGATAGAGGCCGCGCGGGCGCAGCAGCCGGTTCACCGCGCGGAAATAGTCCGGGTGGTTGCGGATGCCGACCTGCTCGAACATGCCGATCGACGAGATCTTGTCGAACTGCCCCTCCATCTGGGTGTAGTCGCGCAGATGCAGGGTGACGCGGCCGGTCAGCCCGAGCCGCTCGACCTTCTCCTGGGCGAGCTTGAACTGTTCCTCCGCCAGCGTCACGCCATGGGCCTCGACGCCGTAATGCTGGGCGGCGTGGCAGACCAGCGCGCCCCAGCCGCAGCCGATGTCCAGCAGGCGGTCGCCCGGCTTCAGGCGCAGCTTGCGGCAGATCATGTCGAGCTTGTCGCGCTGGGCGCGGGCGATGTCGCCATGGTCCTCGGTGAAGTAGGCGCAGGTGTAGACCATCTCCTCGTCGAGAAAGAGCCGGTAGAAGGCATTCGAGACGTCGTAGTGATAGGCGACGTTCGCCTTGTTGGTCGCGGGCGCGCCGTCGCGGGCGATCTCGTCGCCCCTGCGATGGTCGACGGCGCTGGGCGCGGCGCCGGGCGCCAGGATGAAGCGGCGGACCACGTCGAAGATCGCCGCCTTGGGAATGGTGCGCGCGAGGCGGCCGATCTTGCCCTCGGGCCGTGCCGTCGCGAGATCGAAGATCGAGCCATTGAGCAGGGCGATGCGGTCGCTGATGTGCAGGTTCAGCAGCGTATCGAGCTTCGGCTTGCGCATCAGGGCGGCAACGGCGCCAGAATCGCGGATCGCAATGGCGAGCCCGTCCTCGGGCCAGTCCGCCGGAACCTGGCTGCCGTCCCAGAGCCGGAAGCCGAGTTTCAGCCCCAGTTTCGCATGGGCCTGCGTAAGAAGATGCCGCAACGCGGCCAGACGCTTCTGCTCGATATCCATGCCGCACCCGCCGCCCCTGACAGAGCCCTGTTTGGCGGCGGCGGGCCCGATTGGCAACCCGGCGACGCGCAGGGCTGCCGCGACCGCATGATCGCGCCGCTCCCGCGGGGCCGCGGCCTTCTCAAGCTTGATTTGGATCAATCTTGCGGGGTGCCCAAGCCCGTGCTGATATATGACGGCTTGAGACGGTGTGTGGCTGTCAGCCGCCTGCCATTTTGATGAAGCTGGCGATGATCATCTTGTTCAAAGGGAGGCGTAGCTTGGCTGGCGCGATCCTTGCGTCAGCCGGGCTCGGAGTCGGGGCATGTTTGTGCACGGCAATATATGAGTTGCTTCACCTGTCGGCCCGTTTCGGCCGGGGTGCGACGTCAGGCCGGCCGAGGAGACGGCCGAAGATGGGGTTGGGCGCAGGAATGCGCCCGCCTGTGACGAAGACAGCGTCCTCGTGTCGGCACAGGTCATCAAGGCCGGTCGACGCGGCAGGCCGAGCGGCCTGTGGATCACCGAAAAACACTGCAACAGAGGGAAAGGCCAAATCATGACCGGATTCAAGACCGTCGCCGCCGCGCTCGCCACCGTCGCCGGCATCGTGCTCGGTGCGCAGGGCGCGCTGGCGCAGAACAAGCTCGAGCTCAACATGGCGACGCCCTGGGCGGGCGGCCACTGGCTCGAGATCGGCGCGAAGAAATACGCCGAGAACGTCGAGCGCATGACCGAGGGCCGGATCAAGATCAACGTCTTCCCGGCCGGCGCGCTCGGGCCGGCGCTGAAGGTCACGGAAACCGTCCAGAAGGGCGTCGCCGATATGGGGCACAGCTGGCCGGGCTATGACTGGGCGGTCGATCGCACGGGCGCGATCTTCTCCGGCTGGTCGGCGGGGCCGAACCCGGAAGAGATGATGATGTGGCTTTACAACGCCGGCGGTGCCGACCTGTGGAAGCAGTGGCGCAAGGAGAAGTTCGACGTCGTCGCCTTCCCCTGCGGCGTGCTGGAGACCGAGTTCTTCATGCACTCCCACAAGCCGATCCGCACCATCGAGGACATGAAGGGGCTGAAGCTGCGCACCTCCTCCTCCTGGGCCGAGATCGCGCCGATGCTGGGCGCCTCGACGGTCGTGCTGCCGGGCTCCGAGGTCTTCAGCGCGCTGGAGCGCAAGGTGGTGGACGCGATCGAATGGGGCGGCCCGGGCAGCAACCTGTCGGAGGGTTTCCACAAGGTCGCCAAGTACATCATCATGCCCGGCCTGCATGCGCCGTCGGGCGCGCATGACTGCATCTTCAATAACGCGACCTGGGCCAAGATCGGCGACAAGGACAAGCAGCTGCTCGAACTCGCTGGCCGCCTGACGGTGCTCGACACCTATCTCGGCTACGCCAAGAGCGACCTCGACGCCTACAAGCAGATCAAGGCCAGCAACATCGAGGTGATCCAGGTCGACCCGAAGCTGACCGCCGCCGTGGTCAAGGCCTCAAGCGAATGGGCCGACAAACAGGCGGCCTCGAACGCCTGGTTCAAGAAGGCCTATGACAGCCAGAAGGCCTTCATGGCGAGCGTCAAGCCGCTGAGCGAATTCCGCTTCGCCATCGGCTCGCGCTGATCCCTCGCCCGCGGCGGCGGCCTTGATGGTCGCTGCCGCGGGCTTCCCGGCGCGAGGTCGTCCATGCCCATCGTCCGTTTCATCAACATCCTCTCGCTCTGGTCGGGGCGCGTGGGCGCGCTCGTCGTTCTCCCGCTCGTGCTGGCCATGGTGTTCGAGGTGGTCAGCCGCTACGCCTTCAACGCGCCGACGCAATGGGCCTTCGAGCTCAGCTACATGATGATGGGCACGATCTTCCTGCTCGGCCTGTCCTATGCCGTGCTGATGGACCAGCATGTGAACGTCGACTTCCTGCACCAGGTGTTGCCGCGCCGCGCCGTGGCGGGGATCGACGCCGTCGGCTATCTGATCATGGCCGGCATGCTGGCCTGGCTGACCAACGCGCTGATCGGCAATGTCGCCAGCGTCTACCGCACCGGCGAGGGCACGGGGCTTTCGGCCTGGAACCCGCCGATCTGGCCCTATCGCGTCATCTATGTGATCGGCTTCGCGCTCTTCGGCCTGCAGTGCTTCGCCAAGGCCATCGAAAACCTGCTGGTCGTCTTCGGCCGCGCCACGGAGAGCCCGGCCCGATGACGTCCCAGACCGTCCTGTGGATGTTCCCGGCCCTGCTGGGCCTGATCTTCCTCGGCTTCCCCGTCGCCTTCTCGATGATGATCGCGGCGCTCGGCTTCGGGTTGATGCGCTTCGGCGGCACGCTGGTGCACCAGTTCGCGCAGCGCATCGACGACATCGCGACGAACTATGTGCTGGGCGCGATCCCGCTCTTCATCTTCATGGGCTCGATCCTGGAGCGGGCCGGCATCGCGGAACGACTGTTCGACGCGCTCTACATGTGGACGCGGCGCCTGCCCGGCGGGCTGGCCATCGCGGCCCTGCTGATGTGCACGATCTTCGCCGCCGCCAGCGGCGTCGTCGGCGCCACCGAGACGCTGGTCGGCATGCTCGCGATTCCGGCCATGATGAAGCGCCACTACGACAACAAGCTGATCTCGGGCACGATCTGCGCGGGTGGCTCGCTCGGCACGATCATCCCGCCCTCGGTGCCGGTGATCGTGCTGGCGCCGATCGCGACCCTGCCGATCGGCGATCTCCTGGCGGGTATCCTGTTTCCCGGCCTGCTGATGTCGGGACTGTTCATCCTCTACATCCTCATCGCCTGCGCGGTGAAGCCCTCGCTCGCGCCGCCGGACCCGGAGCCCGATCCGCGCGCCCTGGCTGAGAAGATCCGGTTTACGCTGAGCGCGCTGGTGCCGCCGGCCTTCCTGATCTTCACCGTGCTCGGCACGCTGTTCACGGGGCTGGCGACGCCGACGGAAGCGGCCGCCTGCGGCTCCTTTGGCGTTCTGCTGCTGGCGCTGCTCTATCGGCGACTGACCTGGTCGCTGCTGTTCCAGGCAGCGAAACAGACGGTGTCCCTGACCGCGATGATCCTCGCGATCGTGCTCGCGGGTGGCATGTTCGCCGGCGTCTTCTTCGCCTCGGGCGGCATGACCGCGACCAAGGGCGTGCTCGACGCCTTCGGGCTCTCCGCCTGGTCGATCATGGCGGTGATCTTGGTCATCACCTTCATCCTCGGCTTCATCGTCGATTCGATTTCGCTGATCCTGATCATCGTTCCGATCGCGATTCCGCTGATCAAGGGCTTCGGCATCGACCCGTTGTGGTTTGCCGTGGTGATGCTGGTGGTGCTGCAGACCAGCTATCTGACGCCGCCGATGGCGCCCTCGATCTTCTATCTGAGGGCGATCGCGCCGCCGAGTATCCGGCTGCAGGACATGTATTGGGGCGTGATCCCCTTCATTCTCTGTCAGCTCGCCGTGCTGGCCCTGCTGCTGTTCTTCCCGGCGCTGGCGACCTGGCTGCCGAAGGTCATGTATGGCTAGCAGTGGCGCGGTCAGCCCCGCCGACCGCGGGCGGCGAGCCGTGGGGAAGGGGCGCCGAGGCCTCTGGGATGAAGCGAGAGCGAGACGAACGATGATCTATGAAGAGCGCGACTATCGCATCAAGGCCGGGAAGCTGGCCGAGTTCGTGAAGCTCTATGGCGAATACGGGTTGCCGCTGCAGAAGGAGCATCTGGGCACCTTCATCGCCTATTTCACCACGGAGATCGGCGAGCTCAACCATGTGGTGGCGCTGTGGAGCTACAACAGCCTCGACGAGCGCGCCGCCAAGCGCAAGACGATGCTGGCCGATCCGCGCTGGCAGGACTATCTCAAGCGCGTCGATGGGCTGATCGACATCCAGGATACGCGCATCCTGACGCCCGTCGCCTATTCGCCGCTGCAATGAGCGCCGCTTTTCCGACCGGCACGTCCGGCGCCTTTTCCGTCACGACCCCGGACGGGGCGGTGCTGCACGCCTTTTCCGAGGGCGCGGGGCCGGCGCTGCTGCTCGTCAGCGGGCTCGGCGGCACGGCGGGCTTCTGGAAAGGCAACACGGCGACGCTCGCGCACGTCTCCCGCGTCATCCGCTTCGACCAGCGCGGCATCGGCGCCAGCAGCCGCGGCAGCGCGCCCTGCACGATCGACCAGCTCGCGCGCGACTGCCTGAGCGTGCTCGACGCGGCCGGCGTCGAGCGGGCCGTGCTGCTCGGCCACTCCACCGGCGGCTGCATCGGCCAGGCGCTCGCGCGGATCGCGCCGGAGCGGCTGGACGGGTTGATCCTCAGCGCCACCTGGCTGAAGCCGAGCCATTACATGAGTGCGCTGTTTGGAGCGCGGCGGGCCATTCTCGCCGAGAACCCGCAGGCCTATGCGGCCACCGCCGTGCTGATCTCCTATCCGCCGGCCTGGCTGGAGTCGCATTGGAGCGTCTATGAGGCGGCCATCGCGGCCGCGCCCGTCTCGGCGGACGCGCGCCAGGTCGTGCGCGAGCGCATCGACGCGCTGCTCTCATTCGACGGCTCGGCCGACATCGCCGCGCTGACCCTGCCGACGCTGGTCCTGGGCGCGCGCGACGACATGATCGTGCCGGCCTTCCTGCAGGAGGATCTGGCTGCGGCCCTGCCCGGCGCCCGCAAGATCCTGCTCGATTCCGGCGGGCATTTCTTCCCCGTCTCGCGGCCCGACGCCTTCACCGCCCAGGTCGCGGAGTGGATCGGAGAGCTGGGATGAGCGCGCGCCGCGTCGTCCTGATCGGCTATGGCGCCATCGCCGCCGACATCGTGGCCGCGCTGCGTGCGGCGCGGGAGCCCGGCTATGCGCTCGCCGTACTGCTGCGGCCGGGTTCGTCATCGGCCGGGCGGGTTCCGGAGGGCGTCGCGGCCCTGTCGGGGCTCGACGAGGTCGCGACCTTCGCTCCCGATCTGGTGATCGAGGCCGCCGGCCATGGCGCGGTGCGCGAGAGCGTTCCGGGCTGCCTGGCGCTCGGCCTGCCGGTGCTGATCTCGTCGATCGGCGCCCTGCATGACGAGACCTTCTTCGCCGCCCTCGTCGCCACCGCGCGCGACGGCGGAGGGCGGCTTCTGCTGGCGTCGGGCGCGCTCGGCGGGCTCGACTATGTGCGGGCCGTGCGCCACGCCAAGCAGCTCGAGCTGCGTTATCAATCGCGCAAGCCGCCGGCCGCCTGGAGCGGCGAACTGCGCGCGCTCGGCCATGACCCGGCCGCGCTGTCCCGGCCCGTGACGCTGTTTTCGGGCACGGCGCGCGAGGCGGCGGCGCTCTACCCGCAGAACCTCAACGTTGCGGCGGCGCTGGCGCTGGCGGGGCCGGGTTTCGAGGCGACCGGCGTCGACGTCGTCTGTGATCCCGCCGCGACCGGAAACACGCATGTGGTCACGGTGAGCAGCGAGTTCGGGACCATGGCGCTCGAGATCGCGAACCAGCCCTCGCCGACCAATCCGAAATCGTCCTGGATCGTCGCGCAGGCCATTCTGGCGGCCGTCGATCAGCATTTTTCTCCCGTGGTGATGATGTGAGCGCGCAGCGCCGGGATCGTCACGGGGTCCTCGAAGGGAGGCCAAGGCCATGAAACTCGCAGGCAAGATCGCGATCATCACCGGGGGCGGCTCCGGGATCGGCCATGAGGCCTGCAAGCTGTTCGCCCGTGAGGGCGCGCGCGTGATCGTCGCCGACCGGAACGGGGCGGCGGCGGAGCGCGTCGCGGCTGAGATCGTGGGGCAGGGTGGCGAGGCGAGCGCCCACACCGTCGATGTCAGCCGGGAGGCCGAGGTTGCGGCGATGATCGCGAAGGTCGTCGCCGATCACGGCCGGCTCGACATCCTCGTCAACAATGCCGGCTACGGCATCGCCGGGACCGTGGTGTCGACCTCCGAGGCCGACTGGAACGCGCTGATGGCGGTCAATGTCAACGGCGTCTTCCTCGGCTGCAAGCATGCCATTCCCGTGATGGAGACGCAGGGTGGCGGCGCGATCGTCAACACGGCCTCGGCGGCGGCGAATATCGGCATCCATGATCGCGCGGCCTATGTCGCCTCCAAGGGGGCGGTGGCGGCGCTGACGCGGGCGATGGCGATCGACCATGTCGCGGCCGGCATCCGCATCAACGCGGTCGCGCCGGGCACGATCGAATCGCCCTATTTCACCAAGATCCTGAGCGGGCCCGACGGCGCGGTGCTACGTCGCGGCCTCGAGGAGCGCCAGGCGATGGAGCGCCTCGGCCAGCCGATCGAGATCGCGCAGGCGATGCTCTGGCTCGCCAGCGACGACGCCTCCTTCTGCACCGGCTCCGTCATGGTCGTCGATGGCGGCTGGACGGCGCAGGGCGACCGCAAACCCAAAATCGACCGCTGACCCAAGACACAAGGCTGACAGATGTATGGATTGAACGGCCGCAAGGCGATCGTCACCGGGGGCGCGCACGGCATCGGCCGGGCGATCGCGGCGCGGCTCGTGGCGGAAGGCTGCGAGGTCGGCATCTTCGACCTGGACTGCGCGGCGGCGCAGGCCACCGCCGACGCGCTCTCCGCCGAGGGCGGCCGGGTCGTGGTCGTGGCGGGGGATGTCTCGTCGCGGGAGGATGTCGCGGCCGGCATCGGCGCGCTGAAGGCGGCGCTCGGCCCCATCGACATGCTCGTCAACAATGCCGGCATCTGCAAGGTCGGCAAGCTGCTCGAGACCAGCGAAGCGGAGTGGAAGGCCACCTTCGGCATCAATGTCGACGGGCTGTTCCACGTCACCCGCCAGATCGCGCCGGGCATGGTCGAGCGCCGCAGCGGAACGATCGTCAACATCGCCTCCTGGATGGGCAAGTCGGGCGTGGCGGCCTATGGCGCTTATTGCGCCTCGAAATTCGCGGTGGTGTCGCTGACCCAGTCGCTGGCGCTCGAGATCGGCGAATACGGCATCCGGGTGAACGCGATCGCGCCGGGGCTGATCGTCGAGACCAAGATGCGCGACGAATCCGAGATCCAGCGCGCGGCCGAGGGGCTGCCGACGGCGAAGGACCGGGCCAAGACGATTCCGCTGCGCCGCGCCGGCCTGCCCTCCGACATCGCCAAGACGGTGGCGTTCCTGGCCTCCGACGAGGCAGACTACATCACCGGCGAAACGATCAGCGTCACCGGCGGCATCTGGAACGACTGACCCGCGACAACAGGAGACGGACATGCCTCGCTTCAAGGACTTCCGGCCTGCCGGCGTGATCCCGGCGACGCTGCTCGCACTCCATGACGACATGAGCATCGACGAGCGCCAGACGCGCCGCCATCTGCGCGACTGCGCTCTGGTCGACGGGGTCAGCGCGGTCACCGTCAACGGCCATGCCTCCGAGGTGCATGCCTGCTCCTTCGACGAGCAGCAGCAGATCCTGGCAGCGTCGCTGGCGGAGGTCGGCGACCGGGTGCCGCTGATCAACGGCATCTATGCCGATGGCTCGATCGAGGCCGCCCGGCTGGGGGCGATGGCGGCGCGCGAGGGGGCCTCGGCGCTGCTGGTCTTCCCGCCCAACAGCATGGCGATGGGCGGGCAGCTGCGGCCGGAGATGGCGATCGCGCATTACCGGCGCATCGCCGACGCCACGGATCTGCCGATCATCGCCTTCCAGTATCCGATGGGCGGCGGGTTGGGCTACCCGTTCGAGACGCTGCTCGCCCTGTTCGAGGCGGTGCCGACGATCGCGGCGATCAAGGACTGGTCGAATGATCCGATGCTGCACGAGAAGCATGTCCGGACCTTCCAGGCCCTCGCCCGTCCGGTGAACGTGCTCACCACCCATTCCTCGTGGCTGATGGCCTCGCTGACGCTCGGTTGCAACGGGCTGCTCTCGGGCTCGGGCAGCGTCATCGCCGATCTGCAGGTGGCGCTGTGGCGGGCGGTCCAGGCGGGCGACCTGAAGGCAGCGCAGGCGGTCAACGGCCGCATCGTGCCGCTGTCGCAGGCCTTCTACGCGCCGCCCTTCCTCGACATGCACAACCGCATGAAGGAGGCGCTCGTGCTGCTCGGCCGGCTCGACAGGGCGGTGGTGCGGCCGCCGCTGATGAAGCTGCCGGAGGCCGAGATCGCGCGCCTCAAGCAGGCGCTCGATCAGGCCGGCATCACCCGCGAGGGCGCCCTGCCACTGGCGGCCTGAAGGGGCCGGGGGCGGCGCCCTGTCAGGGAACGCCGCAGCGTCTCACTTCGAGCCGGCGCTGACGAAGTTGCGCAGCTCCGGCGTCTGCGGGTTGGCGAAGAGCTCCTGCGAGGGGCTGCTCTCCCAGATCTTGCCCTGCCGCATGAAGACGGTCGTGCTCGCGACAGTGCGGGCGAAGTTCACCTCGTGGGTCACGAGCAGCATCGTCATGCCGTCCTTGGCCAGCTTCTCCATCTGAATCGGCATTCCGTAAGCCCCGATCGGCGCCCAAACCTCACCCCCTGAAATCGGCATAAGTTATTCAACTGATTGGGTAAACAGGGGTTTCGTGAGATCACGCAAGATGCCGATGCCGTGGTTACAGCAGACGCCTATTCACACCTCTGCAAAGACAGAAACCTGATCGAGCGCTTCTTCAACAGGATCAAACAGTTCCGTCGCATCGCCACCCGCCGCGACAAGTGCGCCGCAAACGTCCTCGCAAGCCTCAAGCTCGCATGCGTCAGAATCTGGCTACGCGGTCATGAGGCGACGGCCCAGGACAGTGATCGCTGCCGGCATCGGCGAACCGGTGCCAGCGACGTGAAGCGTCATTGCAACCCGGGGTATAGCCGCGGTGTTTCGACGCCCTTTTGAAGGTGCGCCGACACTTTGAACACCAAAACGCAAGAAGCGCCGGGAGGCCCGACGCTTGCGACAGTCTCGAAGGCTTTCATGTCCTGGAGCGGGAGAAGGGATTCGAACCCTCGACCCCAACCTTGGCAAGGTTGTGCTCTACCCCTGAGCTACTCCCGCATCAGGACATCGGCACGGCGTTTCCGCCGCGGAGGCCGGCTTATTGCCCCAAAGCGGCGCGCAGTGCAAGCGCCTTGTTGCGGAAGTTTCATCTTTTCGGAAAGCCGCGTCGGAACAAGCCGATCCGGCCCCGCGCGGCCGCTTGAAGCGGCGTTTGCCGCGCGTTAGGCAGGGCGACATCACTGGTTTTCGAGCTCGAGCCCGCCTTCGCCATGCCGCCAACCGCCGCTGCCACTCTCGCCGCGCCGCTGACGCCCGAGCAACTCTGTGCGCATCTGAGTGCGCGCGGCATCGCCTATGTGCGCGTCGATCACGAGGCGGTCTTCACCGTCGCCGAATCCCAGGCGCTGCGCGGCACGCTGCCGGGGCTGCATTCCAAGAACCTGTTCGTGAAGGACAAGAAGGGCCGGCTTTTCCTGGTCTCGGCGCGCGAGAATGCGCGCATCGACCTCAAGCGCCTGCATGAGACGATCGGCGCGAGCGGGCGGCTCTCCTTCTGCTCGGCCGAGGCGCTGATGGAGAAGCTCGGCGTCACGCCGGGCTCGGTGACCGCGCTGGCGGTGATCAACGACCGGCAGGGCGCGGTCACGATGGTGCTCGACCGCAATCTCGCGACCGGGGAGCCGGTCAACTTCCACCCGCTGATCAACACGGCGACCCTGCGGCTCGAGCTGGACGATCTGCTGGCGTTCCTGCGCGAGACCGGCCACGATCCGATGATCGTCGATTTGCCGGTTCCCGAAGATGGACAGAACGTCTGATCCTCCCCATCTATGGGGCGGCTGCGGGCGCGGCCGGACCACCCCGTTTCCGATATGCAGGCGATGAAGGACGACCCATGCTGGTCAATGGCGACACGGCCGAACAACCCGGTCTGATCAAGGACACGAGCACCCAGGGCTTCCGGCAGGATGTCATCGCGGAGTCGATGAAGCAGCCGGTGCTTGTCGACTTCTGGGCGCCCTGGTGCGGCCCCTGCAAGCAGCTGACCCCGGTGATCGAGAAGGTGGTCAAGGCGGCGCGCGGCAAGGTGCGTCTGGTCAAGATGAACATCGACGAGTTCCCGGAGATTCCGGGTCAGCTCGGGATCCAGTCGATTCCGGCCGTCATCGCCTTCAAGCAGGGCCAGCCGATCGACGGCTTCATGGGCGCCCAGCCCGAGAGCCAGGTGAAGGCCTTCATCGAGAAGCTCGTCGGCGCAATGGGGCCCGGCGCCACGGAGGAGCTGATCGCGGCGGCCAAGGCGGCAACCGAGGCCGGCGACGCCGCCGGCGCCAGCGAGCTCTATGCGCATGCGCTGGAGCTCGAGCCCGACCATGTCGCGGCGATCGCGGGGCTGGCGAAGCTGCATCTCGATCTCGGCGATCTCGAAGGGGCGACCGGCATCCTCGGCATGGTGCCCGAGGCCAAGGCGGCAGACCCGGCCGTGGTGGCGGTGCGCGCCGCCATCGAGCTGGCGCAGCAGGCGGCGGCGCTCGGGGACACGGCGGAGCTGGAGGCGAAGGTTGCCGCCGATCCGAAGGATCATCAGGCGCGTTTCGACCTGGCGCTGGCGCTCAACGCCAATGATCGGCGCGAGGAGGCGGTCGATCATCTGATCGCCATCATCAAGGCCGACCGTGCCTGGAACGACGACGGCGCGCGCAAGCAGCTGCTGCAGTTCTTCGAGGCCTGGGGGCCGATGGACGAGCACAGCATGGCGGGCCGGCGCAAGCTGTCCACCCTGTTGTTCTCCTGAACGTGAGGAGCGGCCGATGGGCATGAACGCCGTCTATGAGGGGCCGGACGACTGCCCGGCCGTGGTGCCCGTGTTTCCGCTCGGAGGCGCGCTGCTGCTGCCCCGCGGGCAGATGCCGCTCAACATTTTCGAGCCGCGCTACATCGCCATGATCGACGACGCGATCCGCACGCATCGCGTCATCGGCATCGTCCAGCCGGAACCGGAGAGCGCCCGCCAGGCGGCGACACCGGGCCTGCTGCAGGTCGGCTGCCTCGGCCGCATCACGCAGTTCGCCGAGACCGGCGACGACCGCTACATCCTGACGCTGACGGGCATCGCGCGCTTCCGCATCGCCGAGGAGCTGTCGGTGACGACGCCCTATCGCCAGTGCCGCGTCGGCTATGACGCCTATCTGATCGACTTCACGGCGCGGGCCGGCGAGGAGGCGGTCGACCGCAACGCCCTGCTCAAGGCGCTGCGCGCCTTCGCCAAGGCGAGCGAGCTCAAGATCGACTGGAAGGGCGTCAACGAGGCCCCCAACGAGGCGCTGGTCAATGCGCTCTCGATGATGTGCCCCTTCGGTCCGCGCGAGAAGCAGGCCCTGCTGGAGGCGCCGACCCTGAAGGAGCGCGCCGAGGTGCTGGTCGCGATCACCGAGATCGAGCTGGCCCGCAATGGCGGCGATCCCGAGACGACGCTGCAGTGAAGCGGGTGTCCGCCGCCCTGATTCTGAGGAACCGCGGAGCGGCGTCTCGAAGGATGGTTCAGGAAGTTCCCGACGCCGCTGGAGCATCCTTCGAGACGCAAGGCTTGCGCCTTGCTCCTCAGGATGAAGGCTGAGCGGTGCAACCGACATCGTACCCACCCCGCCGCGCCGTCACCGCCTGGCTGTTCTTCGACTGGGCGGCGCAGCCCTTCTTCACGCTGATCACGACCTTCGTCTTCGCGCCCTTCTTCGCCGCGGCGCTCGCCGTCGATCCGGCACAGGGTCAGGCGTTGTGGGGCTATGCGACGGGATTCGCGGGGCTGTGCATCGCGCTGCTCTCGCCGCTGCTCGGCGGCATCGCCGACCGGACCGGGCCGCGCAAGCCCTGGATCGCGGTGTTCGGCGCGATGCTGGTGCTGGGGTCGGGTGCGCTCTGGTTTGCCGTGCCCGGCTCTCCCTGGGCCGTGCCGATCGCGCTGTGCGGCTTCGTGCTGGCGACGATCGGGGCCGAGTTCGCGACCACCTTCAACAATGCGATGATGACGCGGCTGGTGCCGCCCGAACGGCTCGGCTGGCTCTCGGGCACGGGCTGGGCGATCGGCTATCTCGGCGGGCTGATCTCGCTCGCGCTGACGCTGGCGCTGCTCGCGGCCGATCCGCTCACCGGCAAGACGCTGGTGGGGCTGACGCCGATCCTCGGGCTCGACGCCGCCGCACGCGAGGGCGACCGTTTCTCCGGCCCGCTGACGGCGCTCTGGTTCGTCGTCTTCGTGGCGCCGATGTTCCTGTTCACGCCCGACACGGTGCGCTCGGGTCTGAGCCTGCGGGCGGCCGCGCAGGGCGGCGTCGGGCGCCTGATGGCGACGCTGCGCGAGCTGCCGCGACTGCCCTCGCTCGGGCGATTCCTGCTCGCCAACATGGTCTATCAGGACGCGCTGGTGGCGCTGTTTGCCTTCGGGGGCATCTATGCCGCTGGCGTCTTCGGCTGGCAGACGATCGAGATCGGCGTGTTCGGCATCCTGCTGACGGTGACCGGCACATTCGGCGCCTGGATCGGTGGCCGGGTCGACGATGCGATCGGCGGCAAGACAGTGGTGCTGGGCTCGATCGGCTGCCTGCTGCTGGCCTGCCTTGGCATTCTCTCGCTGGCGCCCGACCGGATCCTGTTCGTGGTCCAGGCCGCGCCGGCCACGCCTGGCGACGGGCTGTTCGGCTCGCTACCCGAGAAGGTGTATCTGGGCTTGGGCCTGCTGATCGGGCTGGTGGCCGGGCCGTTGCAGGCGTCCTCGCGCAGCCTGATGGCGCGGCTGGCGCCGCCGGAGCGCGTCGGCGAGTTCTTCGGGCTGTTCGCTCTGTCGGGGAAGGTGACGTCCTTCCTGGGGCCGACGCTGGTGGCGCTGGCGACGACCGTCTTCGCCAGCCAGCGCGCGGGGCTGGCCGTGCTGATCCTGTTCTTCCTCACCGGCGGGGCGCTGTTGGCGGGGGTTAGGATACAAAGGCCGAAGTGAGGGCCATTTCCGTCATGCTCGGGCTTGTCCCGAGCGTCCACGTCTTGAATGCCGCCCTCGATTGGCGAAGACGTGGATGGTCGCCACAAGGGCGACCATGACGGCGTCGGGTGCCCTCAGCGAACCAGAATGTTCCGGAACTGCCAGGGGTCGCTCTCGTCGAGGTCCTCGGGGAAGAGGCCGGGGCGGCCGTCGAGCGGGGTCCAGTCGGTGTAATAGCCGTTGACCGGGCCGAGATAGGGCATCTGGATTTCGAGGCAGCGGTCGAGATCCATCTCCTCGACCTCGACGATGCCGGCGTTGGGATTTTCCAGCGCCCAGACCATGCCGGCGAGCACGGCCGAGGTCACCTGCAGGCCGGTCGCGGTCTGGTAGGGGGCGAGCTTGCGGGTCTCCTCGGTCGAGAGCTGCGAGCCGAACCAATAGGCGCCCTTCTCGTGGCCGTAGAGCAGCACGCCGAGCTCGTCGATGCCGTCGATGACCTCTTCCTCGTCGAGGATGTGATGCTCTTCCTGCGGGCGGCCGGCATTGCCGAACATCTCGTGCAGGGAGAGCACCGCGTCATTGGCGGGGTGATAGGCGTAGTGGCAGGTCGGGCGGTAGATCGCCTTGCCGGTCTCGTCGCGCACCGTGAAATAATCGGCGATCGAGATCGACTCGTTGTGCGTGACGAGGAAGCCATGCTGGGGACCCGGCGTCGGGCACCAGCTGCGGACCTTGGTCGCTGCGCCCGGCTGCATCAGGTAGATCGCCGCCTGCGAGCCGGTCTCGTGGGTGCGGGCATTCTCCGGCATCCATTTCTCATGGGTGCCCCAGCCGAGCTCGGCCGGCTGGACGCCCTCGGAGATGAAGCCCTCGACCGACCAGGTGTTGACGAAGACACCCGGGGGCTTGGGGTTCTTCGAGCGCTGGGTGTCGCGTTCGGCGATGTGGATGCCCTTGACGCCGACGTGCTGCATCAGCGCGGCCCATTCCTCGCGGGTGGTCGGCTGCGGCACGTTGAGGCGCATGTCGGCAGCGATGTTCAGCAGGCCCTTCTTGGCGAGCCAGGAGGCCATGCCGGGATTGGCGCCGCAGCAGGAGACGGCGGTGGTCGAGCCGGGCTGGCGGGCGCGTTTGGCGGCGAGCGTCATCTCGCGCAGCGCATAGTTCGAGCGCTCGCCCGGGCCCTTGGTCTCGTCGAAATAGAAGCCGAGCCAAGGCTCGTTGACCGTGTCGATATAGAGCGCGCCGAGGCTGGAGCAGAGCTCCATGATGTCGCGCGAGCCGGTGTCGCAGGACAGGTTGACGCAGAAGCCCTGGCCGCCGCCGGCGGTCAGCAAGGGGGACAGCATGTCCTTGTAGTTCTCGAGCGTCACGGCTTCGTGGATGAAGCGGATGCCTCGCTCGTCGAGGAGGTGGCGGTTCTGGTCATCGGGAGCGATGACGACGAAGCGGCTCTTGTCGAACTTCAGGTGCCGTTCGATCAGCGGCAGCGTCCCGCGGCCGATCGAACCGAAGCCGATCATCACGATCGGGCCGGTGATCTCTCCATAGACGGGCCAGGTGCTCATTCTCGGGTTGTCTCCTTTGGGATCGGCGCTGTTGAGAGGGTGGCCGCGCGGAGCCACCCCGGCTCCTATGAGGGAAGCGTTGTCTGAGTCAAACATCAACCGCAGAGGCGGTGGCAAGCGCACCCCGCGAAGGTCTAGTGGCTGCCGGGATAATCGGCATCGAGGACGAAGGGGTACGGGCCTGGGAAGCGCTCGACAAAGGCCGTGTGCGTGACGAAGCCGGCGCCTTCGCGGAAGGAATGCAGCAGATAGGCCGGCGGCTCCATGTGGAAGGTCGAGGGGCTCGCCTCCGAGAGATCGAGCGTGACGGCGTGGGTTACGCTGGGGGAGATCTGCGCGATCGTGCCGGCGAAGCGCGTCACGATCGGCCGGTGGTGATGGCCGCAGAGGATGCGCTCGATATTGGGATGACGGGCGACGATCGCCGCGAACGCCTGGGCGCCGTCGAGGAGCCGGATCGCATCCATGTGGCGGATGCCGCAATCGAAGGGCGGGTGGTGCATGAAGATCGCGACCGGCCTGCCGTCGGCTTCCGTCAGCGCCTTGTCGAGAAAGGCGAGCCGCGTCGCGCAGAGCGCACCGGCGCTCTTGCCCGGCAGCAGCGTGTCGAGGCCGATCAGGCGCATCGGGCCGCAATCGGCGACGAACTGGACGAAGCCGCCATCAAGGACCTGCCGCGCATCGAGCGCCAGCCCCGCGGTCAGCGTCTCCCTGCGGTCATGGTTGCCCGGCACGACGAGGACGGGAATGCCGAGTCCATCGAGCATCGCGCGCAGGATGGCGTATTCCTCGGGCAGGCCGCAGTCGGTGAGATCGCCGGTGATGACCAGCAGATCGGGCCGGGGCGAGAGCCGGGCGACGACATCGAGCGCGCGCTCGCTCAGCGCGTTGGTCTCGGAGACGCGATAGGCGGGCTTGCCGCGCGGGCGGATATGCAGGTCGGTGATCTGGGCGATGAGCATCTGCGTGGTGTCCGGATGCGACCTCCCCGTCATGCTCGCCCCTGTGGCGAGCATCCACGTCTTGCGACGGCGAGGAGGGAAGACGTGGATGGTCGGGACAAGCCCGACCATGACGATGGAAGGCGGTGATGAGGGTCATGCCCGGCTCAAGGCCGGGCATGACGTCGAACAAGCGTTCAGTTCGTCGGCAGCTTCAGCGCGGTCTGCTCGACATAAGGACGCATGATCTCGTCGGCGCCCTTCTGGGCGGCAACGAGGGCCTCCTTCGGCGTCTTCTTGCCCGAGAGCACGGCGGCCAGTTCGTCCTCGATCGCCTTGCGGACGGGGACGGTCTTGTAGGTGGCGAACCACGGCTTGGCGACGGCGAGCTGGCTCACCGCGATGCCGGCGTCGGGGTTCTTGGCGAGAAACGCCTTCATCTCCGGCAGGTCATAGGCGGCCTTGTTGGGGGCGAAATAGCCGGTGGCGCGGCTCCACCAGCCGGACTTCTCAGGGCTCGTCATCCAGTTGATCAGCGTCCAGGCGGCCTTGCGGCGCTCGCCCTCGACGCCCGTCGGGATGACCAGCGAGGCGCCGCCGATCGGAACCTCGTTCTTCACGTTCTTCGGCACGAAGGCGACCTTGTAGGGGAACTTCGCGTTGGTGCGGATATGGGTCAGCGAGCCCGTCGAGAGCAGCATCATCGAGGCCTGGCCGGAGAGGAAGGCCGAGGACACCGCGCCGCCCGCCTGGACGCCGGCCGGATGGACCTTGTGCTTGGCGATGAGGTCGGACCAGAAGGTCAGGGCGCCGAGCATGGAGGGGGTGTCGTAATAGACCTCGCCGCCGTAATCGACATTGAACCACTGGCCGCCATTGGAATGGGTCAGGGCCTGCAGGATCCAGCCGCCGTAGTCGTAGTTGGAGGGCATCATCATGCCCCAGCGGGTGACGCGGTCGCCGTCGCGCTTGGTCAGCTTCTTGGCGGTGGTGACCAGCTCTTCCCAGTTGGTCGGCAGCTTGTCGGGGTCGAGGCCGGCTTCCTTGAGATGGTCGGTGTTGACGTAGAGCAGCGGCGTCGAGTTGTGGAAGGGCACGCCATAGACCTGCCGGTCGAGCACGGCGTTGCCGTGCAGCGCGTCGAAGAACTGGCCCATGAACTGGTCGTTGGTCTTGCCGTCGGCCTTGATCAGGCCGTCCATCGCCTGGATTTCGCCCTCGATCTTGAGGTCGAGCAGGAAGTTGGCGGACATGATCACGGCGGCGGGCGGCTTGCCGGCCTTCATCGCCGCGCGGGTCTTGATCAGGGTCTCGTCATAGGAGCCGGTATAGACCGGGGTGGCCTTGATCGACGGGTTCTTCTCGTTGAACTCCTTGATCAGGGCGGCCATGTCGCGGGCGAGCTGGCCGTCGACGGGGACGGGGAAGAACAGCTCGATCTCGGTCGGGGCCTGGGCGAAGGCGGGCGACAGCGCGAAGCTCGTGGCGAGCGCGGCGCCGGCCAGAACGGTGCGTCTTGTGGTGGTCATGGTGGCTTCCCTTACTTGATGCCGGAGGAGACGAAGGAGTTGACGAAGGCGCGCTGGAACAGCGCAAAGGCGATCAGCAGGGGCGCGCTGACCAGCAGGGTCCCCGCCGCGATGACGCCCCAGGCCTGCGCGCCCTCCGCCCCGCGGGTGAAGGAGGCGAGACCGACGGTGAGGGGGCGCAGATCGGGCGAGTTGATCACCATCAGCGGCCAGAGGAACTCGTTCCAGTGGGCTGTGACGGAGACGATCGAGAAGGCGACGAGCGAGGGCCTGGCCAGCGGCAGATAGATGAAGCTGATGCGCTGGAAAACGCTGGCGCCGTCGATCAGGGCGGCGTCCTCGAGCTCGCGCGGGATCGCCCGGAAGGCCTGGCGCATCAGGAAGGTGCCGAAGGCCGAGGCGAAATAGGGCGCCATCACGCCGAGCAGGCTGTCATAGAGGCCGAGCTTCGCGATCGTCGTCAGATTGGGGACGATCAGCACGACCGGCGCCAGCATGAGCTGGAGCAGGAACAGATAAAAGCACAGCGTCCGGCCGGGGAATTCCAGCCTGGCGAAGGCGTAGCCGGCCAGCGTGATCGTGACGATCTGCACGGCGAGGATGCCGAGCGAGATGATCAGCGTGTTCAGGCCATAGCGCGGGAAATCGGCCGAGGCCCAGGCCTCGCGGAAATTGGCCAGCGTCGGGACGTAGGACGGCACCAGCGAGGCCATGCCGGCGCCGATGCTTTCGGGATTGAAGGCGGCGACCAGCATCCAGAGGAAGGGCACCATCCAGAGGCCGGCGACCAGCAGCGTCGCGGCATAGCCGAGCTTCGGCGAGATCTCGCCGGTCGAAACGCCGGTGCTCATGGTGGCGGCGCTCATGTCTCCTTCTCCCCGAAGGAGCGTTCGAGCGTGCGCAGCGATGAGGCGGTGACGATGAGCAGCAGCGCCAGCATCACCAGCGTGCCGGCCGCCGCACGGCCGGCGTCGTAGTTCTCGACCGCCTGCTGGTAGATATAAAACAGCAGCAGGTTGGTGGAATCCGACGGGCCGCCCTTGGTCAGCACGAAGACATGGTCGACCTGGGTGACGACGTTGAGCAGGCCGATGACCAGCACGAATCCGATGGTCGGCTTCAGATAGGGCAGGGTGACGTAGCGCAGGCGCTGCCAGGGGCCGGCACCGTCCAGGATCGCGGCCTCATAGGCGTCCGCCGGCACAGCCTGCAGGCCGGCGAGGAAGAACAGCATGTAGTAGCCGGCGTTCTTCCAGATCGTCAGCGCCATGATCGACCAGAGCGCGACATCGGGATCACCGAGCCAGTTGGGGCCGGAGATGGCGAGCTTGGCGAGGTGGTAGTCGAGCAACCCGACATTGGGCAGGAAGAGAAACAGGAAGATCGAGGCCGCCGCGACCAGGGGGATCAGGACGGGCAGGAAGAACAGGGCCCGGAACAGCGCGTTGACCCGGCTCGACCGCGCGAGCGCCATGGCGAAGCCCAGCGCCAGGATGAGGCTCGGGATCACCGTGCCGAGCGCGTAGACGAGGTTGTTGGCCAGCGCCTTGCGGAAGGCGGGATCGGCGAAGAGCTTGAGGAAGTTCTGCGGGCCGACATAGGCCTGCGGGCCGCCGACGCGGACTTGCCCGTGCAGCGACTGCCAGAGGACCTGGACGACCGGCCAATAGGTGAACAGCGCCAGGAACAGCAGCGAGGGCGCCAGCATGGCGAAGGCGAGCAAGGTCGCCCGGCGCGGCCGCCAGCGCGGCGCGCTCCATGCCCTCGCCTTGCCCGCCGTGAAAACCGCCTGCGCCATGGACCCCACCTTCGGGCGGGGTCATGGCCGGCGGCGACGACGGAGCGGCTACAGTGCGATGACGGATGCATGACGGCCCCGGCGAAACGCCGGGGCCGTCAGGGTTATCCTCAGGCAGCGCGACGTGCGGGCTCAGCGGCCGTCGAGGCCTCGGCCCGACGGCCGGTGGCGACGAGGACGCCGCTGGCGCCCGCCAGCGCGCCGTCGCGCAGTTCGAGGCCGAGGAAGCGCTCGCGCTCGACCGGGCCTGGCATGGCGAGATCGCGGGTCAGGTCGCCCGAGAAGCCGAAGCGCTCGTAATAGGCGGCGTCGCCGACGAGCAGGACGGCGCCATGCCCGCGGCAGGCCGCACGCCAGATCGCTTCCCGCATCATCGCGCGGCCGAGGCCCTCGCCTTGCAGCTCGGCGGCGACCGCGAGCGGGCCGAGCAGGAGGGCCGCCTTGCCGCCGGCCTCGACAGGCCAGAGCCGCACCGTCGCGACGACGCCGCCGTCGCGCTCGGCGGTCAAGGCCAGTCCTTCAGCCGGCAAACGACCCTCGCGGAGGCGCTCGCTCGACTTGGCGGTGCGGCGCTCGCCGAGGCAGCGGTCGAGCAGCGCCTCGCGGGCGGGGATGTCGGCAGCGACTTCGTCGCGGATCGTGATCATGACGCACCTCCGGCCGGAGCGCCTGCCAGCAGCAGACCTTCCCGGCGCCGCGCGAACGCGGCCACAAGCAACAGGGATGTGTGGAAGAGGGTCCGGCGGGAGCCACGTCCGCCGCGCGTCCTTCTGGAGGCGCGGACGCTCCGCCCGAAACCGCGGGCGGCCTGCCGAACCTGGCAGGGCGCTTCGCCGGACCCGATCTCGCGGGGCACCTTGCGGCGCCCCGATCACGTCAGATGACGTACTGCTTCAGCGGCGGGAAGCCGTTGAAGGCGACGGCCGAATAGGTCGTCGTATAGGCGCCCGTGCCCTCGATCAGCAGCTTGTCGCCGATCTCGAGGCTGAACGGCAACATATACGGGGTCTTCTCGTACATGACGTCGACCGAATCGCAGGTCGGGCCGGCCAGGATGCAGGGCACCGTCGCATCGCCATCGCGGGCGCTGCGGATCGGGTAGCGGATCGCCTCGTCCATGGTCTCGGCGAGACCGTTGAACTTGCCGATGTCGAGATAGACCCAGGCGACCTGATCGTCCGCGGCCTTCTTCGAGATCAGGACGACCTCGGTCTCGATCAGGCCGGCATTGCCGACCATGCCGCGACCCGGCTCGATGATCGTCTCCGGGAGCTGGTTGCCGAAATGCTTCGACAGCGCCTGGAAGATCGCATCGCCATAGGACGGCACGCCCGGGATCGGCTTCAGGTAGCGCGCCGGGAAGCCGCCGCCGAGATTGACCATCGACAGCGAGAGACCACGGGTGGCGCACTCCTTGAACACCGCCGAGGCCGAGGCCAGGGCGGAATCCCAAGCGTTCACATTCGCCTGCTGCGAGCCGACATGGAACGAGATGCCATAGGCCGACAGGCCGAGGCGATGGCCGTGCTCAAGCACATCCGCGGCCATCTCGGGCACGCAGCCGAACTTGCGCGAGAGCGGCCAGTCGGCGCCGGCGCCGTCGCAGAGGATGCGGCAGAAGATGCGCACATCCTTCGCGCCGGTGGTGCTGGCCGAACGGGCGACCTTCTCGACCTCGGCCGTGCAGTCGACGGCGAAGAGGCGCACGCCGAGCTCCATGGCGCGGGCGACGTCGCGCTCCTTCTTGATCGTGTTGCCGAAGGAGATGCGATCCGCCGTGGCGCCGGCCGCGAGCGCGAGCTCGATCTCGACGACCGAGGCGCAATCGAAGCAGGAGCCGAGCTTAGCCAGCAAAGCGAGCACTTCCGGTGCCGGGTTCGCCTTCACGGCGTAGAAGACGCGCGTGTCGGGGAGAGCCCGCGAGAAGGCATGGTAGTTCTCACGCACGACATCGAGATCGACGACGACGCAGGGCCCATCCTCGCGGCGGGTACGAAGGAACTCACGGATGCGCTCGGTCATGAGACGCGTCTCCCTCCGGCGCAAGCGGCGCCGATGCGACATGAAGCCGGCTTGAGTCGGTCGAGCGATCCGCGACGCGTTGGAAACGCCGCACATCACCGAACGAAACGTCCGGACCCTGGTAACCGTCGCTTGGGGAGACCCCGCACGCCCGGCAATGAAGGACAAGCCTCTTCGGTGCTGGTCTTTGGAGGACCAGCGAGACCAAAAAAAGCCCGTTCCGTCGTTGCTTTAAGCTGCGTCCCCCGTGGAGATTCGGGGTTCGCCGGTTTCGCCTCCGGCTGCCAGTCGCTGTTCGGTGACAGTTCCCTGAAGAAGGGAACCGGGAGCGTGATTTGAGGGGATATCCATCCCCCTCCATCCGTCTCCAACACCTGGCGGCTGTCCGGCCTCTTGTCCGGATGCCCACCGACTGACACGCGGCCACAGGCACGTGCGAATTGGGTAGCAGGCATATACGGATGATGGGCCCCGGCGACAAGAGGTTTTTTTTAAGGCGCGGGGTCAAAATTGCGGAGGAGGCCGGTGATGTGTATGGTCTTGCCAGTTCATACACATAGGGCAGCGATGCGCACGAATATCGACATCGACGACGCGCTTCTCAAGGAGGCGATGGAGGCGACCGAACTTTCCACCAAGAAGGCGGTCGTCGAGGAAGCGCTTCGCCGCCTTGTCGACAACCATCGTCGACGCAGGGCCTTCGACGAGTTGAAAGGCATGGGATGGGAAGGGGACCTCGACGAGATGCGAGCGGGACGTGATGTCGAGCTCTTGCCTTGATCCTTGCGGATAGCTCCGTCTGGATCGCTCATCTCAGGGGCCAGGAGAGCCCGTCCGTTGCCAGACTCGATGTGTTGATCGAGTCGCCCGATCTCCTGATTGGCGATCTGGTCTTGCTGGAGCTGTTGCAAGGCGCGCGCGATGACAGGCATGCCTCTGCCATCGACCTGCGAATGCGCCGCTTTCCACTCGTGCAGATGTTCGATCCTGAAATCGCGCGTGCGGGAGCCCGCAACTATCGCAAGCTCCGGGGGCTCGGTGTGACCGTGCGCAAGACGGCGGATCTGATCATCGCCACCTTCTGCATCGAGCACGGTCATGCGCTGCTGCACGCTGATCGGGATTTCGGGCCGTTTGCCGAGCATCTCGGCCTGATGACGGCCTGAGCGCCGCCTAGTCCCGCGCCTCGGTGAAGCGGATGCGGTTCCCGAACGGATCGGGCACCTGCAGCGTGCGACCGCCCGGCGCATCCTCCTGAATGGATGGCTTGGAATAGGCGTAGTCCTTGCCGATCAGTTCGGCGTGGAAGGCGTCGACGCCCTCGATCCTGACGAAGACCGTCGCGCCCGGGCTGGCGTCACCATGGTGCTCGGAGAGATGCAGGGTCAGGCCGGAGCGCGAGATCTGTATGTAGATTGGAGAATTCGGGCCGAAGCCGTGTTCCAGTCGGCGAGCCGGACTGCCGCGCCACGATCTCGAGGGTCTCGGAGTGGGAGAGGCCGACCTGCCGGGAGGCCAGCACCTCGCGCAGGGTCTTTGCCATCAGCTTCGCATCGCGAAAGCTCCGCATCGTCTTGATCCTTCTCGCAGGCGGACGGGACGATCAGGGCTCGCATTGCTGATGGCCGTCCACCGAACGATCGGGACCGGATATCCATGTCGGGATGCATTCACCCAACCCTTGCGGGCGCGAGCGGCAGGCTGCATCCGGCCTTGGATCGACGCTAGCCGGCCCTGCTGCGGGCCGTCAACGGCGCGATGTCGCCGGGGCGTCGCGACCGGCGGCCAACCGGCCCTAGACCGGCCCCATTTCCTCGCCTAAGTCACGGGCATGCAAGCCTTCGGCGGCCGTCTTCCGACGGTCGCCAGACCACGGATCCGTCATGACCACGATCGACCGCCGCCGCGTCCTGGCGGGGCTTTCAGCCGCCCTCTGCCTCTCGGCCGCGCCCTCGGCCCTGCTGGCGCAGCAACCGGTTCCCCCGGCAGAGTCTTCGGCCGAGATGCAGCCCCGCTT
>NCCO01000130.1 GCA_002279705.1 Allobosea sp. 12-68-7
GCCCCCACCCGGACCCTTCCCCGCCCTGCGGGGCAGGTGGGGTGGGGGCAATGGCGCCCCCTCACACCGGCGCGTTGTTCCCCAGGTAGCGCGCCGCGCCCGCCGCGAGCACCTCGACACACTTCGCGAGGTCCTCGTCCTTCGTGTCCTCCGCCCAATGGTGGCTAATGCCGGCGATGGAGGGGGAGAACAGCATGGCGGCGGGCATGACCTTCGCCATGTACTGCGCATCGTGCCCGGCACCGCTCGGCATGTGGCGCCACCCGCCAGGCGCGAGGTCTTCCGCCGCCGCGGCCAGCGCTGCCTGCATCGCCTGGTCGCAGAGTGCGGGCTTGGACAGGCTCATCGCCTCCAGCGTCACGCTGCAGCGCTCGCGGCGGTTGGCCTCCTGCACCAGCGACCTCAACCCCGCCTCCAGCCGCTCCAGCACCGCCACCGAGACGTCGCGGAACTGGAACAGGATCTCGGCCCGGCCTGGGATGATGTTGGGGGCGTCGGGCTCGAGCCGGAAGCGGCCGGTGGTCCAGGTCGTACGCTCGCCGACGAGGCGCGGGAACTCGGCGTCGATGGCCGCCAGCAGCCGGACCGCGCTCAGGCCCGCATCCCGGCGCTCGGCCATGGTGGTGCCGCCGGCATGGTCCTGCTGGCCCTCGACGACGATGCGCCACTGCCAGATCGCGACGATGCCGGTGACGACGCCGAGCCGCAAGGCCGCCTCTTCGAGCTGCGTGCCCTGCTCGATATGCATCTCGTAATAGCCCTTGTAGCGGCCGATCTCGAGCTGCCGGCGCGGCAGGCCTTCGAGCCCGGCGGCGCGCAGGGCCTCTCGCAGCGGCGTGCCGTCGGTGCGGTTGCGCGCGCCGTCGATGGCCTCCTCGGTCAGATCACCGATCATCGAGCGGCTGCCGGGCAGGCTGAGGCTGAAATGGCCCTCCTCGTCGGCGAAGGCGCAGACATCGACCGGCAGACCGGCCCGCGCGAGCGCGATGCCGGCGACGACGCCGAGCGCGCCGTCGAGCCAGCCGGCCTCGTTCTGCGATTCGATATGGCTGCCGACCAGGAGATGGGGGCCTTCGCCGCGATGACGGCCATAGACATTGCCGATGCCGTCGATCGAGGCCTCTAGCCCGCACTCGGTCAGCTTGGCCATCAGCCAGCGGCGGGCCTCCATGTCCTGCGGGGAATAGGTCGGGCGGTGGACTCCGGTCTTGAAGGTGCCGATGGCGCGCAGATCGTAGAGATCACGCAGGAAGGCTTCAGTGTCGACGGCAGACATGGCGGGCTCGCTTTCGGGCAGGCGGGGAGGCGAGGGGCGTTGCAGAGTCAGGCGGGCGGTTGCTGCCCGACCGCGCCGGCGAAATCGGCGACGGTCGAGACCCAGCCGAAGAAGGTCTCGATGTTGTAGAGCGCGGCCTTCTGGGCGAAGTCCGGCCCGGCCGCATGGGTGGCGTCTTCCAGCACGACGCTGAAATACTCGAGATGGAAGGCGTCGCGCAGCGAGGATTCGACGCAGACATTGGTGGCGATGCCGGTGAAGACGAGATTGCGGATGCCCCGCGCCCGCAACAGGCTGTCGATGTTGGTGTTGAAGAAGACGCTGTAGCGCGGCTTGGGCACGACGAGATCGCCCGGCTGCGGGGTGAGCGCATCGACGATGGCGTAGTCCCAGCCGCCCTTGGCCAGCAGCTTGCCGTCGAGCTCGGGCTTGCGGCGCATCGTCCTCAGCGCATTCGACTTGTGCCAATTGGGCGAGCCGGGCCCGCCCGCTTCGCGATACTCCGCGTCCCAGCCGTTCTGCAGGAAGATCACCGGGATGCCGGCGCGGCGGGCGGCGTCGGCCGCCAGCGCGACCTGTCGGATCACGGCGGGCGTGCCGGCGATGTCGAAGCCGGCGAGGTCGATATAGCCACCCGGTGAGGCATAGGCGTTCTGCATGTCGACGACGATCAGCGCGGTGCGGCCCGGATCGAGGCGCAGGGGCTCGGGCCGGGCCGGCAGCACGACGGAGGCGGCGGTGGCGTCAGGCTCGGGCAGGCCTGCGGCGGACACGGCGTGCATCGGCATCTCCGGCAAGGCATGGACGGGGCGCGGGCGAGCATCGCATGCCGGGCGGGACCGGCAAGACGGGCATTGCCAGCAAAAGCCATGCCGTGCCGCCTTGTGTTCTCGTGCTTTTCCGGTCTGAAACGGGCCGGTCTGAAATTTGCCTCGGCCGATTGCGGGAGGATGAGCGATGAATGATGGGGTCGAGAGCGCGATCGGGGACGAGGCGGCACTGGCCGCGCGGCTGATGGCCGAGATCGCCCAGGCACGGAGCGATGCGCGCGAGGACCCGTTCGGCAACCCGGTCCTGCGGGTGACGCTGTGGCTGACGCGGCGGATGGACCGCGGCGAGCTCGATGTCGAGGCGGCCGGCGGGCTGGTGCGGCGGCTGGGGCGGGAGGCGCTGCACCAGCGCGCCGGCCGGCTGGCGGCCTATGTCGGGCTCGACGGCGATGGCGAGGCCGCCTTCGCCACGCTCGCCGGCACGCTCGTCGAGGCTGCGTCCGGCGCGGCCGAGCCGCTGGCGCAGTATCGCGATGCCGTCGAGCGGCTGCGTTTCGCGGCCGTCTTCACGGCGCATCCGACCTTCGGCATGAGCCGCAGGCTCGCCCATGCGCTCGCGGCTCAGGCCAGCGGCGAGGGCGGCGGCGAGGCGGTGATCGGTGATGCCGCGGTGTCCTTCCGGCCCGATGGGCGGATCACGCTGCAGGACGAGTTCGAGCAGGCGCGCTATGCCGTGCGCCATGCCCGCGACGCGATCGATGCGCTGAACGCCGCGCTGCTGCGGGCGGCGCAGCCGCTCTCGCCCGAGAACTGGCACGGGTTGGCGCCAGGCCCGGTCATCCTCGCCTCCTGGGTCGGCTGCGACACCGACGGGCGCACCGATATCGGCTGGTGGGACACGCTGCGCTACCGGCTGGAATCGAAGCAGGGCCAGTTCGCCCGCATGCTCGAGAAGCTGCCGGCGGTGCCCGCGACGGCGGCCGTGCGCGAACTCGTCGCCACGGCGCTGGCGGCAGTCGAGCGGCAGCTGGCTCTGGCGCCGCCGATCACGACGCAGCCCGCTCTGCCGGCGCTGCAGGCCTTCGCGCTGGCGCTGGTCAATGAGCGCGATGCGGCGCTGCCGGAGGCGTCGCGCCTGATCGCGGCGCTGGACGAGGCCATCGCTGAGTCCGCCGACGACGCCACGACGATGGCGCTCTGCCTGGTCAAGGCCGGCTGCGTCGCCCATGGCGTCTCGATCGCGCTGCCGCATTTCCGGCTCAACGCCTCGCAGCTCCACAACGCCATGCGCGGCGTGATCCCGCTCGACGAGGAGCCGACGCAGCCGGCGCAGCGGCGCGCCTTCCTCTCGGCGGTGAACGGGCTCTTGGCCAAGGTCGCGCCGATCGCAGTGGATTTCGGCGCTCTGGCGGCGGAACGCGCCTCGGCGACGCGGATGCTGATGACGATCGCGCAGATCGTGAAGCATGTCGACGGCACGAAAGCCGTGCGCTTCCTCGTGGCCGAGACGGAGACGGGCTACACGCTGCTCTGCGCGCTCTGGCTCGCCAGCCGCTTCGGCATCGCCGACCGCGTCGAGATCTCGCCGCTGTTCGAGACGGCGGACGCGCTCGAGCAGGGGCCGCGCATCATCGACGAGGCGCTGCGCAGCCCGCATTTCCGCGCCTATCTCAAGCGCCATGGCCGCTTCTGCGTCCAGTTCGGCTACTCCGATTCCGGGCGCTATATCGGGCAGGTCGCCGCGACCTTCTGGATCGAGCGGCTGCGCATCCGCATCTGCGAGCTGCTGCGCCGCTATGACCTCGCCGAGGTCGAGCTGGTGATTTTCGACACCCATGGCGAATCCGCCGGGCGGGGCGCCCATCCCGGCAGCCTCGCCGACCGGCTCGCCTATCTCGAACCCGCCTGGGCGCGCGCGGCGTTCGCCAAGGCCGGCCTGCGCACGGTGCGCGAGACCAGCTTCCAGGGCAGCGACGGCTATCTGATGTTCGGCACGCCGCAGCTGGCGGCGGCGACCGTCGGGCGCATCGCGGAGGCAGTGCTCGTGCCGGTGGCCGCCGACGTCGCCGACCCGATCTATGACGAGCCCGATTTCGCCACCGAGTTCTTCCAGACCGTGCGCGAGGAGATGACGACGCTGGTCGACGACCCCGGCTATGCCGCGCTGATCGGCACCTTCGGCCCGTCGCTGCTCGACAAGACCGGCTCGCGCCCCGCCGCGCGCCAGAGCGATGCCGGCGGGCCGACGCGCATCCGCCATCCGCGCGAATTGCGCGCCATCCCCAACAACGCGATCCTGCAGCAGCTCGGCTGGCTCGCCAACAGCGTCCATGGCATCGGCCAGGCGGCGGCGCGCGCGCCCGATCTGTTCAAGGCGATGCGCGAGCGCTCCGACCGCTTCGACCGGGCCTACCGGCTGGCGGAGCATGCGCTCGCCGCCAGCGATCTCGACGTGCTGCGCGCCTATCTCGATTCACTCGACCCCGGCAGCTGGTTCGACCGGGCGCGGCGCACCATCCGCGAGGGACGCCGCGACGAACTGCTCGCCGTCGGCGAGGCGCTGTCGCGGCTCGATCTCGCGCCTTCGCTGCGCAGCCTGTTCTGGCGGCTCTCCTCGGATGCGCTGAAGCTGAAGGCGGCGGCGCCGGACGTTCCGGAGATGCCGGCGCGGCTGGTGGCGCTGCATGCGCTGCGGCTGGCGGCGATGCACGGGATCTGGCTGCGCGCCAGCCATATCCCCGATTTCCGGCCCCATGCCGGGATCACCCGCGAGGTGCTGGTCGAGCGGCTGCTGCGGCTCGACGTGCCCGCCTGCCTCGCGCTGCTGGCGGACATCTTTCCGCTGCGGCCCGACCCCACGATCGGGCTCGATTTCGGCGAGCCGCCGGGCCTGCGCGAAACCGGCACCTATGAGGCGCTGCACCGCGAGGTGATCGCGCCGATGCAGGGGCTGTTCGAACTGCTGCGCGAGATCTCCGGCGCGATCCAGCACGAGATCGGCGCGTTCGGGTAGGCATTCGAACCTGGCGCCAGCCGTCATTGCGAGCAGCGTCGCGACGAAGCAATCCAGGGGGATGTCGAGCGCTGCCGGGCCTGGATTGCTTCGCTGGCGCTCGCAATGACGGCGAGCGCGGGCTTCGATCTCTCGTTGCATCCGCGGCATTTCGGCTTACGTAGGCCAAGAGGAAACGCCAGCCGGGAGCCGAGCCAATCATGGCCGACACCGAACCAAACCTGCCCGTCTTCGATGCGGCGGGCGCAAGGATCACCCTGTTCCAGGCCCTGCTGCAGGCGGTTTCGCGCCATGGCAAGGGCCGCGTCGCGGTCGAGGATGCCGAGCGCAAGCCGCTGAGCTATGGCAACCTCGTGCTCGGCGCGCTCGTGCTCGGGCGCAAGCTCGCCGGCTCCACGCAGCCGAAGGAGCCGATCGGCGTGCTGCTGCCGAATGTTCAGGCGCTCGCGGTGACGCTGTTTGGGCTGTCGGCCTTCGGCCGCGTGCCGGCGCTCCTGAACTTCACCGCCGGCGTCAAGAATCTGCGGGCGGCGGGCGAACTCGCTGAGCTGAAGACGATCGTCACCTCGCGGCGCTTCGTCGACCAGGCCAAGCTCGAGGATGAGTTGGAGGCGCTCGGAGAGAACAGGCGGATCGTCTATCTCGAAGACGTCCGCAAGGAGATCACCAGCCTCGACAAGGTGCTGGGCGCGCTGTCGAGCCTCGTGCCGGGCTTCGTACATCGTGTTCATGCGGCCGCGCCCGACGCGGCGGCGGTGATCCTGTTCACCTCGGGCACCGAGGGCAAGCCGAAGGGCGTGGTGCTGAGCCACGCCAATCTGGTGTCCAATGCTCGCCAGATCTTCGCGCTCGCGGCGGGATTTTTGTCCGAGCGCGACATCGTCATGAACCCGCTGCCGGCCTTCCACTCCTTCGGGCTGACGGCCGGCATGCTGATGCCGTTGCTCTCGGGCATGAAGGTCGTGCTCTATCCGAGCCCGCTGCATTACAAGCAGGTGCCGAAGCTGATCGGCGAGACCGGCTGCACTTTCCTGTTCGCCACCGACACGTTTCTGCAGGGCTATGCCCGCGCGGCCGACCCCGACGACCTCAAGAGCGTGCGTTATGTCGTGGCCGGGGCGGAGCGGGTGAAGCCCGAGACGCGGCGGATGTGGGAGCCCTACGGCACCACGATCCTCGAAGGCTATGGCTGCACCGAATGCGCGCCGGTTCTCGCCTGCAACACGCCGGTGGCGATGCGCGAGGGCAGCGTCGGGCGGCTGCTGCCGGGCATCGAGGCGCGGCTGGAGCCGGTCGAGGGCATCCATGAGGGCGGCAAGCTCTGCGTGCGCGGCCCCAACATCATGGCCGGTTATCTCAGTGCCGACCGGCCGGGCGTGCTCGTACCGCCCGAGGGCGGCTGGCACGACACCGGCGACATCGTCACGCTCGACGACGGCTTCGTCGTCATCAAGGGCCGGGCCAAGCGCTTCGCCAAGCTCGGCGGCGAGATGGTCTCGCTGGCGGCGGTCGAGTCGATGGTTTCCGGGCTCTGGCCCGACTGCAACCATGTCGTCGTGGCGCTGCCCGACGCCCGCAAGGGCGAGCAGCTCGTGC
Source organism: Allobosea sp. 12-68-7 (assembly GCA_002279705.1). Lineage (GTDB taxonomy): Bacteria > Pseudomonadota > Alphaproteobacteria > Rhizobiales > Beijerinckiaceae > Allobosea. The sequence continues at coordinate 6,656 of NCCO01000130.1, forward strand.
TCGTCACCGAGAAGCCGAATGCCGAGCGCAGCCTGCTGCAGGAGACGGCGAAGGCGCAGGGTTTCCCCGAGCTCTGGGTGCCGCGGGCCATCCTGGTGACGAACTCCATCCCCGTGCTCGGCAGCGGCAAGATCGACTATGGCGCGACGCTCGAACTCGCGCGCTCGCGGCGTTCGCTGCTGTAAGGCCACAATCGTGATCATGGTGCGGCGCATGATTCTGATCAGTTCCGCTGCGCTGTTGCTGGCGGCCCTGCGCGCCGCATCCCTGGCGCCGCTGCTGTTTCTCGCGCCGGCCGATCTCGCGGCGCAGGAGCGCGGGGCGGTCTATGAGCGCCGCGACGAGTGCATCGCCGGCGGCATCCTGACGGCGGAGCACTGCGAGTTCGCCTATCGCAATGCCCGGGCCGAATTCGAGCAGAAGGCGCCGCGCTACGCCTCGCGGGCGCTGTGCGAGCGCAGCCACAAGCGCTGCGGCGCGCAGATGGTCGCGACCGGCGGCTGGGAGAGCTTCGGCAAGGGCGGTGCGACCTATGTGCCACGCTTCACCGGCGTGCGAGTGGTCGGGGAGGGCGCCGCGCGGCGCGCCTTCCCGGTGATCGAGGGCGGCGGGCGCGTCGCTTTCGCCGGGCGCAGCGCCAGCGAGCTGCAGGACAAGGTCGCCGGGCGCCAGGGCACGATCGGGCTCGCCGGCTCGCGCGGCCAGGGCGGGAGCGGTCCGCAGAGCGGGGCGCCTTACGTCAAGCGCGGCGACCGCGACGACACGGTGCGCGTGCCGATGCAGCAGAAGCCGATCGGCTCCAACGTCGCCCCCGGCCTCTATGTCGATCCCGACGGCGTCGAATGGTACAAGCCGGCGCGGCGGAACTGAGCCTGACTCCCTCCCCCCGCTGGCGGTGGGGAGGGCCGGGGTGGGGGGCAGTTCTGCTCGGGCGTCTGCTGAAGGCGAGGGCGAAACCTGCTTTGCGGCCCCCCATCCCTCACCCTTCCCCACCGCAAGCGGGGGAAGGGGATGAGCCCCGGCTTCGAGCGAACGCCTGGGTCGTGTGCTTGCAGCGCTTGCGCCCCGCGCCCGCGGCGGCTACCGCTCTGCCTCAGGCGGACGTGGCGAAACGGGTAGACGCAAGAGACTTAAAATCTCTCAGCCGCAAGGCTATGCGGGTTCGATCCCCGCCGTCCGCACCAAGGTTCCCGTCGTCGGGTCAGCGCCCGGCCTGTTTCCCGAACACCACCGTCAGATTGTTCGCGGGCATTTCGATCACCTCCGGCTCCCCGAATCCCGCCCCCGAGGCCAGCGCCGTGACCTCGCCGAGATCGCGCAGGCCCCAGGCCGGGTTGCGTTCGCGCAGGCTCTCGTCGAAGGCGGCGTTGCCGGGTTCGAGCGGGCGGCCGGGGCGGCGGAAAGGGCCGTAGAGGATCAGCTGCGCCCCGGGCTGGAGCAGGGCGCCCGCGCCGCGGAGCAGGCCTTCGGTCGCCGCCCAGGGCGCGATGTGGATCATGTTGCTGCACAGGATCGCGGCCGGCGTCTCGCCGGGCGCCAGGGTCGCGGGCCAGTCGGGATCGGCGGCGTCGAGGCGCAGCGGCGGCAGGACATTGGTCGCGCCCGCCTGCGCGGTCCAGGCGGCGATGCTCGCCAGCGCCTCCGGGCTCGGGTCGCTCGGCTGGAAGCGCAGGGCCGGCAGGGCTTCTGCGAAATGGACGATGTGCTCGCCCGAGCCGCTGGCGATCTCGAGGATGAGGCCGCTTAGCGGCAGCCGCGGGCGCAGCGTGTCGCGGATCGCGTCGCGATTGCGCGCCACCGCCGGCGCATGCAGACGGCGGTCGGCCTCGGCCGGGGCGGCGGCAGGCTCCCAGGGGCTCGGCCTCGTCTCGTTCATCGCATGCCCCTTCTCAAAAAAATCCGTCCGAACCATCGCCAGAGGCGCAACATCCGCTATAAGGGGCGTGGAAGCAGGACGCCATCGCCGCGGCCCTGCATGATACGGACTGGTTTTGTTAACCGAAATTCTGATCGTCGTGGCCCTGACCGTCATCAACGGTCTGCTCGCCATGTCCGA
>NCCO01000131.1:0-8452 GCA_002279705.1 Allobosea sp. 12-68-7
CCGCCCTGCCCGCGCAGGATTACGACGTGCTGCGGGCCGACAGCGGCAACGAGACCATCGCCCTGCTCAAGCGCGAGACCGCCGGCACCGCCGGCCCCGACCGGCGCGACCGCATCGAACTCGCCGGCATCGGCTTCCACTGGCCCAATGCCAGCCTTGTCCACCGGCTCGACAACACGCTCGGCTACAACCCCTTGCGGCTCGGCATCTACAGCAAGGCCACCGGCGCCGGCGATCATGTCGCCCTGCCTGACCAGCGCACCTTCTCGCCGCTGATGCCGGGCTACCGCTCGCTGCTGTCCGACATGCTCGGCCTGCGCTTCATCGCCACCGGCGTCCCCGTCGAGCAGATCGACAAGGCACTCAAGCCCGGCGACCTGACCCTGATCGCCCGCACGCCCGACGCCTATGTCTATGAGAACCCGCGCGCGCTGCCCCGCGTGCTCTTGGTGACGAAGGCTGAGACCGCCGATTTCGACGCGATCCTCGCCACCGGCCAATGGCCCTCAGGCTTCGACCCGCGCCGGACCGTGCTGCTCGACCGCGCGCTCCCGCCCCTGCCGCGCGACCCGCTGGCGACCGGCCGGCCCGCAGGCACGGCGGCACCCGCGGATGCCAACCCACCCGGCGAAGGCCCGGCCGGCAGCGTCCGCATCGCCGATTACGGCACCACCGAGGTGACGCTTCGGGTCGAGGCGCCCCAGGGCGGCTATGTCGTGCTGAACGACGTCTGGCACCCCTGGTGGCAGGTCGAGATCGACGGCGCCCCCGCCGAAATCCTGCGCGCCAACGTCCTGTTCCGCACTGTGGCCGTCCCGCCGGGCCGCTCGGCGGTGAAATTCGTATTCCGGCCGTTCCGGGGGCTGTTCCAGGATGTCGGGAAGCGGCTGCGGGCGGGGAAGGCGGCGGCGGCTCTCGACGCTAAGCCGCGTCCTTGACCCGGATTTCGATCTCCAATTGCGCCGACGCAGCGATGTTGACGAGAGCGTCGAGCGAGAATTTGGCGAGCTTCCCGCGCAGCAGATCATTGGTGCGAGGCCGCGTCAGCCCGAGCCGCTTGGCGGCTTCCTCCTGAGGCAGATCCCAACGCTGGACCGCCTGGCGGATCGCGTGGAGCAGCGCCGAACGGGCCTTGAGGTTGGCCGCTTCCTGCTGGGTATCGGCCAGGGCGTCCCAGACGCTCTCGGAGATGTCCGCGTTCATCGCTCTGCCTTCCATCGTTTCAGCCGTTGAGCCGCGAGGTCGAGGTCCTTTTTGGCGGTGGCCTGCGTCTTCTTCTGGAACGCATGAAGCACCAGAACGCGATCCTCGATCGTCGCCAGATAGATGACGCGGAATGCCCCCGATGCCTCCCGAATGCGGATTTCCCTGACGCCGGGCCCCACGCTCTGCATAGGCTTCCAATCGTCAGGATCCGCTCCGCGCTGGACGAGTTCGAGCTGCCAGCCTGCGTCGATTCGCGCGTCCTCAGGAAACGCGCGGACATCAACCTTGCTGCTTCCAAGCCACTCGATCGGCTTCATGATACAGAATGTATCGATACCGATACATTCTGTCGAGATCAAGGTTGCGGTGTCACGCCGTTGGCGCCTGTGATCCCCTGATCTACCCCAGCGCACCCATGGCCGCGATCGGCTTCACCGGGCTGCCCGCCAGCACGGCCTCGAGCCCCGCCGGATCGAGCGCCCCGTCCCGCATCGTCTCGTCGCGATGGATGCCCCCGGCGATAAACAGGCTGTCGAAACCCATCAGCCGGGCGCCGGCGAGATCGGTGCGTACCGCGTCGCCGATCACCAGCACCTTGGCCGGATCGACCGGATGGCCGCCGCGCGCCGAGCGGGCGGCCTCCAGAGCGAGGTCATAGGCCGGGCGATAGGGCTTGCCGGCATAGGCGACGCGGCCGCCGAGTTCCTCGTAGATCAGGGCGAGCGCGCCGGCGCAGGGCAACAGATCATGCCCGACATGGACGACGAGATCGGGATTGCCGCAGATGAAGGGCAGCCCCCGCGCCGCAAAGCGCTCCAGCAGCGGGCGGTACTGCTCCGGCTGCTCGGTGCGGTAGTCGTTGAGCTCGGTCGCGACGACGAGATCGGCCTCGTCCTCGGAGACCAGCTCGACATCGGCATGGTCGAAGACGGCACGGTCGCTCTGCCAGCCGATATGGAAGATCTTGCGGTGGTGGCTCTCGGCGATCAGCGAGCGCGTGACGTCGCCCGAGGTGATCAGCCGGTCCCAGGCGCTGCGCGGCACCCGCTTCTTGTCGAGAAGGTCGGCGACCTGTTCGGAAGGGCTCGGCGCGTTGGAAAGCAGCACCACCACCCCGCCCTGCGCGCGGAAATGCGTCAGTGCCGCGCAGGCCGGCGGCAGCGCCCAGACGCCGTCATGCACCACGCCCCAGACATCGCTGATCAGCACGTCGTAGCGGGCGAGCAGCTTGCCCGCCGTTTCGAGAACCGGAACGGCCATCAGTTTGCTTTCTTCGCCTCGAGAGCCATCCGCGCCTCGACCTCGGCGCGGCGCGGCAGGGGTGCCACCGCGCTGAACCCCTGGGTGGACAGGGCCGCGGCGACATTGGCGTAGGCTCCGGCGGCGAAAGCGTCGCCGGTGCGGATGTATTCGGCGAGGAACGCCCCGTCATAGCAGTCGCCGGCGCCGGTGGCGTCGATCGCGTCCACCTGGATCGGCACCAGCCGCTCGCGCCGCTCCGGCGTCGCGACCAGCGAACCCTCATGGCCGAGTGTCAACGCGACGATCTTCGCGCCCAGCCGCAGATAGAAATCGGCGATGGCGTCGGCATCGCTCAGGCCGGTGAGCTGCGTCGCGTCGTCATAGCCCGGCAGCACGATGTCGGCCATGCCGCAGGCGGCGGTGATGATTGCCTTGTCCCGGGTCAGCGGCCAGAGCTTGAGGCGCAGATTGGTGTCGTAGGCGGTGGTCACGCCAGCCTCGCGCGCGATCGCGAAGGCCTCGAACACTGCGTCGCAGGCGGAGGCCGAGATCGCCTGGCTGATGCCCGACGCCTGCACGATCCGCGCCGAGGCGATCAGCGCCCGCGGCACGTCGCGCGGCCCCATCAGGCTCGCGGCCGAGCCGGCGCGCAGATAGGAGAAGACATGGCCGGACGGGCCGTGATCGACGAAATAAAGCCCCGTCGGTGCGCTTTGATGCGTCGTGACATGGGCATCGTCAACGCCTTCGCGGCGCCAGAGATCGCGGATCGAGCGGCCCGCCATGTCGTCGCCGAGCGCACCAAGATAGGCCGTCTTCGCGCCCTGGCGCGCGGCGGCGATGGCGCAGTTCGAGGTGTCGCCGCCATGGCCGAACTGGAAGGCGCCACTCTCGGCGCGGGTGGGTGGCGTTGAACTCGCCCAGCGGCTCGCCGATGCAGAGGAGATCGTAGCGGGTTTGGGTCACGGGGCGAAGACCATCTCGTTGGAAGCGGGGCGACCGAAGCGCAGGCGCGCCTTCCTAGAGCATCATCGCGGCAGGGGGAACGGCGTTTACAAGGGAAAGCGCGCTACTCGGCCGCTTCCTGCTGCGGCGGCAGGTTCATCAGCCGCTCGGCGACCGCCGTGATTTCGCGCCGCAGCGCGGCGTTGGCCTCTGGATCGGGCACCGGCGCGACAGCGCCCCGCTTGCGCGCCTCGGCCGCTTCGCGCTTCAGCCGCGTGCGTTCGGCCCGCGACTGCTCAAGCGCGCCCTGCAGGGTCTGGAGCTCGGCATGAACCGTCTCGATCTGCTCGTCCCGGGCCCGCAGATCCGCACGCAGCTTTGCGATGTCCCGGACCGCCGCTACGGACTGCGCCTCCCCGGCCGACCGGGCCTCGGCGAGCTCCAGCGCCAGCGCCTGCCTGGCCTCTCGCTCACCGGCATGCGCCGCCAACTCCTGCGCCAGCAGCGTCGCGATGCGCGCGGCCTCGACGCCAGCCGCCACGGAACGGGAGTCTGCCGCCGCGAGCCCCGCCTCCGCCTGGGCCGTCCGCGCCGCGAGCGCGTCAGCCCGAAGGCGTTCGCTGTCGCGATCCTCGGTCATCGCCGCGAGCGCGGCCTGGCTGGCGGCATGGTCACGCTCCTTCGCGGCCAGACGGTCGGCCAGATCGGTCGCTTTGGCCTCCAGCACCATGATCTTCGTCCGGTCCTCGACCTGCGCCACACGGATCTGGTCATAATCCTGCCGGAGCCGTGAAAGTTCGCCGTCCCGCTCGGCCAGCAGCGTCTGGGTGCGTCCCAGCGTCTCCCGCTCGCCGGCGAGTTCGGCCTCGCGCGCAGCGAGATCGGCGCTGGTCCCGGTCAGCGAACCGCGCGTCTCCGAGAGGTCCCGCTCGATGCTCGCGAGGTCGGCGAGACGCTGTTCGAGCGTGGCCCTCGTCTCGGCAAGCGTCGCGCTTTCCGTCACCAGGGCCGCCTGGGTCTGCGCCAGCACGCCGCGCGTCTCGTCGAGATCGCCTTCGAGACCGGCGATGCGTCCGTCGCGAACGCTGACCACGCTCTCGAGTTCGCCGATCCTCATGTCGCGCCGGCCGAGGTCCTGCATCGCGCCCGCCTTGGCGGCGAAGCTGCGCTCCACCTCCTGCTCGAGCGTGCGGGCGCGCACCGCCAGTTCGGCACGCAGATGGTCGCGATCGGCCGCGATCTCGGCGAGAGAGAGCGGAAAGGCCGCCTCCGCCCGCTTGCGCGCCAGCCGGTCGGCGCGTCGGTTGAGGGCCGGCACGATCGACAGCGCAAGCAGGCTGGCGCACAGAAAGCCGAGCGCAACGAGCATGACGGCTTCGATCAAGGCGAGCGGCTCCACATGCGGGACGATGTCAGATTACGGCAATGCGTCCGAAACCGGAAATCGGATTTCGTAAGGGCAGCATGCGGCCACGATCAGAAGGGGTTCCAGGTCGCCTGCGGCGTGAACTTGAGATAGCCGAGATTGACACCGAGCCGCCAGCCGACACCGGTTCGGATCGGCACCACGGTGACGCCTTCCGCCGCCAGCGCGGTGAAGCCGAAACCTCCGATGAAATAGGCCGAGCCGTCGACGCCGACGAAGCGCTGATACATCGCGTCCACCGTCGGCAGCCCATAGACCAGCATCATCGTGCGCGAGCCCTCGCCGCCGAAATCGAAGCCGACGGACGGCCCCTGCCAGAACACCTTCCGGTCGCCGGCATTGCGCGTGAACAGCGTGCCCTCGCCATAGCGCAGCCCTCCGACGAAGGCCCCGGCCGCCTCCTGGCCGAGCACATAGCCGTTGGGCTCGCCCCAGCGGCGCACCGCCTCCTCGACCGTCAGCGCCAGGCCCCGCGAGACATTGCCGAAGAACTGGTGGCCCGAGGTGACCAGCTCGTTCTGGGAGAAGGAGCGGCTCTGGCCGTAAGATTGCTGGGCGAGCGCGGGGCCGGCGAGCGGCGCGAGCGGTCCGGCCGCGAGGCCGGCCCCGGTCAGGGCGAGGCCCCCCTTGATCAGGCTGCGGCGGGTCGTGGTCATGGGTGCGATCTCCGGGTGGGGGCTTCGTCGCGCTGTCGGTGCACGGGGCCTTGGTCTCGGGTCTGCGGCCGGCCACGCGACCGGCAATGCGGCGAACGGACCTCACCGTGCCGGGCGCCGTCAACGGAAAAACAACCGTCGCGCACGATCCGGCGCAATGCGAACCAATTCGGTAACCAGTCTGATACCCCCGAAAGCGTATCCAACCCGTGAAGACGCCAGCCAGGGGAACGTCCACCGGCAGCGACGGAGGTCAGGATTTGCCCGTGATGAAGGCTGGAACAAGGCGGGGCTGCGGCGCTCTGCCGCTGAACATCGCCAATCGTGCGGGCGTGATCGTCCGCACGGCGGGGGTCTTCGCGCTGTTGGCGCTGACGGGCCTGCCCCGGCAGGCCGACGCCGCCGGGCTGCCCGAGGGCCTGCCGAAACTGCCTTCGTTGAATGAAATCGTCCAGCGCGACGTCCAGTCAGGCCTGGCCCTGAACGGCTATGACCCAGTCGCCTATCGGCTCGAAGGCCAGGCCGTCGCTGGTGACCCTGCCTACGAGATCCTCCACCAGGGCGCCGTCTGGCGCTTCGTCTCCGCAGCCAATCGGGCAGCCTTCCGTGACGCGCCGGAGATCTACGCACCCGCCTTTGCCGGCTTCGACGCCTCGGCGGTGGCGCAGGGACGCGCAGTCGACAGCAACCCCCAGGAATTCGCCATCATCGGGTCCCGCCTGTTCCTCTTCAGAACAGCCGAGAACCGCAAGCGTTTCGTCGCCGACAGCAGCCTGCAGCGGCTGGCCGACGGGCAATGGGCGAACGTCTCGGAGAGCCTGACCCGCTGATCCGGCGATCGGCTCGGCCGACAGCTCAGGGCTTGGCCGCGGCCAGCGCCCGACGCGCCAGCGCCTCGCTCGAAGCGGCCACGAAGGGTGGGTTGCGGTAGCCGCGCTCGACGCAGCCATAGCGCGGGGCTTCTCCGTCGAGCGTCAGCACGACGCCGCCCGCCGCGCAGAGGATGCAGTCCCCGGCGGCGATGTCCCACTCCATCGTCTGGCCACCGCGAATGTGGAGGTCGGCTTCCCCCGACGCGATCAGTCCGAACTTGACTGCCGACGACATCGGCAGCGTGCTGGCAGACTGCAGCGCGTCCGCGAGGCCTTCGCTCAGCGCATCGCCATGGAAGCGGCTGACCAACGTGGTCGGGCCCGCATCCGGCAAGGATCGCACGGCGATCTTGCGCGCAGCGCCCGATGTCGTGCCGTCGGGCGTGATATCCTGAGCGAAGGCTTCGACACCGGCGAACCAGACCCGGCCGCTTGCCGGTGCGGCGATCGCGCCCGCGACCGGCCGGTCGCCCTGGATGAGGGCGATCGCGACGCAGTAGCTGTCGCCGCCGGCCAGGAATTCGCGCGTTCCGTCGAGCGGATCCAGCAGAATGAACAGCGCCGCCGGCGCCACCTCCGCCACGCTTTCCTCGCTGACGACCGGAATGCCCGGCAGCAGACGCGCCAGCGCGGTCTTGGCCGTGCGATCGGCCGCCATGTCGGCGGAACAGACCGGCGAGCCATCCGCCTTGATCGCGACGTCTCGCGCCGCGCGCATCGCCAGCAGCACGGCGCCGCTCAGGCGGGCGGCTTCCGCGAGACGCCGGGCGAGATCGTTGCGGTCGGCGAGACGCGGCTCGGCCGCTGTCCCGTCATCCTCTCTCGCGGGCCGGGGGGTCGTCACGGCTGCGCATCCTCCGCTGCACCCGGCCGGAAACCGGGACTTAACCACATCAACACCAAGATACCACCATATCGAGGGTCACGGCGCTCCGTTCACCCCTCGCGCCACGCAGCCATGTTCCCAGGACAAGCCCCATGACCGCCATCTCGCTCGAGCCGCTCGACCTGGCCGCGCTTCTCTGCAGCCGCGTCTGCCACGACGTGATCAGCCCGGTCGGGGCCATTGTCAACGCGCTGGAGGTTCTCGAGGAAGACGATCCCTCGATGCGCGACTTCGCGCTCGAACTGATCAAGAAGAGCGCCCGCAACGCTTCGGCGCGCCTGCAGTTCGCCCGGCTCGCCTTCGGTGCCGCCGGCTCGGCCGGGGCCATGATCGACCTCGGCGATGCCGGCAATGTCGCCAACGGCTTCCTCAACGACGAGAAGCTCTCGCTCGACTGGGAGGCTCCGCGTGCCCTTCTGCCGAAGAACCAGGTCAAGCTCCTGCTGAACCTGCTCGTCCTGGCGGCCCAGGCGGTTCCGCGCGGCGGCAAGCTGACCTCGCGCGCCAGCGTCGAGGGCGAGCAGGGCAGCTTCGTCATCACGGCCGCCGGGTCGCATGCCCGCATCCCCGCCCATGTCGAGGAGTTGATCGCCGGCCGCTCCGAGACGGGCACGATCGACGCCCATGCGGTCCAGCCGCTCTATACCGGGATGGTCGCGCGCGCCGCCGGCATGGCGATCACCTTCGCCATCGAGGGCGACACGGTCACGATCACCGCCCGCAAATCCGACTGAGGCCGGCCCAACAGATCGGAGCGTCTTTCGCGCCGATCTCAACTGATCATAAACCCTTCTGCTGCTTAGCTGTTGTCGTGTGTTGTCGCGTTGAGTGGTGGTCCCCTGCATGGACGACTTGCTGCAAGAATTCCTGACCGAGACGGGCGAAAATCTCGACACCGTCGATCGGGAACTCGTGCGCTTCGAGCAGGAACCCAATAACGGCGACATCCTGCGCAACATCTTCCGATTGGTTCATACCGTTAAAGGCACCTGCGGCTTCATCGGCCTGCCGCGGCTCGAGGCTCTGACCCACGCGGCCGAATCCCTGATCGGACAGTTCCGCGACGGTGCCACGGTCAGTGCCATCGCGGTCACGGCCGTTCTGGAGACGGTCGACCGGGTCAAGGACATTCTGACCGAACTGTCCGAAAAGGGCGAGGAACCCGCCGGCAACGACGAGAACCTGATCCGCGAGCTCGGTATTCTCGCCGACCACGCCC
>NCCO01000131.1:8459-17165 GCA_002279705.1 Allobosea sp. 12-68-7
GACCACGCCCGGTCCGAACTGCTGCGGAAGGCCGCGGCGGCGCCTGGTGCACCCGATCCCGTCACAGCCTATCTCGCGCGCCACTCCGGGCAGAGCGCCCTGCCTCAGCCGGAGGAAGGGCTCGACCTCGTCTTCCGCAGCGCTCCGGGTCCGCAGCGCGGAGCCGATGGGCGCATCGAGCGGGCGGATGCGGCCGCCGTCCCCGACGAGGCCAGTACACGCGAGCCGCGTCCGGCCGGACCGGCCACGCTGCGCGTCAATGTCGACACCATCGAGCACCTGATGACGATGGTGTCCGAGCTGGTCCTGACCCGCAACCAGCTGCTCGAGATCTCGCGCAAGCAGGACGACAACGGCCTGAAAGGCCCGCTCCAGCGCCTCTCGCTGATCACGGCGGAACTCCAGGACGGCGTCATGAAGACGCGCATGCAGCCGATCGGCAACGCCTGGTCGAAGTTGCCCCGGATCGTGCGCGATCTCGGTGCCGAACTCGGCAAGCGCATCGAGCTTATCACCGAGGGGGCCGACACCGAACTCGACCGCCAGATCCTCGACCTGATCAAGGATCCGCTGATCCACATGGTGCGCAACTGCGCCGACCATGCGATCGAGCTCCCCGCCGAGCGCCGCGCCGCCGGCAAGCCCGAGCAGGGGACGATCCGGCTCGCCGCCTATCACGAGGGCGGCTCGGTGACGATCGCGGTCGCCGACGACGGGCGCGGCCTCGACATCGAGCGAATCCGGCGCAGGGCGCTCAAGCAGGGGCTGGCGAGCGAAGCCGAGATCGAGCGCATGAGCGATGCGCAGGTCAGCCGCTTCATCTTCCATCCGGGCTTCTCGACCGCCGACAGCATCACCGCGATCTCGGGCCGCGGCGTCGGGATGGACGTGGTCAAGGTCAATGTGGACGCCGTGGGCGGCCTCATCGACCTCATCAGCAAGCCCGGCCTCGGGACGACGATCACGATCAAGATTCCACTGACGTTGGCGATCGTCGCGGCGCTCATCGTGGTCGCCGGCGACCAGCGCTTCGCCATTCCCCAGATCGTCGTCCGCGAACTCGTGCGCGTGAAATCGGGCGCCGATCACCGCATCGAGAACATCAACGGCGCACCGATCCTGCGACTGCGCGGGCGGCTGCTCCCCGTGATCGCGCTGTCGGCCCTGATGGGTACCGCCGAGCCCTCCTTCGAGGACGGCTTCATCGTCGTCACGCAGATCGGCGAACGCCAGTTCGGCATCCTCGTCGACGGCGTGTTCCATACCGAGGAAATCGTCGTCAAACCGATGTCGAGCAAGCTGCGGCACATCCCGCTCTTCTCCGGCAATACCATCCTGGGCGACGGGGCCGTCGTGCTGATCGTCGATCCCAACGGCGTGGCGGGCCTGGTCGGCGGCACCGGCGCGGGCGAGGCCTTCAGCGTCGAAGCGCCGACCTCCGTCGCCACCGCCGTCGAGAGGACGACGATGCTCGTCTTCAGGACCGGCGCAGAAGGCGTCAGGGCGGTGCCGCTCTCGCTCGTGACCCGGCTCGAAGAGGTCGATGCCACGCTGTTCGAGCATGGCAGCGGCCGCACGCTTCTGCATTATCGCAACCGGCTGGTCCCGGTCGTGCCGGTCGGCGAGACGCAGTTGCGCGCGGAAGGACTGCAGCCGCTCGTCATCATCAGCGAGGGCGACATGACGGTGGCGCTCGCCGTCGACGCGATCGTCGACATCGTCGACGAGGTTGTCGATATCGAGATGGCGGCGGTGCAGGATCGGGGCATCGTCGGATCGGCCATGATCCGCGGCCGCGCCACGGACATCATCGATCTCGCGCACTACCTGCCGATCAACGAGCATGGCTGGCGCAAGAGCGCGACCGTCCAGGGCGTCCCCTCCACCGCAGCGCAGGTCGTTCTCGTCGAACCCTCGAGCTTCCTGCGGGAAATGCTGACCCCGGTCCTCAAGGCCTCCGGCCACCGGGTCGCCTTCGCGGTCGACTTCGCAGCCGCCCACCAGATCATCGCCGCCGGGCCGGTCGCCACGCTTCTCGTCGACCTCGACGGCGACATCGATGCGGCCTTCGCCTTCGCCGAGGCCGTGCGCTCGGGCGAGCACGGACATCGACTCCGCCTCATCGGCATGACCACGCTGGTCACGCCCGATCTCCACATGCGCGCCGGCCAGGCCAGGCTCGACGAAGTCGTCGCCAAGTTCGACCGGCGCGCCCTTCTCGCCGAGTTGGCGGAGCGGCGGCCCGGCATGAGGGAGGCGGCATGACGCTTCACCGGACCGATATGAGCGCACACAGCGAACGTCGCATGGCTGCCGAACCCGCGGCCCCGGGCTTCGATTCGCTCGACTACGTCACCGTGATGATCGGCGACCAGATCCTCGGTCTGCCGATCGGTCGGGTGCACGACGTCTTCATCACCAACCGGATCACGCTGGTGCCCCGCGCGCCCTCCGAGATCATCGGTCTGCTCAATCTGCGCGGTCGCATCGTCACGGCGATCTGCCTGCGCCGGCGGCTGGGCCGCCCGGTCACCCCCAAGCAAGATCGAGAAGGCAAGACAGAGCTGGTAGCTGTCGGCATCGACCATGAGGGCGAGGCCTATGCCCTGATCGTCGATGCCGTGGGAGAGGTGATGCGCCTGGATCAGTCGACCTTCGAACCCGTGCCGGTCCATCTCGACCGGTCCTGGACGGCGTTGGCGACGGGCGTGCACCGCCTCGACGACCGCCTGCTCGTCGTTCTGGACGTCGACGCGCTCCTCGCAATCGAGCTGGATGCTGCGGCCTGAAGCGCCCCGGCACCAATCTGGAGATTGACCATGAAGTATTGTCTCGTCGTCGACGACTCCGCGGTGATCCGCAAAGTCGCGCGTCGCATCCTCGAAGGCCTGCAGTTCCGCATCGCGGAGGCGGAGGACGGCGCGCGCGCGATCGACGCCTGCAAAGGCGAGATGCCCGACGCCGTGCTGCTCGACTGGAACATGCCGATCATGGACGGCTACGACTTCCTGCGCACGCTGCGGCAGATGCCGGGCGGCCGGCGCCCGAAGGTCGTCTTCTGCACCACGGAAAACGACATCGCGCACATCGCCCGCGCCATGCATGCCGGCGCCGACGAGTATATCATGAAGCCCTTCGACAAGGAGATCGTCGCCTCCAAGTTCCATCAGGTCGGGCTGCTTTGATCGCGCGCGCGCCAGCATCGGACGAAGAAGGCCGGCCCCTGGACGATGCCGCCGCCGGCCCTTGCCATACGCTCCGGGCGGGTCGCTGACGCACATGAACAGATTATCCCCGATCGGTACGGCTGGCGCCACGAGGCACAAGACGGTGGTCATCGCCGATGACTCCGTGGTGGTCCGGGGCCTGTTCGCCCGCTGGCTCGGGGAAAGCGGCCAGTTTCACCTGGTGGCGGTCGCCGGCGACGGCGAGACGGCCGTGGCGCATGCGGGCCGCTTCAAGCCGGACGTGATGGTGCTCGACCTCGACATGCCCGGCGTGGACGGCGCCACTGCGCTGCCCCAGATCCTGCGCGAGAGCCCGCATACGGGCGTGCTGCTGGCGACGACGCTCAACGAGCGAAGCACCCGCATCGCGCTCGAATGCATGACCAAGGGCGCAATGGATGTCGTCTCCAAGCCCGACAGTCGTAGTGGCCTGACTCTCTCGCTCGAATTCCGCAGCGAGTTCCTGCTCAAGCTGGGCAATGTCGCACAGGCGCGGGCAAAGCCCGGCGCCCTGCCGGTCGACGTCGAGCTCGATTTCATCCCGGGTGGCAATGCCGGCCTGCGCCAGCTCGTCTCGGTCGTTCCGCGCTATCTCGTGATCGGGGCGTCGACCGGCGGCCCCCGAGCCGTGGCCAGAGTGCTGTTCGACATCGGCGACGCGCTCCACGACCTGACGACGGTCGTGGTCCAGCACATGCCTCCGGTGTTCACCGCCTCCTTTGCCGAGCAAATCTCGAGCTATATCGGCATTCCCGCGCGCGAGCCCTTCGACGGCGAGCGACTGGTCCGGGGCACGATCTACGTCGCGCCCGGAGGCCGGCATCTCGGCATCGACAGACGGCTCGGCCACATTACCGCCAGCATCGACGACGGCCCGCCCGTGCGCTTCTGCCGTCCGGCGGTCGACGTGCTGTTCAACGACGCCGCCCGGCACCTCGGCCCTGCGGCCCTGGGCCTCGTGCTCACCGGAATGGGTGCCGACGGCACCGAGGGCGCCGGCGCCCTGCGCCGCGCCGGCGCGGCCGTCATCGCCCAGGACGAGCAGAGCAGCACGATCTGGGGCATGCCGGGTTCGATCGTCAGGGCGCAGCACGCGAGCGCGATCATCGCCCTCGACGACATGGGAGCGGCGATCCGCGGGCTGGTCCGCATGGGTCAGCTGTCATGACGGATTCCGACTTCACCTTTCTGCGGCGGCTGCTGCAGCTGCGCTCGGGGCTCTCGCTCAGCCCGGAGAAGCGCTATCTGGCCGAGAGCCGCCTCAGCATCCTCTGCCGCCGCCGCGACATCGCCGACATCGCGACCCTGATCCAGAAGCTGCGACCCGGCAACGACGCGGCGCTCGAGCACGCCGTCATCGAGGCGATGACGACGAACGAGACGCTGTTCTTCCGCGACCACACGCCCTTCGATCTGTTCCGGGACGTCATCCTGCCCGAGCGCCTCGCCGCGAACGCCACCACACGCAGCCTGCGGATCTGGTGCGCGGCCGTCTCCACCGGCCAGGAGGCCTATTCGCTGGCGATGATCCTCGACGAGATGGGCCCGCGCCTGTCAGGCTGGAAGATCCAGATCGTCGGCACCGACATTTCCGGCGAGGTGCTCGAGCGCGCCCGCGCCGGCCTCTACAGCCAGTTCGAGATCCAGCGCGGCCTGCCGATCCAGATGCTGCTCAAACATTTCAGCCAGGAGGGCGATCGCTGGCGGATCTCGGAGCGTCTGCGCGCGATGGTCGATCTCAGGCAGCACAACCTGCTCGAACCCAATGGCCATCTCGGCCAGTTCGACATCATCTTCTGCCGCAACGTCCTGATCTACTTCGACGTCCAGACCAAGGCGCGGGTCCTCGAGGCGCTCTCCCCACGGCTGGCCCCGCAGGGCGCCATGTTCCTGGGGGCGGCCGAAACCGTGATCGGAATCTCGACGACGGTCCTGCCGGATCGGCAGCACCGCGGCGTCTATCGCGGCCAGAACTGCATTCATGCCCAGCCGGCCGGCATCGGCCTGCCGCGGGAGCCCGTCCGCGCCATCGCGGGCGGCCGGTTCTAAGACTCCGACCGGACATCGCGCAGCCTCACCGCCACAAACAAAAACCCCGCCTCGCGGCGGGGTCCCCGTCAACCTGTCGTTTACATCCGACGATCAGGCTGTCTTCTCGCTTACAGGCGAAACGTGACCGGCTTGTGACGCCGTCGTTCCACCCGAAAATCAGGCCGGGATGCGATCCTCGGCTTCGGACGGCTCGCGCAGCACATAGCCGCGGCCCCAGACCGTCTCGATGTAGTTCTTGCCGTCGGACGCGTTGGCGAGCTTCTTACGCAGCTTGCAGATGAACACGTCGATGATCTTGAGTTCGGGCTCGTCCATGCCGCCATAGAGATGGTTGAGGAACATCTCCTTGGTCAGCGTCGTGCCCTTGCGGAGCGAGAGCAGCTCGAGCATCTGGTACTCCTTGCCCGTCAGATGGACGCGGGCAGCATCGACCTCGACCGTCTTGGTGTCGAGGTTGACGACCAGGTCGCCGGTCGTGATGACCGACTGGGCGTGGCCCTTCGAACGGCGGACGATGGCGTGGATGCGGGCAACCAGCTCGTCCTTGTGGAAGGGCTTGGTCAGGTAGTCGTCGGCACCGAAGCCCAGACCCTTCACTTTGTCCTCGATGCCGGCGAGGCCCGACAGGATCAGGATCGGCGTCTTGACCTTCGCCACACGCAAGCTGCGCAGAACCTCGTAGCCGGACATGTCGGGTAGGTTGAGGTCGAGCAGGATGATGTCGTAATCGTAGAGCTTTCCGAGATCGACGCCCTCTTCGCCGAGATCCGTCGTATAGACGTTGAAGCTCTCGGATTTGAGCATCAGCTCGATCGACTGGGCGGTCGCGCTATCGTCCTCGATCAGCAGAACCCGCATGTCCACGTCCCCAATTTCGCCCGCAGGCAAGCCGATCGTTCCGCCCGAACCCGAACGGCCCTGAGCGAGAAGGCGCTTGCCCGATGAAACGCCACGCGACACGCTACGGGCACAATGGTTAACAAACCGTGATTCCCGTGCGCAAGCGGTTCCTGGGTGAAGGG
The DNA here is from genome assembly GCA_002279705.1 of Allobosea sp. 12-68-7. Lineage (GTDB taxonomy): Bacteria > Pseudomonadota > Alphaproteobacteria > Rhizobiales > Beijerinckiaceae > Allobosea. Next base: position 14,761 of record NCCO01000131.1, read on the forward strand.
CGACGATCCTTGTCGGAGTGAGTCGAATTTGACACGGATCGTTTCGCCATTCGCCCGCGAAATGCGCTTTCGCGGAGACGGCCTCGTGGAACCGGGACGAAAAGCCCCTGCACCGCGACGCAGCCTCGAAAGACAGTGTTAATCACTCGGCTTAATGAAGGGTAAACGGGGCCGCTCGCTTGCCGCGTTTTGCCCGGGCGGCCTCAGGAGGAGCGGTCCTGCAGGAAGAGGCCCGTCAGTTAGCCCGAACCGAGCGCCAGCAGATCCCCGGCGAAGATGAAGAAGCTAAAGATGTCGACGTCGCGGAAGATCACCCAGCTCGCAAACAGCAGCAGGATCGCCAGGATCAGCATGATCGCGCGATACACGCCACCATCCATGAGCCCGGCGCTCACTCCCCAAGTGAACAGCGCCAGTGCGAGGATCATCGAACGGGCCTGTGTCAGACCGCTCGGGCCGAGGCGCCCGGCCCTTTCCGCCCTGTTCTCTGTCCACAGACAATCCGATTCAAAGTGGCGCCATCGCCGCAGGGTCGGCGCCCGGCGGGCGACGGTCGCAGGGAGGCCGTCATGAACAGCCCGGCCCATGGCCACGATCGCCTGTCGGGCCTCGCCGCCACCATCGCGGGGCTCGACTCCGTCACGGTCTATGGCCGCGTCATCGCGGTGCGCGGGCTCCTCGTCGAGATCGCCGGGCCGATCGGGGCGATGAGCCTCGGCGGGCGCATCGGCATCGAGATCGCGCCCGGCAGCCGCGTCCCCTGCGAGGTCATCGGCTTCTCCGGCGACAAGGCTCTGGTCATGCCCTATGGCGGGCTCGACGGGGTGCGCCGCGGCTGCCCGGCCTATATCGACAAGGCGGCGCCCGGCCTCAAACCCACGCCCGCCTGGCTCGGCCGCGTCGTCGACGCGCTCGGCCGCCCCGTCGACGGCGGCCCGCCCTTGCCGCAGGGCGAGGACCTCTACACCTTCCGCAACGATCCCCCCCCGGCCCATTCCCGAAGGCGCGTCGGCCGCCCGCTCGATCTCGGCGTGCGCGCGCTCAACGCCTTCCTGACCTGCTGCCTCGGCCAGCGCATGGGCATCTTCGCCGGCTCCGGCGTCGGCAAGTCGGTGCTGCTGTCGATGCTGGCGCGCTATGCCCGCGCCGACGTCAACGTCATCGGCCTCGTCGGCGAGCGCGGCCGCGAGGTCCAGGAGTTCCTGCAGGACGATCTCGGCCCCGAGGGCCTGGCGCGCTCCGTCGTGGTCGTCGCGACCTCCGACGAGCCGGCGCTGATGCGCAAGCAGGCCGCGCTGACCACACTGACCATCGCCGAGTATTTCCGCGACCAGGGCCTGCAGGTGATGTGCCTGATGGATTCGGTCACGCGCTTCGCCATGGCCATGCGCGAGATCGGCCTCGCGGCCGGCGAGCCGCCGACCACCAAGGGCTATACGCCGACCGTCTTCGCCGAACTGCCGCGCCTGCTCGAGCGGGCCGGCCCCGGCATCGGCGACGGCGCCATCACCGGCCTCTTCACCGTGCTGGTCGATGGCGGCGACCATGACGAACCCGTGGCCGACGCGGTGCGCGGCATCCTCGACGGGCATATCGTGATGGAGCGCTCGATCGCCGAGCGCGGCCGCTTCCCGGCGATCAACGTGCTGAAATCGGTCTCGCGCACCATGCCGCGCTCCTGCGACCCGGCCTTCTACCCGGTCGTGCAGAAGGCGCGCGCCACGCTCGCGACCTATGCCGACATGGAGGAGCTGATCCGGCTGGGCGCCTACCGTCAGGGCGCCTCCCCCGAGGTCGACGAGGCGATCCGCCTCAACCCCGCGCTGGAAGCCTTCCTGAAACAGGCCAAGGACGAGGCGACGCCTCTGCCGGAGTGCTATGTCCGTCTCGCAGCGATCATGAACGGCTGAGGTCGCGGGCCCGCGCCAGCAGACGCAGCAGCGCGACCGTGACCCCGCCTACATTGGCCAGCGACAGGGCGTGCCCGATCCCGATCACCACCCAGGCCGCGAGATGGCTCAGCGGCCCCTGCGCGAGGCCGAGCAGGACGAGTCCGAGCGCACAGGCCAGCGCCGCCCTGCGTCAGCAGTGGCCACGCGACCGCGCCATGCAGCGAATGCGAGGCCTTCCGGTAAGGAACGGTCAACCTCCTTGCGCCATTGTCCTTTTCGTCTCGCGGCCAGGAGTTCCGGGCACGCGCCGAGGGGTCGGCGTTGGCCCATGCGTGATCAGGAGTTGGAAACGACATGAAGTCGCGAGACACATTGCTGCGTCTCAAGCGCTTCCAGGTGGACGAGAAACGTCGCCGGGTAAGCCAGATCGAGATGATGATCGCGGATTTTCACCGCATGGCGAGCGATCTGGACCGCGAGATCCAGAGCGAGGAATCCCGGGCCGGCATCTCC
>NCCO01000132.1:0-8506 GCA_002279705.1 Allobosea sp. 12-68-7
CGTCATCGACGACATCGCCTTCCAGACCAATCTTCTGGCGCTGAACGCAGCCGTCGAGGCCGCCCGTGCGGGCGATGCCGGCAAGGGCTTCGCGGTCGTGGCCTCTGAGGTCCGCACGCTGGCGCAGCGCTCCGGCGAGGCGGCCAAGGACATCTCGGCGCTGATCTCCTCCTCCAACACCGAGGTCGGCGAGGGCGTGAAGCTCGTTCGCCAGGCCGGCGAGGCGCTGGAGCAGATCCTCAGCGCCTCCCGCAAGGTCGCCGCCACCATCGCCGACATCTCGGCAGCGTCGGGCGAGCAGGCCAATGGCATCGACGAGATGAGCCAGGCGGTGGCCCATCTCGACGAGATGACCCAGCAGAACGCGGCGCTCGCCGAACAGAGCGCCGCCTCCGCCGGTTCGCTCTCCAACCGCATCGGACAGCTCAACGACCTCGTCGCAGCGTTCCGGACCGGGCCGGAATCCGCCGGGCTGAGCCCTGAGATCGCTCGCGGTGCTCACGCACCTACACGACGCGCCGCCTGAGCGAGCGCCCTCGCCTCCCGCAGAGCGGACGAAGCCGATCGAGGCAGAAGACCGTCACAGGAATTTTGCACGATCGCCAACTAATCGCTGCGGGACCGTTGACAGTCCCGCAGCGCCTCCGTAAACGAACCGCCGTTGCCCAGGTGGCGGAATTGGTAGACGCACCAGCTTCAGGTGCTGGCGCTCGCAAGGGCGTGGAGGTTCGAGTCCTCTCCTGGGCACCACTCTTTTTCCTCAGCAGGACAAAGAGATACGGTTTTGTTAGGGTTTATCGGGTATCCGCTTTCACACAGCGGTTTCACACATGGCCCTTGCGATGCCCCGTCCCTTCGCTACCAAGTCGGGATCCTACTACCTCAAGGTTCGGGTGCCGAACGAGCTGCGGGAGGTCGTGCGCGGCTGTCCCGTGACCCTGCCGATCAACGGCGAATCGGTCACCGTGACCGTCTCCGGCAAGGTCTATGTGTCGCTGCGCACGAAGCGTGCGCGCGAAGCCAAGGACCGCTTCCAGATCGCCCTGAACCGTCTGGCCGCCTGCGGGGACTCGCTGCGTCCGGCGTGTCCCTCGGGAGCGTCCACGATGAGCCGGGCCACGCGCTGCGTGTTGAGCGGCGGGCAGGCGGCACGCACGGTGCGCTTGCTGAAGGACCGATCAGGGGAACCGATGAGGCTCGATCCAACCATCGGCGCCTTCGACAATCAGCGACAGTGACGCTGCCGTCGGTGATCAACTCGGCCCGGTCGGCGGAGCTGACGGGCGCGGTTCAAGACCAATCGGCTATGTCCCGTCCGGTGTCCGGCCTCGCCCTTGCGGGGGCAGTGGGAAGACACCGTCGCGCAATCAACGCCATTCACGCAGCTGTCATCTCGCGTTCATGCTGCCAACAGGCGACGCTCAGATTGGGCTGCCATGTTTGCTCCAGCGGCCAATCCGGCCCGTGGGAGATGATGATGTCCTTGCATTCGACGAAGCGTTCGATCCTTTTTGGCGCGCTTGCCCTGTCCCTGCTGTCCGGCCAGGCCGGCGCCTTCGATCTGCAGAACGGTGTGATCAGCGAGCAGGAGGTGCTGGGGGCCCAGAAGGCCTGGGGCGATGCGGTCGTCGCGATCAGCCGCGACCATGAGACGGGCGGCGTCGCGGCCGCGAAGGCCAAGGCCGAGGCGGCGCTCGACGGCGCCTATGGCTACCAGTTCGGCCCGGTGCTGTTCAAGCCGACCCTGACCAAGCAGCCCCACACGTTCCGCACGACGCGCGAGGGCGCTCTGTCCTATTTCGTCGGCGGCAATCCCAAATTCCCGGAGGATACCGGCTTCGCCCTGAAGGGCTGGCGCAAGGTCGAGGTCCGCAACGTCGCGATCCAGCTTCACGGCCAGACGGCGACCACGCTGGGCAATGTCCTGTTCACCGACAAGGACGGGAAGGTGACGACGGTCGACAAGTCCTGGACCTTCCGCAAGGACGACCGGGGGGTGGTGCGGATCGTCCAGCATCATTCCTCGCTGCCCTTTACCGGCAACTGAACCCCGGACGCCGACGGGGCGGGCGTCAGCTCTCGAGCCGATAGCCCAGCCCCCGAAGCGTGTTGATCAGCGAGGTCTCCGCGGCGCGATCGAGCTTGCTGCGGAGCCGGCGGACATAGACGTCGACGACATTGGTCAGGGGGTCCTCGTCGACCCCCCAGACATTGGCGAGGATCCGTTCCCGGCTGAGCACGCGGCCAGGCGCGGACATGAACAGCTCGAGCAGGGCCAGTTCCCGCGCCGTGAGGGAGATCTCCTCGCCGTCGCGGAACACCCGCATCGTCGCACGGTCGAGTTCCAGACATCCGACCACGAGGTTGCGGTCGGTCACGGGCCTGATGTCGCGCGAACGGCGCATCAGCGCCTCGATCCGGGCCAGCAGCTCATCGAAGGCGAAGGGCTTGACCATGTAGTCGTCGGCGCCCATGCGCAGGCCGGAAATCCGGTCGTTGACGGCGCCGAGCGCGGTCAGCATCAGGATCGGCGTCGCGATGCCCCCGGCTCGCAAGGTCTGGCAGACCTCGATGCCGTTGATGAAGGGCAGCATCAGATCGAGCAGGATCACGCCGCTCTGCTCAAGCTGGCGCCAGCTCGCCGCGAGTTCGCGCGCCTGCTCGATCCCCGAGGGGCCGTCGCGGGCGACATGGACGCGATAGCCTTCGCCCCGCAGCCCCCGCTCCAGGAAATCCGCCACGCGCGGGTCGTCTTCGACGATCAGGATGTTCACGCCGGTTGCTCCACGGGAAAAGCCTGCCCCTCGCCGACCCGCGGGAACCGGAGCGTGACCATGGTCCCCTGACCGAGGCGGCTGTCCAGAACGATCGTGCCCTGCTGGCGTTCGGCGAGATGCCGCGCGATGGCGAGCCCGAGGCCCATGCCGTTGGGCCGATGGCCGCGTGCATTGCCGGCACGGTAGGTTCGCTCGAAAACCCTGTCGAGATCGTCGGGCGCAATCCCGATGCCTTCATCGACGATGTCGAGGCGCCAGTGACCCGCCCCGGCGCCGCTGTCGTCGGCCTGGGCCTTGACCCGTACGGTGCCTCCCGGATGGGAGTAGCGGACCGCGTTGTCGAGAAGCAGCGTGATGATCTGCTGCAGCCGGACGGGATCGCAGAACAGCGTCGCCGGCGCGTCGACGTCGGTCTCAAGCCGGATCTGCCGCTGCTGCGCCGCCGAGGTAAGCGTGACGAGCGCCTCCTCGAGCGGCAGCCGCGCATCGACGGGCTGCCGGTCGAGCGGAAGCGTCTCGCCGTCGCTGCGGGCCATCATGATCAGGTCATCGATCAGCGCCGCCAGCTGCTGCGACGCCTGGCCGACCCGGGTCAGGGCGGCGCGGTACTCCTCATGGCTGCGAGCCCCCCGCAGCGTCACTTCCGCTTCGCCGCGAATCGCGGCCATGGGCGTGCGCAACTCGTGGCTGATCTCGCCGAGGAGCTGCCGGCGCCTGCGCTCGGACTGGCGCAGCCCGTCGAGGGCCTCCTCGAGCGCCGCCGTCCGCTCGGCCACGAGCCCTTCCAGCTCGCCGCGGATCCGGGCCTCCTGATCACGGCGCAGGCTCAGCTCCTGCGCCATCCGGTTGATGCTGGTGGCCGCTCCGGCGAATTCATCGCGGCCGCGCACGGGGATGCGGTGGCCGAGTTCGGCCCTCGCGAAGGCCTCGGCCCCGCGCACCAGGTCATGCAGAGGCCTGCGCAGGGCGCGGGCGAAATAGACGGCGAGGCCGAGCGCCGCGAAGCCGAGAAGCACCGTCGTCGCCAGCGACAGCAGATTGAGCCTGACCAGCGCCCGGTCTGCATCCGCCCGCCGGCTGGCGAGCAGATCTGTCTCGGTGCGAATGCTCTCGTTGAGCACCTGACGCAGGTCGCGACCGGCCCCCTCGTCGAAGATCGCCTCGATGGCGCCCCAGGCGGCGAGGATGTTGCCCGAGCTGCCCTGGGCGCTGATCGTGGCAATGGCGGGCTGGAGCGCGACGACGCTGGCGGCCAGGAGCTTGAGCGCCTCGTCGCGGTGCTTGTCGTGCTGCGACGAGCCGGCGGCCGAGCCGTCCAGACGCTCCGCCTCGCGGCTCAGCTGCTGGAGCCGGACGATGGTCTCGGCCATCCGCATCCGCAGAACCTCGCCATCGCCGACTTCATATTCCGCGCCGATCAGCACCCGCAACGACCAGGCCCGCAGCCGCTGCTTCGTCGCCGAAAGGTCGAGGAACCCGGACTGCAGGTCGCCCGCAATCCGCCCGCGAAGCACCTGCAGCTCCGCTGTGCTGGCGATCCAGGCATTGAAGCCGCCCTGGGCCAGAGCGAGAACGGCCATGGCGGCGAAGGCAGCGAGTAGTCGTGCTCTGAACGGCATGCTCGAGGCCTCTCGCCGGAATGTCCCTGTCGAGAAGGCCATGGAACGCCTCCTCATCTCGCGGAAACCGGGCGCACCGGAGGCCACGTCCTCGATAGCGGCGACGCGTCCGGAGCCGATGGCTCGACTTCACCGCGCGCTTCTACATGACGATCGGCGCGCCATCGACCCCTGGGTGGCGCGGCCCCGCGGGATGGTTGCATGCCATGGCCCTGTGCCGCCGGGACGTCCGCCCCCACGGGCGATGGATCAGACGAGGTCGAGCGGCCGCTACCCCGCTCGCCCCCAGCCCGGCGGGCGCGGCTTGGCACATTTCGTGAATGGCCCGCGCCGAAGCCCAACCCAGTGCGCAGCGGCATGGTGCCCAATCTACGGATCCTGATCGTGGACGCCAACAAGGTGCGGGCCACGATCATCGAGGAAGGGCTCCGCGAGGCTGGCTATCGCGAACTCGTGCGCGTTTCCGCGACGACCGGGCTCGTCGCCGCCATCGAGCAGCACGACCCCGACGTCGTCGTCATCGATCTCGAAGATCCCAGCCGCGACGCCCTGGCCGACATGTTCCTGGTCAGCCGCCATATCCGACGACCGATCACCATGTTCGTCGACCAGTCGGATTCTGCCTCGATCGAGGCCGCGGTCGAGGCCGGCGTCTCCGCCTACATCGTCGACGGCCTCAAGAAGGAGCGCATGCAGCCGATCCTGCAGACCTGCATCAGCCGCTTCAACGCCTTCAGAAAGCTGCGAGAGGAGCTCGACGAGGCCCGCTCCCAGCTCGAGGAACGCAAGCTGGTCGACCGGGCCAAGGGCATCGTCATGCGCATGAAGAACCTGTCGGAAGACGAGGCCTATGCCCTGCTGCGGCGCAGCGCGATGAACGAGAAGCGCAAGCTGGTCGACATCGCGCGCTCGATCATCACCGCCGCGGAGGTCCTGAAATGACCAAGGTGCTGACATGACATTGCATCTGCGGGTCGGCTTCATGCCGCTGGTCGACTGCGCGCTGGTCGTGCTGGCGAAGGACGAGGGCTTCGCGGAGGCTGAGGGGCTGAACCTCGAACTGGTCCGGGAGGTGTCCTGGTCGAATCTGCGCGACAAGCTGAACATCCGCCTGTTCGACGCGGCCCATATGCTCGGGCCCGCCGCCGTCGCCGCGACGCTCGGCGTCGGCGGCGTGCGGGCGCCGATGGCGGTGCCGCTCGCGCTCAACCTCGACGGCGCGGCGATCACGGTGACGTTGCGCCGCTACGAGGAACTCGCGCGCTTGGCCGAGGGTGAGATGGCCGACACCACCGTCTCCGCCCGCGCGCTCGCGGCGCTGGTCGCGCGCCGCAGGGCCTCGGGCCTGCCGCCGCTCACGCTGGCGGCGGTCTTCGGCTTCTCCAGCCACACCTATCTGATCTGCGAATGGCTGGCGAAGGCCGGGCTCTCGCTGGGCACGGACATCCGCTTCGAGGTCGTGCCGCCGCCGCAGACGGTCGAGGCCCTGCGCAGCGGCCGCGTCGACGGCTTCTGCGCCGGCGCGCCCTGGAATGCCGCAGCGGTCGCCGCCGGCGTCGGCGCGATGGTCCACACCAGCACGGAGCTGCGGCGCGACTGCCCCGACAAGGTCCTGGCCTGGCAGGCCGACGACCTGGAGCGGCGCCCCGCCGCCGTCCAGAAGCTCACCGCGGCGATCCTGCGCGCCAGCGACTGGGCTTGCGACCCCGCCAACATCCCGCGCTTCGCGGCGCATCTCTCGGCGCCCGACCGGCTCGCCTTGCCGGTCGAGATTCTCGAGCCGGTGCTGCGCTTCACCCTGCTGCAGGGCGCGGGCCGCCCGTCGCGTCAGGTCGAGCGCTTCATCCGCTTCGATCGCGAGGCCTTGCGGCCTGTGCCGGAGCATGCGGCCTGGATTCTGGCGGGGATGGAGAACGCGGGCCAAATCAGGCCAACACCCGGAATGCTCGAGCAGGCGAAAGCCGTGTTCCGACCCGCCTGCTTTCCGGACGAAGCGGGATGACGCATGGCGTTGGCGCCAAATTATGCAGAAGCGGCCGATTTGCGCAGCTCATCAGCCCCGACACCGTCGCAGACCGGCCGACGCGGACCAGGGCCAAGCTGTTGTAATTCCAGACAACCGGTCCTGGACCGCCTCGTGGCACGATCCTTGATTGGGGTAGGGCAACGCGGCCAACGCTGCCCGCGCCATCCTCCGAACCGGAATTGCACAGCAACGCCGCTGTCGAACGTACCCACGGGTGCATTCGCGCGGCGTTTTTCGTGTTCGGCGGCCGGCAGGCCTTCCTTCGCAAACCGAGAGGCGATCGATGACGAACACAGTCGAGACCAGCAAGAAGCCCGCATCCGTCAATGCCGGCCGTCGCCGGCTGCTGAAGCTGTCGGGCGCCGCCGCGCTGCTGAGCGCCGCGCGCCTCGCGCTGCCATCCGGAGCCTTCGCGCAGGGCGCGGGCCCCGAGGTCAAGGGCACGCGGTTGGGCTATATCGCCCTGACCGACGCCTCGCCTCTCATCATCGCCAAGGAGAAGGGGCTCTACGCGAAGTACGGCCTGCCCGACATGGACATCGCCAAGCAGGCGAGTTGGGGCGCGACGCGCGACAACATGGCGCTCGGCTTCAAGAACAACGGCATCGACGGCGGCCACATCCTGCGCCCGAAGACGCATCTCTATTCGACCGGCAAGGTCATGCAGAACGGGCAGCCCTTGCCGATGTACACGCTTTTGAACCTCAACGAGGACGGCCAGGGCATCTCGGTGTCCAACGAATACAAGGACCTCAACGTCCAGAAGGATGCCGCGCCGCTGAAGCTCGCCTTCGAACGCAAGAAGGCGGCCGGCAAGGAACTCACCGCCGCCATGACCTTCCCGGGCGGCACCCACGACCTCTGGATCCGCTACTGGCTCGCGGCCGGCGGCATCGACCCCGACACCGACATCAAGGTCATCGTCGTGCCGCCGCCGCAGATGGTGGCGAACATGAAGGTCGGCACGATGGACTGCTTCTGTGTCGGCGAGCCCTGGAACGAGCAGCTCGTCAACCAGAACATCGGCTACACGGCACTCACCACCGGCGAACTCTGGGCGCGGCATCCCGAGAAGATCCTGGGCATGCGGGCCGATTTCGTCGATGCCAATCCGAAGGCGACGCAGGCCATCCTGATGGCCGTGATGGAGGCCCAGCAATGGGCCGACAAGCGCGAGAACCGCCAGGAGCTCTCGGAAATCGTCGGCCGGCGGCAATGGTTCAACGTCCCGGTGAACGACATCAACAAGCGCCTGCTCGGCGACATCAATTACGGCAATGGCCGCGAGGTGAAGGGCACCAATCTTCAGATGAAGTTCTGGGGCGAAGGTGGCTCGACCTCCTACCCCTGGAAGAGCCTCGACACCTGGTTCGTCACCGAGAACATCCGCTGGGGCAAGTTCGAGCCGACGATCGACATCAAGGCCCTCGTCGACAAGACCAACCGCGCCGATCTCTGGCGCGAGGCCGCCAAGACGCTCGGGGTCGCCGGCGCCCCGACGGGCGATTCCCGCGGCATCGAGACCTTCTTCGACGGCGTGAAGTTCGATCCGGCGGCGCCGATGGACTACCTCAAGACGCTGAAGATCAAGCGGGTGGCGTGATGACGAATGTCCCCACCCATCGCGCAAGCGCTGCTCGTCATTGCGAGGAGCGCAGCGACGAAGCAATCCAGGAGAGCGTGGCGCCCCGTCGTCTGGATTGCTTCGCTTCGCTCGCAATGACGGCTGGTGCCTGATCGATGGCAGAGCCCCTGATCATCGTCGGGAAGGGCATGGCGGCGACGCGGCTGGTCGAGGAACTCGGCCAGCGCGCGCTCGGCCGCCATGCCATTGCGGTGATCGGGGCCGAGGGCCGCCTGGCCTATAACCGGGTGCTGCTTTCGCCCCTGCTGGCCGGGGAGATCGCGGAGCGCGAGATCGAGCTGAAGCCGGCCGCCTGGTGGCAGGCGCGCGGCGTCTCGACGCTCTATGGCCGCGCGGTCGCGTCGATCGACCGGGCGGCCAGGACCGTGACGCTGGAAGATGGCCTGACGCTGCCTTACGGCAAGCTCGTTCTGGCGACGGGCTCGACCCCGGTGAAGCC
>NCCO01000132.1:8632-19115 GCA_002279705.1 Allobosea sp. 12-68-7
GCCTACGGCCTATCCAAAGCCGGTGGACAGGTGATGCTGCTGCACCTGGTCGACCGGCTGATGGAGCGCCAGCTCGATGCCGAGGGCGCGGCCCTGCTGGCGGAAGCGATCACGGCGCGCGGCATCGCGGTCAGGCTCGGTGCCGCCAGCACCGGCTTCGTCGGCACCGACAAGGTCGAGGGCGTCGCCTTGCAGGACGGCACGGTCGTCCCCGCCGATCTGGTCGTCGTCGCCATCGGCGTGCGGCCGAATGCCGATCTCGCCAGGGCCGCCGGCCTCGCCGTCAACCGCGGCGTTCTCGTGGATGACGGGCTGACGACCGACGATGACAGCATCTTCGCGATCGGCGAATGCGCCGAGCATCGCGGCAGCGTCTACGGGCTGGTCGAGCCCGCCCATGAGCAGGCGCGCGTGCTCGCCATGCGGCTCGCTGGCAAGTCTGCCGCCTATGAGGGCTCGCTGCTGGCGACCAACCTCAAGGTCAGCGGCGTCGGCGTGTTCTCGGCGGGCGCCTTCGAGGCGGCGGAGGGCACCGAGACGGTGGTGCTGCGCGACCGCAATGCCGGCCTCTACCGCAAATTCGTCCTGCGCGAAGGCCGTCTCGCAGGCTGCGTTCTCGTCGGCGATACGCAGGGCGCGCTGTTTTATCTCGGCCTGATCCGCTCGGGACAGGACATTTCCGCGATCCGCGCCGATCTGCCCTTCGGCGAGCACTATTGCACCGCGAGGGCGGCCTGAGATGAGCGGCGCGGCGCCCCGTCCCGAAGCCGGCCCGGCCGGGCGCGCGGTCCGCACCGCCTGCCCCTATTGCGGCGTCGGTTGCGGCGTGCTCGCGACGCCCGACGGCCGGGGCGGCGCNNCGCGACGATCGCGGGCGACCCGTCCCATCCCGCCAATCTCGGCCGGCTTTGCTCCAAGGGCGCGGCGCTGGGCGAAACGCTCGGCCTGGGCTCGCGCGTGGTGCATCCGCTGCGCCGCAACGCGGCCGGCGGCTATGACCGCGTCGGCTGGGACGATGCGCTCGATGCCGTGACCGACGGCCTGCGGGCGATCATCGCGCGCGACGGTCCCGAGGCGGTCGCCTTCTATCTCTCGGGTCAGCTCCTGACCGAGGACTATTACGTCGCCAACAAGCTGATGAAGGGCTTCATCGGCTCCCCGCATGTCGACACGAACTCGCGGCTCTGCATGTCCTCGACGGTCGCAGGCCACAAGCGCGTGTTCGGCTCGGACACGGTTCCGGGCCGGTACGAGGATCTCGACGGCGCCGACCTGATCGTGCTCGTCGGGTCCAACACTGCCTGGTGCCATCCGGTGCTGTTCCAGCGCATGCAGTGGAACCGGGCGGAGCGCGGGGCCCGAGTCGTCGTCATCGACCCGCGCATCACGGCGACCGCCGAAGGCGCCGACATGGTGCTCGCGATCAAGCCGGGTTCGGACGCCGTGCTGTTTGCCGGCCTGCTGGTGCATTTGGCAGCGAACGGGCTGACGGACGCCCGCTATCTCGCCGACCATGTCTCGGGCTATGAGGCGGCGCTGGAGAATGCGCGCCAGATCGCACCGAGCATCGCCAGCGTCGCCGACCGGACGGGGCTGACGCCGGCCGTCGTAGCCGGCTTCTACGAGCTCTGGGGCGCGACGCCCGCCGTCGTCACAGCCTGGAGCCAGGGCGTCAACCAGTCGGCCCAGGGCACCGACAAGGTCGCCGCGATCCTGCATTGCCATCTGGCGACGGGCCGCATCGGCCAGCCGGGCTGCGGGCCCTTCTCGCTGACCGGCCAACCCAACGCCATGGGCGGGCGCGAGGTCGGCGGGCTCGCCAACATGCTGGCGGCCCATATGGGCTATTCCCCGGCGGAGATCGACCGCGTCCAGCGCTTCTGGGGCGCGCCGAACATGGCGCGGGCCGAGGGGCTGAAGGCCGTCGCGATGATGGAGGCGGTCGAGGCCCGGCGCATCCGTGCGCTGTGGGTGATGGCGACGAACCCGGCCGTCTCGCTGCCGCGGGCCGACCAGGTGCGGGCCGCGCTCGGCCGTCTCGACCTCTTCATCGTCTCGGAGAATGTGCTCTCCAACGACACGCTCTCGGCCAAGCCGCATTTCATCCTGCCGGCGGCGGCCTGGGGCGAGAAGGACGGCACCGTCACCAATTCGGAGCGTCGCATCTCGCGCCAGCGCACCTTTCTGCCGCTGCCCGGCGAGGTCAAGCCGGACTGGTGGATCCTCTGCGAGGTCGCCCGGCGCCTCGGCTTCGGCGACGCCTTCGCCTATGCCGGCCCTGAGGACATCTATGCCGAGCATGCCGCGCTCTCGGCCTTCGAGAACGACGGCTCCCGCGATTTCGACATCGGCGCCCATGCCGGCCTGTCGAAGCGCGACTACGACGCGCTGGAGCCGGTGCAATGGCCGGTGTCGGCCGGCCGGCCGCGCGGCACGTCGCGCCTGTTCGCGCAAGGCGGATTCTTCACCGCCGATGGCCGCGCCCGGATGGTGCCGCTCGCCCTCCCGGCGCTGGCGCACGCCACGAGCGACGCCTTCCCGATGCTGCTGAACACCGGCCGTGTCCGCGATCACTGGCACACGATGACGCGCAGCGGCCTCAGCCCGCGCCTCGGCGCCCATATCGCCGAGCCGACCGTCCAGCTGAATCCGGCGGATGCGGCGCGCATTGGCCTGTCGGACGGTGGCTTTGCCCGCATCGGCAACGCCTTCGGCACCGTCGTGCTCAAGGTCGCGCTCGACGTTGGCGTCCAGGCGGGTTCGCTGTTCGCGCCGATCCACTGGTCCGCCGAGACGGCCTCCCAGGCCCGCATCGGCGCCGCCGTCCAGGCGGACTGCGACCCCTTCTCCGGCCAGCCCGAGATGAAGGCGACGCCGTCTTCGATCGCGCCCGTCGCCTACGCATCGCAGGGCTTCGTGCTGTCGCGCGACCGCTTTGCCCTTCCGGAGGGGAGCTGGTGGGCGAAGCTCGCCGTCGCGGGCGGGCAGGGCCAGCTGTTTGCGACCGACGCGGGACCCGTCGCACTGATGGCGGCGATGCGCGACGCCTTCGGCGAGGACGGCCTGACCGAGATGGTCGATCTCGATGGCGGCGCCTATCGCTGCGCCGTCCTGCGCGAGGGCCAACTGGTCGCGGCGCTCTTCCTGGCCCCCTTCGGCCGACTGCCACTCTGGGACACGGTCAAGCGGGCCTTTGCGGATCATGCGGCGCTGCCGGAGAACCGGCTGGCTCTGCTGGCCGGCCGCAGCCTCGACGGCGCGGCCGACCCCGGCCCGACCGTCTGCGCCTGTTTCGGCGTCGGGCTGATGGCGATCCGGGCCGCCTTCGTGGGCGGCGCGACCAGCCCAGAAGAAATCGGCCAGCAGCTCAAGGCGGGAACCAATTGCGGCTCCTGCCTCCCCGAAATCCGCCGCATCGGCGCGCAGGCGCGCGCCACGGTCGCGGCATGAAGTCCCTGCGATGCGACAACCAGAGGAGAATCTGATGGGTCGGGCCGTCCTGAAGGAAGTGGAGACGGGCGCGACGGTTGTCGCCCTGCCCGGTGCCAAGCCCGGCGTGGTGCCGCTGCCGGCGCCGCCCCGCAAGCCGATCTCGTCCAGGCTGCTGCCCTGGCTCAGGACGATCCTCGTCAATGTGCTGCCGCCGCTGGTGACGGTCGCACTGATCGCGCTGTTCTGGCAGATCGCGGCGGCCGGACCGCAATCCTCCCTGCCGCCGCCGACCAAGATCTGGGAGGAGGCGAAGGATCTGATCGTCGAGCCGTTCTACTGGGCCGGCTCGCAGGACATCGGGCTGGGCTGGCGAATCCTGGTCTCGCTCCAGCGCGTCGCCATCGGCTTCAGCCTCGCGGCGATCGTCGGCGTGCTGCTGGGTGCGCTCGTCGGCCAGTCGGTCTGGGCGATGCGCGGGCTCGACCCGATCTTCCAGGTGCTGCGGACAGTGCCGCCGCTGGCCTGGCTGCCGCTGTCGCTGGCGGCGTTCCGCGACAGCCAGCCCTCGGCGATCTTCGTGATCTTCATCACGGCGATCTGGCCGGTGATCATCAACACCGCAGTGGGCATCCGCAACATCCCGCAGGACTACCGCAATGTCGCGCAGGTGCTGCGGCTGAACCAGGTCGAGTTCTTCTTCAAGATCATGGTGCCCTCGGCGGCGCCTTACATCTTCACCGGGCTTCGCATCGGCGTCGGCCTGTCCTGGCTCGCCATCGTCGCTGCCGAGATGCTGACCGGCGGCGTCGGCATCGGCTTCTTCATCTGGGACGCGTGGAACTCCTCGCGCCTCTCCGACATCATCGTGGCGCTGATCTACATCGGCGTGGTCGGCTTCGTCCTCGACCGGCTGGTCGCGCTCACCGGCAGCATCGTCACCCGCGGCACCCTGACCCACTGAGGAGGCGAGCATGAGCTATCTCAAGATCGACCATGTCGACAAAACCTTCCAGCGCGGCGCGACCTCGACCCCCGTGCTCAAGGACATCAGCCTCGACATCGAGAGGGGCGAATATGTCTCGGTGATCGGCCATTCCGGCTGCGGCAAGTCGACCCTGCTCAACATCATCGCCGGGCTGACGCCGATCACGAGCGGCGCGGTCCTGCTCGAAGGCCGTGAGGTCCGCGATCCCGGCCCCGAGCGAGCCGTGGTGTTCCAGAACCACTCGCTGCTGCCCTGGCTGACCGTCTACGACAATGTCGCGCTCGCCGTGAACAAGGTCTTCGGCGGCCGCAAGTCGAAGGCCGAGCGGCATGACTGGATCATGCACAATCTCGACCTCGTGCAGATGGGGCACGCGAAGGACAAGCGCCCGGCCGAGATCTCCGGCGGCATGAAACAGCGCGTCGGCATCGCACGCGGCCTGTCGATGGAGCCCAAGATCCTGCTGCTCGACGAGCCGTTCGGCGCGCTCGACGCCCTGACCCGCGCCCATCTGCAGGATTCGATCATGCAGATCCACGCCACCCTCGGGAACACGATGATCATGATCACCCATGACGTCGACGAGGCGGTGCTGCTCTCGGATCGCATCGTGATGATGACCAACGGTCCCTCCGCCCGCATCGGCGAGGTGCTCGACGTCCGGCTCGCCCGCCCGCGCAAGCGGCTCGATCTGGTCTCCGACCGCACCTACATCGCCGCCCGCGAGGCGGTGCTGAAATTCCTCTACGAGCGCCACCGCTTCGTCGAGGCGGCTTGAACGCATCGCCTCCTCCAGCCCTCATCCTGAGGAGCCGCCCTCGGGTCCGGCCTCTGGCCGGCCCAAGGATAAACTTAGCGGCGTCTCGAAGGATGATCCAGAGGGCACTGGAGCATCCTTCGAGACGCGGGCTTTCGCCCGCTCCTCAGGATGAGGGCTGAGGGAAACGAATGACATGAGCGACGACTTCACCCCCGAGCAGAAGCGCTACCTCGAAGGCTTCATGAGCGGCATGCAGTCCGCCCGCACGGCGCGGGGCCTCGGCCCGCTCGGCGGCAAAGCGACGCCGACGGCCGCGCCATCGGGCCCCGATCGCGAGCATCTGGAAGCGCAGGCGCGGCAGGTCGCGGCCGGCGGCAAACTCGTCGACCAGGAAAAGTGGAAGGCGGCCGAGCATCCCTTCGACGCCTATGCCCGCTTCAAGCAGCAGGCGGGGGCCGGCCTCTATCCCAAGCCGGACGACAATTTCCGCTGGCGCTATCACGGGCTGTTCTATGTGGCGCCCGCGCAGAACAGCTACATGTGCCGCCTGCGCATCCCCAATGGCATCCTGACCTCCTGGCAGTTCGAGGGCGTCGCCGATCTCGCCGAGCGCCTGGGTGGCGGCTACAGCCATGTCACAACCCGCGCCAATCTCCAGGTCCGCGAGATCACGGCCGAGAACGGGCCGGCCTTCCTCGAAGGGCTGGTCGATCTCGGCCTCACCGCGAAGGGCTCCGGCGCCGACAACATCCGCAACGTCACCGGCTCGGCCACCGCCGGCATCGACCCGCTCGAACTGCTCGACACGCGGCCCCATGCCCGGGCCTGGCACCACCACATCCTGAACGACCGCTCGCTCTACGGCCTGCCGCGCAAATTCAACGTCGCCTTCGACGGGGCGGGCTCGATCGCGACGCTGGAGGACACCAACGACATCGGCTTCCAGGCGATCGAGGTGCTGGAAGGCGCCAGTTTCGAAGGGCAGCCCGTGGCGCCCGGCATCTGGTATCGCCTCGCGCTGGGCGGCATCACCGGCCACAAGGATCTCGCCCGCGACACCGGCGTCGTCGTCGCGCCCGCGGATGCGATCGCCGTCTCGGATGCGATCCTGCGCGTCTTCATCGCCAACGGCGACCGCACGGACCGCAACCGCTCGCGGCTGAAACATGTGCTCGACGCCTGGGGCTTCGAGCGTTTCCTCGCCGCCGTCGAGGAGAGGCTGGGCCGCCGCCTGATCCGGGTCGAGACCGCCTTCGTGGCGCCGCGCCCGGTCTATGACCGGCTCGCCCATGTCGGCGTGCACCGTCAGCTCCAACCGGGCCTCAACTGGGTCGGCGTGGCGCTCCCCGTCGGCAAGCTCACCGTCGCGCAGATGCGGGTCATCGCCGCCCTCGCGCGCCAATGCGGCGACGGCGACATCCGCCTGACCGTCTGGCAGAACCTGCTGATTTCCGGCGTGCCGGATGAGAAGATCCAGGACGTGCTGGCGCATCTCCAGGCGGCCGGGCTCTCGGCCGAGACCTCGGCGCTGCGCGCCGGGCTGATCGCCTGCACCGGTGCCACCGGCTGCAAATTCGCCGGCGCCTACACCAAGGAGGACGCGCTCGCGATCGCGGCGCATTGCGAGCCGCGGCTCACGCTCGACCAGCCGGTGAACATCCACCTCACCGGCTGCCACAACTCCTGCGCGCAGCACTATATCGGCGATCTCGGCCTGATCGGCGCCAAGGTCCCGGTCGGCGAGGACGGTGACACCGTGCCCGGCTATCATGTCTTCGTCGGCGGCGGCTTCGGCATCGAGGGCGGCATAGGCCGCGAGTTCCGCACGAATGTGAAGGCGGAGGAGGCGCCGGCTCTGGTCGAGGCGATCCTGCGTACCTGGCAGACGCACCGCGCCGCGCCCGACGAAAGTTTCGTCGCCTTCGCCCGCCGCCACGAGATCGCCGCGCTGCAGGCCCTCGTCGCGCAGACGGGAGACGCGGCGTGAGCGGGCATCGCCACTCCCAAGCCCTCATTCTGAGGAGCGCTCTGCAGGAGCGCGTCTCGAAGGATGCTCCAGGAGGATCCGGAACCATCCGAAGCATCCTTCGAGACGCGCCCGTGGCGCTCCTCAGGATGAGGGCTGAGCGACACGAGCGCCTGATCGATACGCGCCCTTCATCGATTGGAGCGCTTCGATGACCATCCAGACGGCCAACCCCATCGTCCAGGTCCTGCCGGAGACGGCACCCTTCAGCGAGGCGCAGCGCTCCTGGCTCAACGGCTTCTTCGCCGGGCTGCTCTCGCTCGACAATGCCGGCGTGACCGCGCTCTCCCCGACCGAGAACGCCGCTGTCATGGCCGAGGCCGATGACGATGCCCCCTGGCACGACCCCTCGCTCGCGATCACCGAGCGCATGCAACTCGCGGAGGGCAAGCCGCTTCCCCGCCGGCTGTTCGCGGCGATGGCGCAACAGGACTGCGGCCAGTGCGGCTATGTCTGCGAGACCTATTCGGCCGCGATCGCCTCGGGGGCCGAGGCGCGGCTCAATCTCTGCGCGCCCGGCGGCAAGGATACGCTGCGCCAGCTCAAGACGCTGATGGATGAGGGCGGAGCGGCCGCTCCTGCCGCGCCAGCGTCCCCGTCTGCGCCCGCGACGCTCGGCCCTCTCGGCCGCTGCCGCGAGAACCCGGCACTCGCCACCTTCCTGTCCCGCCGCAAGATCAATGGCGAGGGCTCGCAGAAGGAGACTTGGCATGTCGAGTTCGATCTCTCCGCCTGCGGGCTCGACTATGTCGTGGGGGATGCTTTCGGCGTCGTCGCCCGGAACGATCCGCGGTTGGCGGACGCCGTCGTCGCTCTTCTGGGTGCGCGGCCCGATGCCGATGTCGGCGGCGTCCCGTTGCGGGAGGCGCTGGTCACGCAGCGTGCGCTCGGTCCCGCCCCCGACGCGCTGTTCCAGCTCATCTCCTATGTCACCGGCGGCGAGACCCGCGCCAAGGCGAGGCGGCTGGCGGCGGGCGAGGACCCCGACGGCGATCTCGACCGGCTCGACGTGCTCGGCACGCTGCACAAATTCACCCAGGCCAGGCTCTCGCCGGAAGCCTTCGTCGAGGCGCTCGATCCGCTGCAGCCGCGGCTCTACTCGATCTCCTCCTCCCACAACGCCACGCCGGGCCGCGTCTCGCTGACGGTCGACGCCGTGCGCTACCACATCGGCACACGCCCGCGCTGGGGCGTGGCCTCGACCTTCCTCGCCGAACGCGTCGAGCCCGGCGAGGCAGTTCCGGTCTATGTGCAGCGCGCGCATGGCTTCGGCCTGCCGGCCAACCCGGATACGCCGATCATCATGTGCGGGCCGGGAACCGGCATCGCGCCCTTCCGCGCCTTCCTGCACGACCGGCGGACGACGAAGGCGCCGGGCCGCAACTGGCTCTTCTTCGGCCATCAGCGCCGCGCCAGCGACTTCTTCTACGAGGACGAACTGACCGCGATGAAGGAGGAGGGCCTGCTGACCAACCTCACCCTCGCCTGGTCGCGCGACGGCAACGAGAAGATCTATGTGCAGGACCGCCTGCGCGAGCGCGGCGCCGAGCTCTTCGCCTGGCTGGAACAGGGCGCCCACTTCTATGTCTGCGGCGACGCGAAGCGCATGGCCAGGGACGTCGAGCTGGCGCTGGTCGACATCGTGGCCGCCCATGGCGGGCGCTCCGCCGAGGCGGCCCAGGCCTATCTCGCGGGACTGAAGAAAGCCGGCCGCTACCAGGCCGATGTGTACTGAACCGGCGTCGCCGGCCTTCGATTCGGCACGTCCCTGGGTCAAGGCTTCCAGACCTGCGTGAGCCTCGCCAGCCGTGCGGATGGACGGCCCGTCATCCTGCCGGCTCAGTTTGCTGGCCCGTAAGACGGTCGCGGATCCGAAGCCAGCTTTCGGCGTCGGGCGCGCAGAGCAGCCCCGTCGACGGGTAGCCCGGACGATAATGGCCGCCGTCGAGCATGCGGGCATGGCCGCCGGCCTCGCTGAACAGCAGCACGCCGGGCGCGTGGTCCCAGGGGTTCAGGCCGCCATAGAGCAGGAAGTCACAGCGCCCCGCAGCAGCGAGGCGGTATTCCTGGCCGCAGCAGCGCAGCGACGCCACGCTGGCGAAGGCGGGGAAGCGAGCCGGGAGGGCCGTGCGCAGCGGCTCGGGGAAACACTGCCAGCTCGCCATGCCGTTCATCGCCGCCACGGCCACCGGCCTGCCAACGCGCAAATCGCGGGACTTCCCGGTGGAGCCCTTCAGCCACGCCCCCTCGCCCCGCAAAGCGAGCGCGCTGTCGTTCAGGACGGGGTCGTGGATCACCGCGGCTGCGCTCTCGCCCCTGACCATGGCAGCGGCCATGACCGCAAAGAGCGGCAGGTCGCGCGTCGCAGCCTCCTCGCCGACGAGCAGCGCGCCCGGGAAGGCCCGCTCGAGCTCGGCGAAGATGAAACGCTCGGCCGCCTCGTCGGCCTCCGTCACGAGATCGCCCGACGCCGCCTTCTCGCGCACGTCGCCGGCGGCGAGCTTGCGGAAGCGCGGCATGATCTCGCGCCGTGCCGCCTTGGCGAGGATGCCGTTCAGACGATCGAGATCGCGCCGCGTGATCGTCACCGCCCTCTCCCGGTCCCGCCGTCAGCCGCCATCAAACTCGACCAGAATCGGCTGATGGTCGGAGGCGCGCGTGTCGACATCGCAAACGATCCGGCGGGCGCGGGCTGCGAGATCGGAGGTCGCCAGCACATAGTCGAGACAGCCGGGCGGTCCGTAGGTCTGGTCGACGATGAAGGCCGTCGGCGGCGGTGGCGCATCCCCCATCAGTTCCGGCCAGAGATCGCGCAGCGGCGGCGTGCCGTCGTCGAAGGGCGCCATCAGCCGCGCCAAGGCGGAATCGTCCGGCCGCATGTTGAAATCGCCGGTCAGGACCGCGCTCGCCGTGTTGGGCGTCGGCGCATAGGTGTGCGGCCCCTGAGCGCGCGGCGTGCGGGCGCGCGACGCGGCCATGCGGTGCGCCTCTCGGATGCCTTCGACCTGGGCCGCCCGCAGCACCGGCGACGAGTACTCCAGATGCGTCGTCATCAGCCGCACCGGCCCCAGTGGCGTCTCGGCGACCGCCTCGACCAGCACACGCGGCATGTTGCGCGTCGCCGCCGCCTCCCAGGGCAGGAGATGGCGCAGGGCCTGCGCGACGCGGTAGCGGGTGAGGATCAGGTTGCCGAAGCGCTTGCGCCCGCCCCGGCTGTCGTCGACATCGACGCCGATGCCCTCGATCGCGGTGAAGCCCGGTAACATGTCGGCGAAAAGCG
>NCCO01000133.1 GCA_002279705.1 Allobosea sp. 12-68-7
GAGCATGGTCTCGATCAGGCCGCGCGCCTCGCCCTTCGGCATCGGCCGATGCAGCAGCAGCGCCTCCTCGATCTGGTTGCCGATCGTGTGCACCGGCGAGAGCGAGGACATCGGCTCCTGGAAGATCATGCCGATGCGGCCGCCGCGCAGGGCGCGGATCTCCTTGCCCTCGGCCGGCAGGCCGGCGATGTCGATCGACGAGCCGGGTTTCTCGGGGTCGCGGAACAGGATCTCGCCGCCGGTGACGGCGCCGGCGCGCGGCAGCAGCCCCATGATGGCCTGCGAGATCACCGACTTGCCGGAGCCGGATTCGCCGACGAGCGCGACTGTCTTGCCCGCGGGAACGCGCAGGCTAACGCCCTTCACGACGTCGCGAGCAAGCCCGTGAATCGTGAAGCCGATGCGCAAATCGCTGATCCGCAGAATATCCATGAACCCTTGAAGTCAATGAATTAGCCGGTCTTGGCGGCCCAGTTGAACCATTCGTCGCACATGAGGCCAATGCCTTCTCGCTATGGAAAACAAGCTTGGCGCGATAGCCTGTCACGCCTCTGCCAAGTGAGCCGGCGAGCGCCACCTTAACCAAAACGACTACTCACGAAGCGAGGCTGCAAACAGCGCGTTCGGCCGATCACCGCGAAGCTCCCGCCGAGGCCGATGAAGGATAGGGCGCGGCCTCCCTGCGATGCCCAGCGCCTTCGTCTGACCAGCTGCTCTGATCCGCCCAGCTACGTCATCCGTAGGCGTTAGAGGCTGGAGAATCGATCAGTGAGTGAGCATTGGGCCGTCATCGGCGCCGGAATGGCTGGGCTTGCCGCCGCACGCCGGCTGAGCGACGCCGGTAGATCGGTGACCGTGTTCGACAAGAGCCGCGGCCTCGGTGGGCGCATGGCGACCCGTCGGGCCGGCGGCTTTCGGTTCGATCATGGGGCGCAGTATTTCACCGCTCGCAGTCCGCGATTTGTTGCCCTCGTCGAGAACCTGATGGCGGGCGGGCTGGTCGCCCGTTGGGGCGAGGATCATGTCGGCGTGCCCGGCATGAGCGCACCGGCCCGCGTCCTGGCCCCGCAAGCGACGATCGTGACCGACATCACGGTGTCGTCCCTGACACGGGGAACCCACGGGTGGAGCGTCTCGACGACCGAAGGGCTTGTCGCGACGGACGGCAACGGCGCGTTCTCCGGCATCGTCGTCGCGGTGCCAGCGCCGCAAGCCGTACCCCTGCTGATATCGGCCGGCTGCACCTGGGACGGTGCGGCGCGCGCGACCTACGCGCCCTGCTGGGCGCTGATGCTCGGCTTCCCAGCGCGTACCACACTCTCGGAAGGCCGGCTTCGCCCAGACGACTCGACGATCGCCTGGATCGCCCGCGACAGCTCCAAGCCCGGCCGCGACGCCAGCGGCGACGCCATCGTCGTTCACGCCACGCCGGCCTGGTCGCGCGAACATCTGGAAGCGACGCCGGAGTGGGCGGCCGCCGCACTGCAGGCCCGCTTTCGTGAGCTCACCGGCGAAACGGCTGACCCGAGCTTCAGTGCGGTGCATCGCTGGCGCTATGCCCTGGTCGAGCAGCCGGCGGGAGAGACGTTCTTCTGGGACCCATCCGCACGTCTGGGCGCCTGCGGCGATTGGTGCATCGGGCCGCGGGTGGAAGCGGCGTTCGACAGCGGCGACAGCCTCGCGGGCGCCATCATCGGTCTCAACGCGGCGCGATGAGCGCGGGCGACACCGGGCCCACGATGTTGGCCTGCCCCGATGGAGTGGTTCAGCTTCGATCTAATGCATGGTCGGATTCACAGCCACGTTTGACGGCGGCATGATAGTAGCCGGCGCCGGTAGCTTGTAGCCGAGCGAGGCATGCGGGCGCCTAGTGTTGTAGTGCTGGCGCCAGCTCTTGAGGACGGCCGTCAATTTGGCGAGAGCGTAGAATATCTCGTCGAGAAGCAGAATACCGAGCAGTTTCTCAAGCCGGTCGTTGAAGACGAAGCGGGGATCTCCGGCTACACCGACGAGAACCGGCCTATGGTTGAGGCGTTCTTGCATGCGCGCCAGCCAACGGAGAACTTCGTCGACGGCGTGTCATGGAGATCTTGATCAGGCTCTACCGGTCGGCCGATTTTTGCGAGACCGTTATTTTCCTCAATACGAGGCTAGAGCATTACATACCCGCTGCCCCCGGACGACGTGATGCTTGTCAAACGGTGATAATGCGGTTCTCGGAAAGCTTGCTGAATCGTCGCCCGCCTTCCATCTTCCGGAACAGGGATTTGTGGGAAGAGGGCGTCGGAAACGTCCACGCACGCGGATAAAGCCCTTGGACGCGGAACCGCAGCCTACCAATAGACAAAGGCACTGCGTGGGCCGTCTTCCACCACGAGTAGATCGAAGATGTTGAGGAGGCGGGCCATCATCCTCGTGGCTGCGCCATCGGTGTCGATCGGGAGCATCCACCCCAAAGCCTCCCCATCGAAGCTACATTTGGATCCGAACGACGACTTGAACGTCAGATTCACCCCGTCGTCGTAGGGGAAGATGACGAGCGCGTTGCGTTGGGGGCCATATGCTCTGGGTCCCTGTCGACGCTGCAGTCGGGTCGTGATCTTCACGAGGGCGATCAGGGCATCATCGGTCAATTGAAGACGCTTGGCGATCCGACCGAAGTGTTCCCGCCGCTCGCCGCGAGAGGACTGGCAGATGGCATCGACGTTGATCTGCCAGCGACGAAGGTCGGTCTGGGCAGCATAGATCGGGAGGCGCCGAGGCATCGCTCAGGGCTGGGTTCGCCAGCCCACAACCCGGTCCGCCCTGGGGCCGGACCCTGCTTTGTGCAGGCAGAGCCCGTCGCGCTCGCTCCATACGGCGCCAGCGCAGTCCGGAAGACGGGCGGCTTCGCCGTGCTGGAGGAGCGGCAGGATCACCTTTCGGTCTCCTAGGGGGAGGACCTGCCCGCTGCGCTCCAGAGAGGTGGTGTCCGGGACCCCGGGATGCGCTCGACCGCTCGCGGCAAGCCAGGGGCTGCCGACCGCGCCGAGCGTAACACCGACGAAAAGGCAGGCCGCAGCAAGACCCGCCAAGATCCACCTATACTTGCGCAGCAGCGCCGTCGGTTCCAGGCCGTAGCGCGTCCGTTCGCTCTGCTCCGAGAGTTTCCTTGCCCGCCTCTCCAGCGTCGCGGCCGCCGCGGCCAGGGCCGCTGTCGCATCGTGTGCTGCTGATGCTGTGGCGACGTGGAGGAGGAAAACGCGAAAGACAGGGTCATTCGGCGCAATCCCTACGGCGTTCGCGAGGAGCACGACACGCTCGGCCGGGTCAGGCTTCGCATCGGCCGTTCGGATGCGGTTCAGCAGGTCCGTGATGGCCTGGCGCGTGGCCTCGTCCAACTCAATCACGAGACGCGAGCCTCGAAGTCGATGACGCGGTCAAACTCCTTCCACATGCTGGTCAACCAGGTGTGCAATTCAGCCTTGGCCAGGATGTCGTACGCATCGTCATGGCAGAGCGTGCCAAACGGGATGTGGCGCTTCGCCATCTGGTTCATGATGGCCATCGGGCCGAAAGGCATGACCAGCGTGCGGCCCTGCTTCTCGACCCGCTTGCGGATCTCATGGTCGATGTAGTCGCGAAAGTCGCTCAGCTTATGGTTCTCGGATTCCTTCAGATTGACGATGGGGTGCACGGAGGCGCTCGGCATCGCCTCCCAAAAAGCGTTCAAGCTCTCGACGACCTGATCCTGGCTGTTGAGAAGCCAGAACATGGTGAAGCGATATTCATAGGTCTTCAGGGCGAGGCGGAGCGCACCACCAAACCGCTCGAACGGTTCGGTCAGGCCTCCGGGCGCGTTCACGACCACCAGGGGCAGACGCCGCGCCATGATCATCGCCAATTTCTCCATCCCCTCGCGGTTAGCAAGCGGGAGTTCGAGCACGCGAAGCTTTTTGTCGTTCTTGAAGGTCTCCCCCACCTCCTTCTGGACAGGGTCAGCCTCGATGACCACGGGATAGCGACCGGCGCGCATGAGCCTCTCGATGAAAGCCATGCAGGCGGTGCTCTTACCGCCGCCACCCTTGTAGGACCCAAAGATGATCAGCTGCAGCGCATCATCCAGACGGCTCAGCGGAAAGGTCCCATCGTCGCGACGCGGGTCATAGGCATCCTCGTCGCTGAACCTCCTCATCAGTTCGTCGAAGGCCGAGAAGTCCGTCTGCGGTCCGGTCATGGCGGCGAGCACCTCGATCGGAGAGACAGCGCCCCCGATCCCGCCGTCGGGCACGAGATCGAAATCCCTGATCTTGATGTTGTCATGGGCAGTCGGCTTGTTCTTCATCGTCATTCTCCGTGGATAATTCTTTTTAGCTTTCGAGGATTTTTGGGCTGATCTGAGTTGATACTGCTAAGATCGGCGCAGTAGCTCGAGGATGCTGCCGAGCCCAGCGTCCGCAGTAGCGGCTGTATCGAGATCTGGAACTCGCGCTTCGTGAACGGGCGGGGCTTTGATCTCGGCAGGTGACCGAACGCGTTGCGGCTGGGTGACCTCGTTCTCGCGGGTTAAAGAATTCAGCTCCGCGCCGACGTATTCGGCCAGATCTTCCCCTGAGAGCCCGTCGATGACGACACCGGCTGCGATCAGGTGATAGATTGTCACACCGAGTTTGGCGGCCAACCGGCTCGCTTCGACCACAGTGAAGATGTGCTGTGTCGCCAGGGCGGGCAGACAGTCAGCGAGCAGTTCCGGCAGCTCGCCGATCTGGTCCAGAAGGATCAATCGCTGGTCCAGCTCGCTCGGCTTGGTCTTACGCTTGCCCTTTTTGATGAGAGCAGGGGGGGCCTTGCGACCCCCAAACGTGAGAGGCCCGTCTCCCAGCCCCATCAGAACCCGCGTGGATCCGACGCGCAGGCGCTCCAGGAAAGACTTACGGCGTGCCATGATGGCGCGCTCGATTGATGTGTCTGGCCTTGGCCTTCGACAGCCGTGTCGCGATGATGGCATTCAACGTCGCGTCCATAGCGGTGATGACGGCGTGACAGAGCGCGGTTCGCGCGATGTCGCGGCGGGCCGAATGGCGCGATCGTTCGCGCGCCGGCCGGGCATGCTTCCCCATTGCTTTCTCAGCGGCCACGATGATCGCAGTCGAGGCCCGCATTCCGACATCGCCCTGGAGGACATCCAGCTGTGCCGCGATCAAGCTGTCGACGAGCTCGCGAACGTGTTCATCTCGAAACAGCGGCTGATGGTGACAGTCATAACGCGGGTCGTATCGATCACTGAGGCAGTCCTGATAGAGCTCCTTCAGATCTCCCAGGATCGGGAGGGTATCGATGGCGGTGCCCTGGCCGGCGATGATCAAGGCACAAGCCTGCTGATGCAGCGCACGGTTCTGGTCAGCCAACCTTTCCAGACGCGACACCACTGCAGCTCGCTCCTCGTTGCTCAGGACGCAGTCCCACCATGGGCGCTGGCACGGATTGCCAGTCCCGTCTCTCGAACCGGGTCATTTTGGAAAGCCGATTACTCTCGGCGGCTCACGCGTAGGATCGGCGATGCCCATCAATCGTCAACAGGAATATCGCCAGTGTTCCACATTTTCACTTTTTGCGAATCGAAAGGCTTAGAATCCGCGGGCGGCTGCATCGATTCTGGATTTTATGCAAGCCTATTGTCGCGTTGCTTCATTGAAAATGTGGAACACTTGTGCGCCCGCCGCCGATGAAGTGGCTGTAGCGGTACGGATGTCCGCCCCACCTATCGGCGGCTTTCTGGCTTTCGCTGATCTTGTTCCAGCCGGCGCTTTCGCTTCGCGGGGGCGACGCCAAGCGGGTTTTGCCGGGCTGATCAGGTGCCAACGGCTGGTAGATTGCTGAGAAGATCACCGATGAGCGATGCGATGCCTTTCAGCGTGATGGCGTGGGCGCCTTGGGCGGCCTATTTACTGCTCCTGTTCGAACAGGATCGCATTGGCGAGTCTGATTGTGGGCGGCTTCGCCGGTGATCCCGACAGCCGCGCAGCCAGGTTGCCGACAAACTCGATCCGGCGGTTGATCTCGCCGTTGCGGCGCTTCCAGCGGGTTCGAAGCACGAAGTATCACGCGGCGAACGGGAGCTGCGAGACCTGGCTCGTCAAGATGCCGCTCATCCGCGTCACTGTGACCAGATCGTCGACCGAACGGCTCGAGATGCCCTGGCTGCAGGCCACGTCGATCACGGTGTTGAGCGCCTTTCTGCCATGTGCCTGGGGGCGAGGAAGCCCGGTCAGGAGAAGCCCTCAGCGCGGGCACGTGTAGATAGGTCGTGCTCGTGCGCGTCCCCGGCTGCAGCCGCAAAGTTACGCCAAGCGCTCCGGGCTGTTCCCGCTAACGGTGCGTGCCGCTTGGCCGCCGACCTCCAGCACCATCAGTGGTCGCGAGCCAAAGCCGATCATCTGCCGAGAAGATCGGGGAAGGTGGGCTCTTCGCTAGCCCAAGCCGGTTCGTCATCTGGTTGGTCATCGGGGCATCTGAGCGTTTGCAAGTCGAGCCCAACCATCTCGGCTGCACCATCGCCAAAGGCCCGCTCGTCGGTACGCGCCGATGCAACGTCGACCATTGCCATCGGTGATCGGCAGGCTCCCTCCCTGCACCCCCAGGGCACGTTACGGGCGCGATCCAGATACGATATCAGCGATAAAAACGTCGCTCGACGGCACATCCCGCCGAGCGAGGTAGCCTACTGCACCCCCAAATCAGTGATTGCACCCCTACTGGTGCAGGGGTGCAATCACGACATCGTACTCTATCGGGATTTTTTCGCCCTGACAGGCGGTCATCGCAGTTCATAGAGGCGAAACAGAACGTGCGATGAGGCCTGGAATCGCGCCATTCCGGCCCGGTTCCATTAGGTTGGCCCTAGGAAAATGAAGGCACGATACCGCAAAGTTGATGCAAACCCTGCGGGCCGCGTCGACTTTGCTATCGCGAACAAGGGCACGACATACAAAAATGGCGCATTCTCCGCCATTTCCGTCCTCGCGCGAGGATCAAGGAAGGGCACGACAGACAGACGTGACGGTGCCCGTCTCTTCCGTCGTGAAAGGCACGATACCGCGAACTTGGCGGCAGGCCGCCTAGTTCGGCTTGAGCCAAGATTGAAGGCACGACATACAATTTGACTGCAAGTCGGCGAATAGCCTCCCTCGCAGTAAAATCATGAGGCCCGCAGGGGCGGTCCCGTGCTCGCCGAGGGGTCTCCCGAAGAGCTTGGCCAGGCCGTCGCTGGCCTACGTTGGCTTCTCGAATCCGGCTCGGTCGGCCTCGTCCCGCGCGCTCCATTGGCATGGATCGCGCCGCCCCGAGAGGGCGGCTGCGTGATGTTCGAGAGCGACGGCTTGTTTGCGGGGCGACGACGGGCGGATGTGACACGAATACGGCACTTCCTCGCAGTGTCATGCACCAGGTTGCGACGACCGTCCCAGCTGATTAAGCAGATCGAGAAGTTCCTCTTTGCGAGATGCGCCAGCTATACCCCAAAGCCGAAATTCAAACCGGACGGGGAGAAACTCGGCTGCACTGCGTCATGCGGCTCGTGCATCGGGTGGTTGAGGGAGATTGAGACGGACCCTTCCCGCTGGTCGCATGGATGGCTGCATGGCCATCACCAACTGACGCCGGCCCCGACAAGCCGAACGATCGTAAACCTTAGCCAGAGGCGATCAGCCCTAACCTCGGACGATTCCAGCTCGAGCTGGCTCAAATCGGGGAGCACATCACGTCCTGACGTGCGGATCTTGGAGCTTGTTGCAAAGGCTCGGGGCGAGCGATGCTCGACACACCTGAGAGGGCCAGTGTCGTCACTGAGATTATGGTCGGCGCTGACCAATGGCGCGTCATCCGCTTCCCGCGCCCCAGCAGATATGCCGCGCTTGATCAAAGACAACAATCTCACCAGTGACCGGACAGACGCTCATTCTTACAAACTCATAAAATAAAAAGACCGTATTTTATCGAAAGATGCAATTTTTTTCGCTTAATCATCATATATCAAGCGCGAAAATCGAAATGACGTTGAGTTTGATCTAGATCGTGACTGCACTCGATAAATTCAAAACCTACCGGTTTGTGTTGCCGCCGGATTGTACGCTTCGTCACGCCAAGGCGACGGCCGCCTCCCTGGCCGGTCTTCTCGAGGCTGGGTCCGTGATCGAGATCGACTGCGCCGGCGTCGAGCAGGCCGACATCACCTTCGTGCAAACACTCCTGGCCGCCAGCCGCAGCTGCGCCGCCCGCAACCTGCCCTTCACCCTCACCAGCATCAGCGACGTCGTCGCTTCCGCCTTCCACCGGGCCGGCGTGACGCCGCCCGGCACGATGCCTTCCGAACTGTCCGGGATCTGACCATGGCCAACATCCTCATCGTCGACGATTCGCCGAGCGTCCGGCAGATGATCAAGCTGGTGCTGGGACCGGCCGGGCACAATGTCGTCGAGGCCGGCGACGGCGCGGAGGGGCTGGCCAAGGCCAAGGCGCAGAGCTTCGAACTCGTCATCACCGACCTCAACATGCCGGTGATGAATGGCATGCAAATGATCAAGGCCCTGCGCGCCCTGCCGGCCTTCATGGGCACGCCCATCGTCTTCCTGACCACCGAATCCGACGACGCCGTCAAGCAGGAGGCCAAGGCCGCCGGCGCGACGGGCTGGATCACCAAGCCGTTCAAGCCCGAG
>NCCO01000276.1 GCA_002279705.1 Allobosea sp. 12-68-7
CCGTCGACTGCGACGCCGCCATCGTCCCGCGCATCCCCTCGGATACGCGTCAAGACCCGAAAACCCCGCGGCGCAAGCCGGCCGGGGCTTTCGGTGCGTGAGGCTTCAGCTCTCGGCGGGGTCGTCCTGGCGAATGCCGTAGCGCCGTTCCAGCGAGGGATTGCCGGGTGTGACCGGAGCGCCCGCCGCGCCGCTGCGGGCGTTGCGCTCGGCCGGGTCACGGCCGATCTTCTGCATCAGCTGGGCGAGGTCGATGAACTCGTCGCACTGCCGGCGCAGATCGTCGGAGACCATCGGCGGGCTGGTCGAGACGGTCGAGACGACCGAGACCTTGACGCCCTTGCGCTGCACCGCCTCGACCAGCGGGCGGAAATCGCCATCGCCCGAGAACAGGTAGATCTGGTCGAGATGAACAGCGAGTTCGAGCATCTCGATCGCCAGCTCGATGTCCATATTGCCCTTGATCCGCCGGCGCCCGGTCGCGTCGGTGAACTCCTTGGCCGCCTTGGTGATGACGCGGTAGCCGTTGTAGTCGAGCCAGTCGACCAGCGGCCGGATCGAGGAATACTCCTCGCTCTCGATCAGCGTGGTGAAATAGAAGGCGCGGATCAGGTTGCCGCGGCCCTGGAATTCCCGCAGCAGCCGGCGGTAGTCCATGTCGAAGCCGAGCTGCTTCGAGGTCGCGTAGAGATTGGCGCCATCGATGAAGAGCGCGATGCGCGGGTCGGCGGCCATTGCAATCACTCCGTCTGAAATCGCGTTAAAAATCTCAAATGAAAAGCAAACACGGTCGAACCATGTCGGGTCGGCAAAAAATCATCGGCGGCCGCTCGCCCCTTGCTGTGACCTCTCGCCGCAGCCGGCAAACGGGATGGGGCTCAGACGCTCAGGCCACGGCTGCCCGGCTTGGTCGCGGGAATCGCGGCGAGCTCCGGCGGCAGCGCGTCGGGCGCATAGTCGGGCACGGCGTAGTCCATCAGGCTGACCAGCTCCATGCCGAGTTCGGCGTGCCCGGCCGAGCGGTCGATCAGGCAGGCGGCGCCGAGGATGGTGCCGGGCTCGCTCATCACCGAGTCGCGGCATTCGCGCAGCGAGAGGCCGGTGGTGATGATGTCCTCGATGATGATGCAGCGGGCGCCGGCCGGCAGGGTGAAGCCGCGGCGCAGCCTGAAGCTGCCGCCCTCGCGCTCGACGAAGACCGCCTTGGCGCCCAGGTGCCGGGCCGTCTCGTAGCCGGGCACGATGCCGCCGACCGCGGGCGAGACGACATAGTCGATTTTGCCGAAGCGCGCCTCGATCTTGGCCGCCAGCGCCTTGCACAGCCGCTCGGTGCGCACCGGATCCTGGAAGACGAACATCTTCTGCAGGAAGACGCCGCTGCGCCGGCCCGACGACAGGATGAAATGCCCCTCGAGCAGCGCACCCGCCTCGCGGAACTCGGCGAGAACCTCGTCGTTGGTCATGGCAGGCCCCGTCATCAAGTGGTCGCGCGTCTCATGGTGTGCGCGATAAAGGGCATCGGCGCGCAAAACTCAAGGCCGCGACGCCTCAGGCGACGGCCTTCGCCACCATCTCCGGATGCTGCGCGATCACGCGCACATAGGCGACGGCGAAGTCCGGCGCGGTCGCCCGGGCCTGCTCCCAGTCGCGCAGCGTACCGACCGGGACGCAAAAGCGGCTGGCGAACTCCGACTGCGAGACGCCGAGCCCGGTCCTCGTCCGGCGGATCAGGCGGGCGCGCTGCGCGCGGTCCAAGGCCTCGACCGTGACGTCGAAATCGGCGGGATCGGTGGGATCAGCGGCGAACCGGTCATTCGTCATCGCCTCGGAACGCTACGGAATTCAAGTATCGACTGCAACCTCCGTCGGGGCAGCTTGCAGCCCTCAT
>NCCO01000134.1 GCA_002279705.1 Allobosea sp. 12-68-7
GCCCCCGAGAGCATTGCCCGGAAGCCCTGCTCGACCCGCCCGGGACCGGCCGCCTGATCCGAGGATTTTGGCGCGACGAGCAGCGCCATGCCGAGCACGGGCGCGAAGATCACGGCGACGAACCAGGAGACGACCAGCGCGATGCTCACCACGGCGAAGAGCGAGAAGGTGTATTCGCCGGCCGAGCTGGCGGCGAAGCCGATCGGCACGAAGCCGGCGATCGTCACCAGCGTGCCCGCGAACATCGCGACCGCATATTTCTCGAAGGCGAAGGTCGCGGCCTTGGCCTTCTCGTCGCCGGCGGCGAGGCGCGTCACCATCGCATCGGTCGTCGTCATGGCGTCGTCGACGAGGAGCGCGAGCGCGATGATCAGCGCGCCCAGCGAGATGCGCTGCATGTCGATGCCGATGACGTTCATCACCGCGAAGACGACGGCCAGTGTCAGCGGGATCGAGAGGGCCACCACCAGACCCGGCCGCACGCCGAGGCTGATGAAGCTGATCACGAGGATGATCCCCACCGCCTGCCAGAGCGAGCTCATGAAGTCGGCGATCGCCTCGTCGACCGTCACCGACTGGTCTGCGACCAGCCGCGGCTCGATGCCGACGGGGAGATCGGCGGTGATGCCGGCCATCGCCTTCTTGATGTTGGCGCCGAGCGCCAGGATGTCGCCGCCCTCGCGCATGGCGATGCCGAGGCCGATCGAAGCCTGGCCGTTGACGCGAAACATCGGCTGCGGCGGGTCGGCGAAGCCACGCTTGACGGTGGCGATGTCGGCCAGGCGCACCATGCGGTCGCCAACGGGGAAGTTGATCTCGAGCAGGTCGGCTTCCGACTGGAAGGCGCCCGAGACGCGGATCGAAAACTTCTCGTCCTGCGTCTGGACCACGCCGGACGGGCGCACGACGTTCTGGGCCTGCAGGGCGCCGAGCAGCGCCGAGCGCTCGATGCCGAGATTGGCGAGCTCGCGCACCGAGAACTCGATGAAGATGCGCTCGTCCTGCGCGCCGATGACCTCGATCTTCGAGACGTCGGGGACGAGCAGCAGCCGCGAGCGGGCGGCCTCGACATGGTCGCGCAGTTCGCGCCCGGTGAAACCATCGGCGGTGAAACCGTAGATGATGCCGAAGGTGTCGCCGAAACGGTCATTGAAGAAGGGGCCGATCGTGCCGGCCGGCAGTGTCTGGCGAATGTCGGCGACGAGGTTGCGGACCTTGAACCAGGTCTCCTGGACCGCATGGGCCGGGACGTCCTGCTTCAGGTTGACGAAGATCGTCGTGCGGCCCGGCGTGGTGAAGCTGCGCACGAAATCGAGCCCCGGCGTCTCCTCGATCTGGCGCTCGAGACGTTCGGTGACCTGGCTGAGGGTGTCCTCCATGGTCGCACCCGGCCAGGCGGCGACGACCACCATCGACTTGATGACGAAGGCCGGATCCTCGTTGCGGCCGAGCTTGACGAAGGCGAAGACGCCGGCGGCCACCGCCACGATCATGAGGTAGATCACGACCGAGCGGCTCTTCAGGGCCCATTCGGAAAGATTGAAGCTCATCGGGCCTCGGTCCCGGACAGGCGCACGCGCTGCCCTTCCTTGAGGAGGTTGGCGCCCGCGGTGACGACGATGTCGCCGATCGCCAGCCCCTTGGCGACGATCGCGGTGGCGGGGTCGCGCGAGACGAGTTCGAGCCGGCGCAGCGAGACGGTCAGCGCCGTCGGATCGACGACCCAGACCCCGGTGGCCGGCCCGCGCTCGGTCAGCGCCGTCGCGGGGATGGTGATGCCGGAGGCCTCGCCGCCGCGGATCGAGCCCGACACCGTGGTCCCGAGCCGGAAGGCGGCCGGCGGATCGGCCAGACCGACGCGGACACGGAAGGTCCGGGTGACCGGATCGGCCTGGGGCGCCACCTCGCGGACATGGCCGCGCACGCTGACGGCGGGGTCGCTGGCGAGCGCGACATGGATCGTGGCGTCGGCGGGAATGGCCCGGATCGATTCGGCCGGCAGTGCGAACACGGCGTCACGTCCGTCGCGCCGGGCGAGCTGGACGATCATGCGGCCGGCCGCGACGACCTCGGCCGGCTCGGCGCCGACCCGGGTGACGACGCCCGGCGCATCGGCCTTGAGGGTGGTGAAGGCGACGATGTCCTCGGCGGTGCGCACGCGGGCACGGGCCGCCTCGACCTGGGCGCGCGCGGCGGTGCGCCCCTGTTCGGCGGCCTCGAAATCAGCCTGGGTGGTGATGCCGCGTGCCAGGAGATGCTCCTGCCGCTGATGCTGGTTCTCCGCCTTGCGCAGCGCGCCCTCGGCGGCCGTCAGCGCCGCCCGCGCCGCGCGCAGGTCATTGAGTTCGTTCTCCGGATCGAGGCGGGCGACGACCTGCCCCTCGGCCACCGTCGCCCCGACGCCAACGAGGCGCTCCGCCAGGCGCCCGCCGATGCGGAAGGAGAGCGAAGCCTGATCCTGCGCCTCGACATGGCCGCTGAAGCCGAGATCGGCCAGTTGGCGCGGCGCCTCGACCGTGGTGGTGCGCACCGTCCGGATCACCGGCGCGGGCGCGGTCTCGCTCTCGCGCTGGCAGCCCGCGACCCCGAGAAGCAGAAGGGCGAGCACCACCGCACTGCCGCCAGGGCGGTAGCGGCCGTCGTGACGTCCCGAGCCGTCTTGCCGATTGGGCTTTCGCATCAGTCGTTCACTCGCATCGCGACTGTCCGTTACACGCAGGAGACGAGAACCGCCTCCGAGGCACCCGGCGAGCGCCATCGCGCTCCGTTTCCGAGCGTTGGTCGGAAAGTTAGCAACACCGTCACCGGGCCGGATCAGCTCAGAATCCCAAATCTGGGCTGTTCATCCCATTCTCCCCGCGGCTCTCGCAATGGATGCAGACGGGACGCGCGGCGGGCCGTGCGTCCCGCAGCCCATGGCCGGAGCTGGCCGCTTCCTGGTCAGACGGTTGTATGTGTTCGCGCAAGTGGCTCGGGCTGCAGCCATATTCCCGCCGGAAGGCGCGGCTGAAGGTGGAGTGGTCGCGAAAGCCGACGCGGCTGGCGATGGCGTGAACCGAGAGCGGTTCGCCGGGCGCGGTGAGATCGCGCCTCGCCTGCAGCAGCCGCTCGCGGTTGATGAAATGGGCGACCCCGCCATCCGCATCGAGCAGCCGGTAGAGCTTCGAACGCGACATCGCCAAAAGCCGGCCGAGCTGGGGCGGGCCGAAATCGGGCGAGCCCATGTGACGCTGGACGATCTGGCGTGCGCGTTCCACCGAGCTCGACGACGGCGATGGCGCGACCGCCATGACGGGCTCGCCGGCGGGCACAAGGCAGGCTTCGAGAAGGGCGCGCAGCGCGACGGCCACGCTTTGCGCCTGGCCATCGCTGAAATGGCGCGACTGGGCGGCGAGCTGACGCATGAAGCCTGCCAGCAGCGCCCCGGGGCCGGCTTCGGCCTCGAGCCGCTGCGCCGCCCCCCCGGCCGCGCCGGCGCCCTCCAGCCATCCTCCGGG
The DNA here is from genome assembly GCA_002279705.1 of Allobosea sp. 12-68-7. GTDB lineage: Bacteria > Pseudomonadota > Alphaproteobacteria > Rhizobiales > Beijerinckiaceae > Allobosea. Next base: position 3,498 of record NCCO01000134.1, read on the forward strand.
TACCAGCAGCAGGAGCCGTTCTTCGGCGCTGCCGAACCGGCGGGCCGACTGCTCCAGCGCCGCCAGAGCGAGACCGGCACGGGGCGAAACGAACAGCGTCGGGGAAACGTCGCCCGCCGCGCTGCCCAGCAGGGCGACGCAGCCCTGGTGCTTGAGCCGCGGGCCGCGCTGCGCGCTGGCCGCGGACGGGCCCGTGGAGCGGGTGTCGCGGATCAGGGTGACATCGCCGAACCGCCATTCGGTCGCGGCGCGGGGCTCCGCGGACACCCAGGAGGCAGGCTGTGCGGGAAGCGCGCCGGTGGCCGCCAGAATCCAGGTCCGCTGCTGCGGCGCGGGATCGTCCTGCGGAACCGTGATCGGCGACAGGACAGGTCCCGCCGTGAAGGGGGGTCGAGGGCTTGTGGACAGGGCCATGGTCGCCTCCGTGAGTTCGGATTGTTGCGTGCGGCTTGTCTTCCGAGCGTCCCGTTCAAATTCGAGTGGGGCTGTCCTCCGTGGTTTGATGTCGCTCAATTGTCTCGACACGATTGGCCATGGTCAAGAAACCCTGCGTCACTCGCGGCGTGTCGTTGCGGCGTCGAAGACGCGGATCGGCGCGGTGATCAGCAGACCGGCGGCCGAGCCCACCGTCTCCAGCGCCGTTCCGGTGCCGGTGACGTCCGAATCCGTGATGACCTGGCCTTCGATCAGGCGGTTGCCGATCAGCCGGACGATTTCGGGGCTCGAGGCGTAGGTGTCGTGGTTGACCCGGTCCCCGGCCTTGATCGCGCTGATGTCGACCACGGTGATGCCCTTGAGGTCGCCGAGCTGCGTCAGGTAGTCTTCGCGGGACAGGTCGATCGCTCCCAGCCGGGTCGCGCCGCGCGCCAGGAGCTGCGAAAGCTGCAGCGCGCGATCGTTCTGCGAGGCGAAGATCGTGATCTGCGGACGGCGCGGACCCATGTCCTCGATCTGACGCCGGAAGACCCCGACATCGAGATCCGGTGACGCCAGGATTACGTTGTTGATCTTGGCCGGGACACTGCCGCTCTTGAGCGCGACCTGCTTGAGCGCCTCGACGGCGAGCCAGGCTCCCATCGAATGGGCGAGCACGACGACCTCGCCGACGGCGGGGCTCTTGGTCGCCATCATCAGGACCTCGGCGAGATCGGAGCGCGAATAGGAGGCATTGTCGAGGTCGAGCCGGTAGTCGAGCAGGCGCCCGCGCGACGGCCAGGAGAACAGGATCGGCGCGGCATTGGCGTCCGAATCGTGGGCGAGCTGCGCGAAGCGGAAGACGGCCCGGTCGAAGGGCGTGTTGAATCCGTGCACGAAGATGAAGGCGCGCCGCTGGCGACCGCCGGCCGAGGCGAACCAGCGCGGCAGATCGGATTTCTGCAGCGAGGTCGCGGCGCTGACCGTGAAATCGGTCTCCGGATTGCCGGGCACCGTCCGCGGAACCTGGATGGTGCCGGGCTCCCGGTTCCGCGGAATCGAGACGACGATGTTGCTGAAGGAGACGCCCCTGCCCCGCTCGCCATCATAGAGCACGCCGGGCTCGTCCGAGACAGCCCGCGTCGTCGCGGTGAGCATGTCGAGCTTGTCGGTGTTCGGGATGGGAGCGACGGTCTGGAGCAGGCCGCGCGGTGCGGAGGCGCAGCCCGCCAACAGCAGGCCGGTGGCGAGGATCGCGGCGATGCGTGCCGGTGCCGGCTTCATGACCGCCTCCCTGTCGCCGGCCTGTCCCGGGACGCTGCGTCGCGTCGTCGGTTGCTGTTCCGGCATGAGGCAAGACTCCGAACTCTTCATCGACCGGGCGGAACGTCCCGCCGGACACGTCGCGTGCGTCCGGACCGGCTCCGGCCGTGCTGACCGGGCTCGCAACCCGTTCGTGACGCTGCGGTATTGAAGCGACGTAACGGTTCTCATCCCACTAAGTTCGCCCTCTAGCCTTCGCGCGGGACTTCGTCCCGCCGAACGGGTCGTTGTCGCCGGGGCCGCTCCCGGCCGGGGAGGAAAGCCGACATGGCGATGGAGAGCACCGCACCCAAGACCACGATGCAGCGCTTCCTCGACGGCGTCGAGAAGGTCGGCAACATGGTGCCGCACCCGGTGGTGATCTTCCTGATCCTGATCGGTATCGTCATCGTGCTCTCGGCCGTGTTCAGCCTGTTCGGCGCGCAGGTGTCCTACGAGCGCATCAATCCCGAGACGCACAAGATCGAAGTCGCGTCGACGGCGATCCGAAGCCTTCTCAATGCGGAGGGCATCCGGTTCATCTACTCCTCGCTGGTCCCGAACTTCATGGCCTTCACCGCGGTGGGCCTGATGATCGCCGCCATGATCGGCGCCGGCGTCGCGGAAGAATCGGGGCTGGTCACCGCGCTCATCCGCAAGCTGGTGATCATCTCGCCGCCCGCGGCGCTGACCTACATCCTGGCCTTCGTCGCGATCACCGCGAGCATCGCGGCCGATGCGGGCTATCTGGTGCTGATCCCGCTCGCCGGCATCGCCTATCTGGCCGTCGGCCGAAATCCGATGGCGGGTCTCGCTCTCGGCTTCGCGGGCGTGGCCGGCGCGTTCACCGTCAACATGCTGATCAAGCCGCTCGACGCGGTGCTCGTCGAGTTCACCAATGATGCCGCCCACCTCGTCGACCCCGCCCGCAGCATCGGCCTGGCCTCGAACGTCTGGTTCTCGGTCGCGTCGGTCGTCGTTCTGACGATGACCATCGCCTTCATCACCGACAAGGTCGTCGGCCCGAGGCTCGGGCCCTATGACCGGACGAAGGCGGCGGAGGGAACGACGACGGATCAGCCTGCCCTGTTATCCGAGGCGGAATCCCGCGGTCTGCGTTTTGCCGGCTTCGGGTTGCTCGGGCTGATCGCGGTCTTCCTGCTTTTGACCGTTCCCGCCGGTGCGCCGCTGCGCAACCCGACGACGGGCGAGCTGATCGGCAATTCACCGTTCATGAACGGGCTGATCGCCCTGATCATGCTGATCTTCCTGACCAGCGGCTGGTGCTACGGCATCGGGGCCGGGACGGTTCGCACCCTGACGGACGTCATCGCGGCCATCGAGAAATCGATCAAGGGCCTCGGCGGCACGATCTTCCTGTTCTTCATTCTCAGCCAGTTCGTCGCCTACTTCACCTACACGAACATGGGCACAGTGATGGCGCTCAGCCTCGCCGGCGTGCTGCAATCGGCCAATATCGGCGCGCTGCCGCTTCTGCTCGGCTTCATCGTCGTCGTCGCCATCATCGATCTGCTGCTCACCGGGGCCATCGCCAAATGGGCGATCTTCGCGCCCGTCTTCGTCCCGCTGCTGATGAAGCTCGGCGTCGAGCCCGAAGCGGTGCTCGCGGCCTACCGCATCGGCGACAGCCCGATGAACATGATCACGCCGCTCAATGCCTATTTCGCCATGGTCGTCGGCTTGATGCAGAAATACGATCGCAACGCAGGTGTCGGCACCGTGGTGGCGTTGATGCTGCCCTATCTGGCCGGCATGTTCCTGGTGTGGACGGCCCTGTTCGTGGTCTGGAAAACGCTGGGATTGCCCTGGGGCCTGTGAGCCGTCGCGCCGAACCCTGAAAAACAAGCCAGGCCCGGTCGTCACGACGGGCCCTCACCTTGGATGGATGTCATGAGCAACGTCAGCATTCCCCTCGACGTCGAGGCGGCGATCGACCACCTGATGAATTTCCTCTCGGTCGAGGGCGTCACCGGCCAGGAGGCCGCGATCGCGGCCGCCGTCAGCGATGCGCTGATCAAGATCGGCGTGCCGGCCTCCGCGATCCGCTACGACGACGTCAACAGCCGCATCCCGCTGCCGACGCAGACCGGCAATCTGATCGTCGAACTGCCCGGCACCAAGCCGGGACCGCGCCTGCTGTTCTCGACCCATCTCGACACGGTGCCGCTCTGCGCCGGTGCGAAGCCGCGGCGCGAGGGCGACCGGATCGTCTCCGATGGCACGACGGCGCTGGGCGGCGATGCCCGCACCGGCGTGGCGCTGCTCGTCGTGGTGGCCGAGACGCTGATCAAGAACAATCTGCCCCATCCGCCGATCACCCTGCTGTTCACGGTGCGCGAGGAGAGCGGCCTTCATGGCGCCCGCGAGCTGAACCCGGCCGATCTCAAGAGCCCGGCGATGTGCATCAACGTCGACGGCCAGCTCGCCTCCGAGCTGATCATCGGCGCGGTCGGCCAGGAGAACTGGGAGGTCGAGATCACCGGCCGCGCCTCGCATGCGGGTGTCGCGCCGGACAAGGGTATCTCGGCGACCCTGGTCGGCGCCATCGGCCTGACGGAAGCCCGCGCCGCCGGCTGGTTCGGCAAGGTCGTCAAGGGCGAGGCCTTCGGCAGCAGCAATATCGGCATCTTCGGCGGCCGGGACGGCAAGCCGGCCGGCGACGCGACGAACGTCGTCACGGATTATGCCTTCCTCAAGGGCGAGGCGCGCAGCCCCGAGCTGAGTTTCGCCACCCAGATCGTCGACGGGTTCGAGGCCGCCTTCGCCAAGGCCAAGGCCGCCGTCACCGACCATGAGGGCGCGACCGGCGAGGTCGTCTTCAAGCGCGCCGCGGCCTACCCGCCCTTCCGTCTGGATCAGGATTCGCCGGTCGTGAAGCGCGCCACCCGCGCGCTCGGGCTGCTCGGTATCGAGCCGACCTACATCTTCTCCAATGGCGGGCTCGACGCGAACTGGCTCGACCGGGCCGGCGTTCCGACGATCACGATCGGGGCCGGCCAGGCCGAGATCCACACGATCAAGGAATTCGTGAAGCTCGACGAATACGAGAAGGGCTGCCGGCTCGGCATCCTGATGGCGACGCTCGAAGACTGAAAGACCGTTCCGGCGGCCGAATCCGTCGACGAGGCCCAACGAGGAGCTGACGCGTGAGCCCCATTGCCTATACCGCTCTGATCATCGCCGCGGCGGTCGTCCTGTTCGTCACGAACAGGGTTCCGGTCGTGCTGGTGGCGATGGGGACGGCGCTCTCGCTCTGGGCGACCGGCGTCCTGACCCTGCCGCAGGCGCTGGGCGGGCTCGGCGACCCGGCGGTCATCTTCATTGCCGCGCTGTTCGTCGTGTCGTCCGGCCTCGAGGTCACGGGTGTCACGGCCTGGGCCGGGCAGCTCCTGATCAAGGGCGCGGGCGAGGAAAGCCGCACCCGCTTGCTGCTGCTCACCATGGGGCTGGTCTCGCTGCTCACCGCGCTGATCAGCGTCAATGGCGCGGTCGCGGCGCTCCTGCCCGTCGTCGTGGTCATCGCGGTCCGGCTCAAGCGCAACTCGTCGCAGCTCCTGATGCCGCTGGTCTTCGCCGCCCATGCGGGTTCGATGCTGGCGTTGACCGGCACGCCGGTGAACGTCCTCGTTTCGGAAGCCGCGTCGGATGCCGGCGTCGGTGGCTTCGGCTTCTTCGAATTCGCGCTGGCCGGCATTCCCCTGCTCGCCGGCTCGATGGCGATCATGATCCTGTTCGGGCAGAAGCTCTTGCCCGAGCGCAACGGCGCGACGATGCCGGCCGATTTCAGCCGCCACGCCAAGACGCTGGTCGAGCAATACGGCCTCGCCAGCGGCATCTATCAGCTGCGGGTGCGCGCGACCTGCCCCTATATCGGGCAGCCGGCATCCGCCATCGATCTCGCCGCCTTCCCCGGCCTTCAGCTCGTCGCGATCCAGGAGGGCGACAGCGCCGGCCCGCTGCGCCGGGACGCGATCGCCGAGGGCGACCATGTCCTGCTGCGCGGCGAGGCCGAGGCGGCGGCCACCTTCGCCGCGACGATGCACCTGGCCTTCCGCGACGAGAGCGCGGCCAGCGGCGGAGGCGAGGAGACGCTGTTCAACAAGCGGTCCGGGCTCGCCGAGGTGGTCATCCCGCCCCGTTCGGGCCTGATCGGGCAGAGCGTCTTCCCCGGGATGGTGACCGAGAGCGGCGACCTGATCGTCCTCGCCGTGCAGCGATCGGGCAATGAGATCGCCGCCGGCAACGCGACGAGCGAGGCCGGAGGCGTGGTGCTGCAGGCCGGTGACACGATGCTGCTGCAGGGCACCTGGAAGGCGCTCGACACCCATCTCGACGACCCCGACGTGCTGGTCGTCAGCTCGCCAGAGCTCGTGCGGCGCCAGGCGGTGCCGATGGGGCCGGGCGCCAAGCAGGCGGTCGTCATCCTGTTCGGCATGGTTCTGCTGCTGGCCACCGGCATCGTGCCGCCGGCCGTGGCCGGCCTGCTCGCCGCCGGCGCCATCATCCTGACCGGAATCATGACGGTCGAGCAGTCCTACCGCGCGATCAGCTGGACCACCGTGATCCTCGTCGGTGCGATGATGCCGCTCTCGACGGCGATGGTCGAGACGGGCGCGGCCAAGCTGCTGGCCGAGCGGCTCGTGCTGATGGTCGGGGACGCCGGGCCGATGGCGCTGCTGGCAGGCCTCTTCATCCTGACTGCGGTGATGGGCCAATTGATCAGCAACACCGCGACGGCTCTCATCGTGATCCCGATCGGCGTCGCGGCCGCCGCCAGCATGGGCATCTCGCCCAAGCCCGTGCTGATGAGCACGGCGGTCGCGGCGGCCGGCGCCTTTCTGACCCCCATCGCCACCCCGACCAATCTCATGGTCATGGGCCCCGGCGGCTACGCCTTCAGCGATTACTGGAAGCTCGGCCTGCCCCTGCTGATCTGGTTCTTCATCGTGGCGGTCTTCATCGTGCCGCTGATCTGGCGCTTCTAAACGCCCTGGATACCTCGCCACCTCATGCAGGGAAGGACATGACGATGTGGGTTCGAGCGATCATTCTGGCTTCCGGACTGGGCCTAGCAGCCTTGGCGGCCCCGGCTGCCACCGCTGCGCCGGTCGCCTCGGCGCCCGGCATCACCGCCGAGGGCGGCGTCGAACAGGCCAACTGGCATCGTCGTCGCTGCTGGTGGGAAACGCGTCGGTTCCGCGACTCGCGCGGTCGCTGGCAGACGCGCCGGGTCCAGGTCTGCCGCCGCTGGTGATCGGCCACCGGGCCGCGCGGCTCCCGCGTTCGCGGCCGAACGGAGCGCATGTCGTTTCCCGACCCGCCGTGTTACCTTCCGGCACTCGATCTGCCGGGGGGCTTCATGATTCCAGTCCGATTCACGACGGGCGACCTGCCGATCCGCGAGCAGTTCGATGCGTGGCGGGGCTGGTTCGACGGCGTCTTCAACATCGCCCTGAACGAGAGCGAGGCCGGCTTCGCGGCGAGCAGCGTGGTCTGGACACTCGATGAATTCGGCCTCAGCCACGTCAAGGCCCCTGCCCTGACCGCGATGCGCGACACCGCGCTGCTGCGCTCGAACCCGATCGACCACTGGGTGATCACGCTCGGCCATCGCCGGACGCTGGGATCGGGCGGCAGAGGGCTCACCCTCGACGTCCCAGCCTCCGTCCCCTATGTCGCCTCGCTCGGCCGTGAGCTCGTCAGCCAGCGCTCGAGCGACGAGCGGCTGCAGCTCTATCTGCCGCGGGACAGCTTCCGGGAGCTCGCGCCGCTGCTCGACGCGGCCCAGGCACAGGCCCTCGACACGCCGCTCGGCCGGCTCCTGGGCGACTATATCGGCCTGCTCCAGCGCAGTTTCGGCGAGCTCGAGGCCGCGGACATGCCGCGCCTGACCAATGCGGTCCGGGCCATGGTGATGGCCTGCACCGGCCCCTCGGCCGATCGTCTCGACCTCGCCTCCAGCCAGATCAATGTGACCCGCCGCGAAAAGGTCCGGCAGTTCATCGACCAGAACCTGCGTGAGCCGAGGCTCGATGCCACCATGCTCTGCCGCGAGGTCGGCATGTCGCGCACGCAGCTCTATCGCCTGTTCCAGGACGATGGCGGCGTCGCGCGCTACATCCGGCACCGGCGCCTCCTGCGCGGCTATGCCGATCTCTCCGATACCGCCAACGGCGCCAGCATCAACGCCATCGCCGATGCGCTGTGCTTCGAGGACGCTTCCAGCTTCAGCCGCGCCTTCAAGCAGGAATTCGGCCTGAACCCGCGCGATGTCCGTGCCGCTGCCGCCGCGGGCCTGCTGCTCCGGGCCAGGCGGCAGGACGCCGGCGCCGAGCAGCCGCGCACCCTGCGCGAGTGCCTGCTGCAGTTCTGAGCGCGCAGGCCCGCGGTCAGGCCATGCGGCGGTGGCACCAGAGTGCGATCGCGGAGCGCTAGCGCCGCCGGCCCTTCGGCCCGCGCGGCTCCGGCGTCTTCGCCTTGTTCTCGGCGTCGAGCTTGCGCCAGCGGGCGAGCCGGGCGGGATCGACCGCGCCGCTCGCCACCGCCGCCTGCACCGCACAGCCGGGCTCATGTTCGTGGGTGCAGTCGCGGAACCGGCAGAGATGGGTGAGTTCGGTGATTTCGGCGAAGAGCGTCTCCAGCCCGGAGGCGGCATCGCTGACATGGAGCGTGCGCATGCCCGGCGTGTCGATGACCCAGCCGCCGCCGGCGATGGCGTGGAGCGAGCGCGATGTCGTGGTGTGGCGGCCCTTGTCGTCGCGGGCGCGAATGCCGCCGGTCTCCTGTGCCTCCTCCGACGCGAGCCCCGCGAGCGCGTTCACCAGCGTCGACTTGCCGACACCCGACGAGCCGACGAGGGCAACCGTCCGCCCCTCCCCGCACCAGGGCGCCAGCATCGCCGTGGCGCCGGCTTCCTTCGGGTTGACGACGACCACGGCCAGCTCGCGCTGCAGCGCCGCCGCCTGGGCGCGATAGGTTTCGGCCGCGTCGGTGAGATCGGCCTTGGTCAGGATGATGACCGGCTCGGCGCCGCTCTCATTGGCGAGCGCCAGATAGCGCTCCAGCCGCGCGACGTTGAAATCGGCATTGCAGGAGGTGACGATGAAGAGCGTGTCGATATTCGCGCCGGCGAGTTGGGGCGTCTTGCTGCCCTCGACGCGGCGCGCCAGCACCATGCGTCGCTCCAGCAGGCGGCCGATCGCATGGGTGCCCGGCTCGACCAGCACCCAGTCGCCGACCGTATAGGCGCCGGTGTCGGTATGGAACGGCAGAGAAAGCCGGATCGGCCCTTCCTCCGCGATCGCGCTCATCCGCGAGCGATGGACGGTGGCGATGCGGGCCGGCCGCAGCCCTGCGTCCTCCGCGCCGCATTGCTCGGCGAAAAAGCCGCTCCAGCCCAGCGCGGCGAGCGTCCAGGCGGCAGGCTCGGGCGCGGTCATCGGCGGGCGGTCCTGAGACGGGCGATCCTCATCCTGCCGGTAGAGCGGGCTTCGGGCGCTCTGGCAAGCGCCGTCGTCTCGGTCGCCCTATAAGCGCGGCGAATAGCGGCGACGAAGACATCATAGCCCTGCGCTGGGCGGCGCTCGCGGCTGGCCGCGGCTTTGCTATGGTCGCACCTGAGCGGCCCGACTCCAGGCCGCCCCAGCCTGCCGGGAGACCAACAGCATGACGACCGAACCCTTCGACCTGGTCATTCGCGGCGGCACCGTCGGCACATCGACCGCGCGCTTCGTCGCCGATGTCGCCGTGAAGGACGGCAAGATCGCGGCGATCGGCACCGGGCTCGGGACGGGCGCGCGCGAGATCGACGCGACCGGCAAGTTCGTCCTGCCGGGCGGCATCGACACCCATGCCCATGTCGAGCAGGTCTCGGCCGGCGGGCTGATGAACGCCGACACCTTCGAGAGCGCCACGACCTCGGCGGCCTTCGGCGGCAACACAACCCTGGTCTCCTTCGCCGCGCAGCATCGCGGGCTCGATTTGCGCAAGGTCGTCGATGACTACGCCGCCCTGGCGAAGCGCGGCGCATTGATCGACTACGCCTTCCACATGATCGTCGCCAATCCCGACGAGAAGACGATCAAGCACGACCTTCCGGCGCTGATCGCGGAGGGGCACGCTTCGATCAAGGTCTTCATGACCTATGACCTGATCAAGGTCGACGACGAGCCGCTGCTCGACCTGATGCTGACCGCGCGCCGGCACCGCGCCCTGATCTGCGTCCATGCCGAGAACCACGGCATGATCTCCTGGATGGGCAAGAAGCTGGTCGAGCGCGGCTATACCGCGCCGAAATTCCATGCGATCAGCCATCCGCGCGGTTCGGAATCGGAGGCCTTCACCCGGCTGATCACCCAGGCCGCGCTGATCGACCAGCCGATCATGATCTTCCATGTCTCCACCGCCGAGGGCGCGGCGGTGATCCGCCAGGCGCGCGGCCAGGGCCTCAAGGTCTTCGCCGAAACCTGCCCGCAATATCTGTTCATGACCAAGGCCGATCTCGACAAGCCCGGCCTGGAAGGCGCGAAATGGATGTGCTCGCCGCCGCCGCGCGAGACCGCCGACCAGGACGCGCTCTGGCAGGCGCTGGCGCTGGGCGATCTCCAGACGGTCTCCTCCGACCACGCGCCCTACCGCTTCGACGAGAGCGGCAAGCTCTCGGCCGGGCCCAACCCCACTTTCAAGCAGATCGCCAACCTGGAGACGCGCCTGCCACTGATGTTCGACGCGCTGGTCTCGAGGGGCCGCCCCGAATTCGCCGGGCGCGGGCTGGAGGCCTTCGTCGACCTGACCGCGACCGCGCCGGCCCAGATCTACAACCTGCCGGGCAAGGGCGCGATCCAGCCGGGCTATGATGCCGACATCGCGATCTGGGATCCGACGCGCGAGGTGACCATCACGGACGCGGCCATGCACGACCTGACCGGCTTCACGCCTTTTGCCGGCTATCAAGTGATCGGCTGGCCCGAGACCGTGATCCGCCGCGGCGAGGTCATCGTCAGCGAAGGGACGCTCCACGCCAAGGCCGGCTCCGGCCGCTGGCTGTCACGCACGGGCGGCCCGGCCGCCGAGCCGACCGGCAAGCTGGTGCTGGAGATGGACCCCGAGCGGAATTTCGGCGCGACGATTTTGTGAGCGTCTCGGCTTTCCCACGGAAACACCCCGTCATCCTGGACAAGCCGCGAAGCGGCGCAGCTCCGGGATCCATGATAGGGCATGAAGTCGCCCTATAATGGATCCCGGTCGTCGCTTTGCTCCGCCCAGGATGACGGCGAGGTTCCGACGCTGACCATCGCAGCTCAGCCCTCCGGCACCCATGGCACCATGCGCAGGATCGTGCCGCCGAGCTGGGCGAAGGCGCGCTGGCGGCAGGAGAAGACGATGATCTGCTGGCCGCTGGCCTGGCGGTGCAGCGCGTCGAACATCCGCTCGATGCGGTCGTCGTCGGAATAGACCAGCGCATCGTCGAGGATGACCGGCGCCGGCTGGCCGTCCTTGGCCAGCAGCCGCGCGAAGGCGAGCCGCGTCAGCACCGCGAGCTGCTCGCGCATGCCGCCGCTGAGGACGCCGACCGGCTCCTCCAGCCCGTTGCGGCTGACGGTGCGGGGCAGCAGCGTCTCCTCGTCGAAGGTCACCGTCGCATCCTCGAACAACAGCCCGAGCAGCGGCCGCAGCTCCGTCATCACCGGCGCGAAGTAATGGTCGCGCGCCTGCGCCCTCGCCGCTTCCAGCGCCGTCCGCAGCCGCGTCAGCAGAGCGACCTCGCGCTCCAGCGCCGCCACGCGTCGCTGGGACGCGCCGAGCTTTTCCGCCGCCTCCTGCCAGGCCTCCTCGACGGCGGCGTCGGCGCGGGCACGGATGCGGCCGTTCAGCTCGGCCGCCTCCTCCCGCAATGACGCGATCTCGGCCGAGGCGCCGTCGAGAACCGAGCGCATGCGGCGCAACTTGGCTTCGGCACCGGGGATGTCGACCGCGCCGGCCTGGAGCGCATCGCGCTGCGCCTGCGCCACCAACCAGCCCTGCTCGGCCTGGGCCAGCGCAGCAGTGCGCTGCGCCTCCAGCCCGTCGCGCGCCGGTGCGGGGCCGAGAGCCGCCGCCAGCCCCGCCTGCTCGGAGGCGACGCCCGCCAGGCCCCGTTCGGTCTCGACGACAGCCGCATTGGCACCGTCGCGGGCGGCCTGCGCCTCGCTCTGGGCCCGGCGCGCAGCGACGACGCGGCCTTCCGTCTCGGCGAGGCGCGCGCGCAGGGCTTCGGGATCACCTTCCGCCTCCCCGGCCCCAGCCCCTTGCGCCTCAAGCCGCGCGATCTGCGCCTGGAGTGCGGGCAGGCCGTCCGGCGCCAGCAGGCGCAGGCGCTGCCGCGCCAGATCGAGCCGGCCATTCAGCTCGCGGGCTGCCCCCTCGCGCCGCCGCGCCTCGGCGAGATCGGGCACGGCGAGCTCCGCCAGCAGCGTGCTCCGCCGCGCCTCGGCCCGGGCCAGATCCGCCTCGCCGTCGCCGCCTTGCGGCAGGGTGATGGCGAGCTGGCCGACGCCCTGGATTACCAGGCTCGCCGCGCCGGACAGGGTGCGCTCCTCGCCGTCTTCCAGCGTCACGCCGTCGAGCCGGATGGCGGCGGCCACGCCGGGATCGTAGGCGACACGCAGCAGCGGGCGGCGCGCCGCCGCCGTCGCGCGCAAGCCGACGAGCTCGCTTTCCAGCGCTTCCAGCCGCGCGAGCGCCCCCGCCGGCAGCCGCAGCGCCTTCAGCTCGGCCTCGATCGTCTCGATCTCGCCACGCCCCTCGGCCGCCCGCTCATGCTCCTGCCGCAGGCGAGCCAGCTTGTCGCCGGCCTCGCGGGCGCGCATCGCCTTGTCCAGCCGGGCGAGCAGGTCGCGCGCCTCGCGCTCCTGGGCCTCCGCCCGCTCGACCGCGGTCGCGGCGGCGAGCCCGGCCTCGTTGGCGGCGCGCTGGCGCGCCAGCGCCTCGTCACGGTGGCTGCGGCTCTGCGCTTCGCGCTCGCGCAGCAGCGCCAGTCGCGCGAGGTCGCGCCGTAGCGTGTCGAGCGCCTCGCGGGCGGCCTCGCGGGCGTTGCGGGCGAGCGCGGCTTCGACCTCGGCCCTGCGCAGCGCCTCGCCATGGGCTCGGGCGGCGGCGAGCGCCGCCTCGGCCTGGGCGACCTCGCGCAAAAGGGTCGCATGGCGCTCGGCATCATCGAGCTCCGCGAGCCGTGCCCGCAGGCTGCGGCGGCGGTCGAGGGCGTCACGCAGTTCGCGCAATTCGCCCGAAAGCTTCTGTTCCAGCTGGGCCAGCGCGTCGCGCTCCTCGATGGCCAGGGCATAGGGGCCGCCGGCCTTGGGCCGGCCCGTCGCGGTGACGAGAGGGGCCAGCTCCGCCTCGCAGGCGGCGAGCGCCTGCGCCATGCGGCGGCCACCGGTAAGGGATTCGACCTCGCCCTGCACCGAGGTCAGGACGGATTCGCGGGCGCGCTTCTCGCCCTCCTCGTCGCTCTTGGCCCGGCGTTCGATTCCGGTGACGCCCTGGCGCACCCAGAGCAGGCCGGCCGGCCCCGCCGTGCCGCCCTGGACGAGATTGGCGATGAAGCGCTCGGCCTCGTCCGCCTGGGCCAGGAGCCGGCCCGAGGCGAGCTCGCGCACGCTGGCGCGCTTGCCGCCATAGAACTGCTTGGTCAGCCGGAAGGCGCCTGCGCCGGTCAGGATGTCGGCCTCGACCAGCGGATTGCCGCCGCTATAGGGCCGCAGGCCCTGCACGGCGCCGGGCGTGCCGGTATGGGGCTGGAAGAACAGCGCGTGGAGCGCGTCGAAGCAGGTCGACTTGCCGACTTCATTGGCGGCGCAGAGCACGTTGACGCCGTCGCCGATGCCCTCGACGGCGACGCCCCGGCCGGCGAAGCGGCGGACATTGTGCAGGCGCAGCGCCGTCAGCTTCATGACGGCCATCTCATGACGGCATCGCCGCGCAATAGGAAAACAGCCGCACCAGCGCGTCACCAGCGGCCTGGCGCTCGGTTGCGGAACGGGCCTCGTCGAGGCTCTCCGTGAGCAGCGCGTCCGCTGCCTGGCGCAGCGCCCCGGCCCGGTCGATCGCGTCGAGATCGTCGCTCTCGCAATCCGTTGCCAAGGCGTCGGCATCCAGCTGCAGGAACGCGAATTCCGGCGCGACCGCCGCGATCGCGGCATCGAGCCCGGCGCGCGCCTGCGGCCTCAAGCGACCGGAGGCGAGGATGCGGAGCAGGGTCTGGCGGCGGGCGGGGCTGGCCGGCAGACGCTGTGTCAGAGCCGCTGCGCCATCGTCACCGGAGAGCAGGTCGAGCGCCAGGCTGCGCCAGTCGAAGCTGCCGGTCTCGACGGGCGTGACAGCGGGCACGGCGCCGGGGCCGGCGAGCGACACGAGCAGCGCACGGCCCGGCTGATCATGCTTGAAGCGGTCGGGTTCGGGCGCACCCGAGTACCAGCTGCGCGGGCCGATCGGCATCTGGCCATGCCAGTCGCCGAGCGCGAGATAGTCGAGCCCGGCCCGGCTCGCCCGGTCGGGGGTGATGATGTCGAGGTCGCCGCCATCCTCGGAAAAGCTCTGGATCGCGCCATGGGCGAGGCCGATGCGCAGCGCGCCCTCCGGCGTGGCGGCGCGGTCCATCCAGTCGGTCAGGTCGCGGCCCGGCCGGCGCGTCGTGCAGGGCGCGGGCAGGATGACGACACCCGGCGCGACCTCGATCGGCGCAGGCTCCACGGCCAGAACAACATTTGCCGGCAAGGCAACCCGTGCGGACGACCATAGTTCATCGGCCAAGAGCGAATCATGGTTGCCGGGCAGGATGACCCAGCGCAGCAGCGCATGCCCGGCCATGGCGGCGAGCGCCTGGCGCAGCATGGCCGGGCTCGGCGTCTCCGTGTCGAAGCTGTCGCCCGCGAGCAGCACGGTCTGCGCCGCCCCCTCTCGCGCCTGCGCCGCCAGCCGGTCGAGCACCGTGTGGCGCGCCTCGCGCAGCCGCCCGCGCAGCTCCTCCGGCATCGTGCCGAAGCGCTTGCCGATATGGAGGTCGGAGGAGTGGAGAAACCGGAACATCGCGCCCTGAAACCGAAGAGCGGACAGCGAATCCGCTTTGGCCCGGTCGGGCCGGCACGCAGCATCGTCGCAAACGGCCACGAAGGAAATGGCGCGGCGCGATCAGCCGAACAGGTCCGGCTGCCCGGCGGGCTTGGCCTGCGGCGGTTCGTCGAGACCGTCGAGGATGGCGGCAGCCTCGCGCCGGATCGTCGCGACATGGGCCGGCGTCATCCGGTCGAGGTTCTTGTAGGGCATCGCCATGCGCGGATTGTTGCCGAGCCGGTCGCGGTTGCGGATCAGGAAGTCCCAATAGAGCGGGTTGAACGGGCAGGCCCCCTTGCCGGTCTTGATCTTCGGATCGTAGACGCACGACGCGCAATAGTCGGACATCCGGTCGATATAGGCCCCCGAGGCGGCATAGGGCTTCGAGCCCAGGAGCCCGCCATCGGCGAAGATCGCCATGCCATGGGTGTTGGGCAGCTCGACCCATTCGAAGGCGTCGGCATAGACGGCGAGATACCAGGCCTCGATCTCGGCCGGGCGAATGCCGGCGAGCAGGGCGAAATTGCCGGTCACCATCAGCCGCTGGATGTGGTGGGCATAGGCGTTGCGGCGGGTGTCGGCGATGGCGTTGGCCAGGCAGTTCATCGCCGTCTCGCCCGACCAGTAGAACCCCGGCAGCGGGCGGTCGGCCGCGAGCGCATTGGTCTGCGCATAGCCCGGCATGTCCAGCCAGTAGATGCCGCGGACATATTCGCGCCAGCCGAGGATCTGGCGGATGAAGCCCTCGACGGCGTTGAGCGGCGCCTTGCCGGCCCTGTAGGCGGTCTCGGCCGCGAGGCAGACCTCGCGCGGCAGCAGCAGGCCGATGTTGAGATAGGGCGACAGCAAGGCGTGGAAGAGGAAGGGCTCACCCTCCGCCATCGCATCCTGATAATCGCCGAAGGACGGCAGGGCGTCCGCAATGAAATGGTCGAGCGCAGCCAGCGCGTCCGTGCGCGTCACGGCCCAGCCGAAGCCGTCGAGATCGCCGAAATGACCCGGAAAGCGGGCCGCGACCAGTGTCATGACCTCGCGCGTGACCGTATCCGGGGCCGTGCGCCCGCGCGGCGGAAGCGAGAGCGATGCCGGCAGGCGCTTGCGGTTCTCCACGTCGAAATTCCATTGCCCGCCAACGGGGCCGTCATCCTCCATCAGCAGCCCGGTGCGGCGGCGCATCTCGCGGTAGAAGAACTCCATGCGGTAGGATTTGCGCCCCTCGGCCCAGGCGGCGAAATCGGCGCGCGAACAGAGGAAGCGGTCGTCGTCGCGGATCTCGACGGGAAGCCCGAGATCCTGCGCCCAGTCGTCCATCATCCGGCGCACGCGCCATTCGCCGGGCTCGGTGACGACGACGCGATCGGGCCGATGGCGGGCGACCGCACGCGCCAGCTCGCCCGAGAAGGAGCCGCTGTTGGCGGGGTCGTCGAGCGCGACGTAGTCGACGCTCAGCCCCTGCTCGCGCAACTCCTGCGCGAAATGGCGCATCGCCGAGAGGATGAAGGCGATCTTCTGCTTGTGATGGGGGACGTAGGTCGTCTCCTGCGCGACCTCGACCATCAGCACGACGTCGCGGCCGGGATCGACGCCGTCGAGCGCGGAGAGGTCACGGCTGAGCTGGTCGCCGAGGATCAGGACGAGGGTCTTCACCGCCCAGGGCTCCGCCGGCACCGGCGGTCGCTTATAGATCCTGTCGGCCTCATCGCTGCGCTCCCGTCGTTGCGATGACTACGCGCTGCTCACGCAAACGGTTCAGCCGAAGGCGATGGCGCGCCTCAATCCTCGTCTTCCCTGGCTCGGCCGGTTTCGACGAGGATTTCGCGTTTGCCGGCGTGGTTGGCGGGGCCGACGATGCCCTCGTTCTCCAT
>NCCO01000006.1:0-35906 GCA_002279705.1 Allobosea sp. 12-68-7
GTGCAGGATCAGCATGTCCGGCCGGCGCGGCGCGTCCTCGGTCGGGCCGCCCTCCTGTCCGGTGGCGGCGCCCTTGCGTTCGCCATGGTTGGGGGAGGGGAAGACCTTGGCGGCGAAGCGGCTGTCGGGGGTGGCGTCGCGGCTCATGCGGGGTTGCTCGTCAGCCGCGCCCGCAGGCCACGTTCGCGCTCGATCCGGTCCCAGGCGGCATTGATCGCGGCCAGGCGCTGGGTGGCGATGGCGACGGCCTCCTCGGGCAGGCCGCGGGCGATCTCGCGATCGGGGTGGTTCTGGACGACGAGCTGGCGGTAGTGCCGCTTGAGCTCGTCGTCGGTCATCTCGCGCGAGGCGCCCAGCACGAGATAGGGATCGTCGGCGCGGCGGACATGGCGGGCCTCGATGCGGGCGAAATCAGCCTCGTCGATGCCGAAGATCGTCGCGACATCGCGCAGATAGGCGTGCTCGTCCTGATGGATCGCGCCATCCGCCGCGGCGATCAGGAAGAGCCCGTCGAGCACGTCCTCGAGCAGGGCCGGCTCGTCGCGAAAACTCTCGGCGATCTGCCCGGCATAGGCTTCGAAACCGGCGCTGGTCTGCTTGGCGAGATCGAACAGCATCTCGATGCGCGCCTGCTGATCGGGCGGGACGGTGACGATGCGCCGGAAGGCGGCGATCTCGTCGCGCGTCACGACCCCGTCCGAGCGCGCCATCTTGGCGGCGAGCGCGACGAGACCGGTGGTGAAGACGAGTTCGCGCGGCGCCGCGCCGAACGGCGCGCCTTCGCGATCGACCAGCATATGGCCCGCGAGCGCGCCGAGAAGGGCGCCGAGGGGGCCGCCGAGCACGAGGCCGAGGCCGCCGCCGCCCAGCAGCCCCCAGAAAGACGAAACCATGGTGCAGGCGACTCCGGGCCTCGGGATGAGGTGGCGATGATAGCGGGAAGAGGCGGGAGCCGACAGCCCGGCCGCGCGCCGATCGGCGGCCATCTCGACCCGCAAACGGCAATCATGGCGAAAAAGAGGCGGAAAGTGCTGAGCCGGCTGGAATACACAGGCGAGCCCCGAAGCGGGGCATCGCCGGCAGGCTGATTACAGTACCAATACTTGATAGTAAAATAACGAATAGAAGATCATTATCTGTCGCGTTCGAGCCAATTTCTGATTTAACGAACAGATTCTCGTCACATTTACTGGTCACTGAAATGCGTCTTCCAGCCAATAGGCGGCAAAAGAGGCTCAGTCGATCATGCGGTATAACTTCAGCGGCGTTCTCACGGCCCTCGCGATTTGCCTCGCATCGCTCCAGCCGGCCCAGGCGCAGGTCAATGACGAGACCGGCGCTCTGGCGTTCATCGTGCGGGACTCCGAGATCCAGCGCGCCAAAGCGGACGACGGTGCCGGGCGCTGGTCGCGCGCCATGCGGCGGCCCATGGCGTGCCGTTCTCGCTGGCCGATGCGGTGGTGCGGATCGAGAGCCGCTACAATCCCCGCGCCGCGAATGCCGGCAATTACGGCCTCATGCAGATCCGCCACCAGACGGCGCGCGGCATGGGCTATACGGGCCCGGCCGGCGGCCTGCTCGATCCCGAGACCAACGCCCGCTATGCCATGAAATATCTGGCGCTGGCCTACCGCGCCGCCGGCGGCGACACCTGCCGCACCATCATGAAGTACCAGAGCGGCCACATGGCGACGCGGATGAGCGGGGCCAACCGGGCCTATTGCGCCAAGGTCCGCACGATCACCGCCCGCAACTGAACGGTCCGGCCGCTTTCCGCCCGGTCGCCTTGACGCGGCCGCCGGGAGCGCGCACTAGCCCTCCCGCCAGTCGGCCGGACGGCCGCTCTCGCAAGAACTCAGGTTTTGCGCGAGGGAGGAAAGTCCGGGCTCCACGGAAAAACGGTGCCGGATAACGTCCGGCGGGGGCGACCCCAGGGACAGCGCCACAGAGATCGAACCGCCTGCGTGCCTCGGCTCGCAGGTAAGGGTGAAAAGGTGCGGTAAGAGCGCACCGCGGACCCGGCAACGGGGACGGCATGGCAAGCCCCACCGGGAGCAAAACCGAATAGGGACGATGCTTTTCGCGCGAGCGGGGAGGGGCCTTTTCCGGGCCTTGTCGTCCGGGTTGGTTGCTCGAGGCGCGCAGCAATGCGCGTCCCAGAGGAATGGCCGTCACGTCGGGAGAGCGATCTCCCGGCCATCCAAAACCCGGCTTACAGGCCGGCTGGCAATTCTACTCCGGCGGCCGGCTGAAGCGATGTCCTGCGCTTCCGGTGCTCACGGACGAGAAGTCCGCTCCGCTCCGGTTCTCGAACATCGCTCCATCCGGCTCACCGGAGCGAATTGCGTCGAGCCCCTGCGAGCGCCGTCGGCGTCACGCCACCTTGAGGTCGACGTCGATGTTGCCCTTCGTCGCGTGCGAGTAGGGGCACACGATGTGGGCCTTCTGGACGAGGTCCTCGACGACCGCCTTGTCGACGCCGGGCACCGAGACCGTCAGCGCGACGGCGATGCCGAAGCCTGTGCCATCGTCGCGCGGGCCGATGCCGACGGCGGCGCTGACCTTCGCGTCCTCCGGGATCTTCACCTTCTCCTTGCCGGCGACGAACTTGAGCGCGCCGAGGAAGCAGGCGGAGTACCCCATGGCGAAGAGCTGCTCGGGGTTGGTGCCCTCGCCGCCGCCACCGCCGAGCTCTTTCGGGGTATTGAGAACGACGCTGACATTGCCGGTATCCGTCGCGGCCTTGCCTTCGCGGCCGCCGGTGGCGGAGCCATGTGCGGTGTAGAGGGTCTTCATGGTGAGCTCCTTCGCTGTGGGGCCGCGGGGGCGGAAGCGCCCGTAGGCGGGATCACATCGGCGCCAATTAGATCGCGCACAATTAAATTGTCAACGATTAAATCACTCTCTCGCGGTGACGTGATCGAGGACGCGGGATGTCGCAAAGAGGTGAGCTCCGGCGGGCGCGTCGTCGGTGCCGCGCTCAACCGTGGCGGGAGGTTTTCTGCCCGACTTGCGCAGGGCGCGAAGCGTGTCCTGCGGCCATCGCGCGGGATTGAGCGCGGGACAACTTTTTTGGGTCGCGCCGGCGAGACGGCGTGAGGCGTCCGATGCCGGCCGCGACGGAATCGCGCGTGGTTACGGATACTTAACCTTAACGGGCTGTGATGGCGCGATGACTGCGCGGACCACGCTGCGCCGACCTGATTCCGTTGACGCCCATAAAGGCCCATGCTATCCCAAATCATCCCGTCGAAGCCGGCAGGCAGCCGCCAGATCAGGGTCCGTGTGCCGCGCGGAAACTGGTCAACGGTCGCGCCTGGCCTGCTTCGACGGGGGGCTACCGCCCCGCCGAGCGCGGGGGGCGGCGCCCGGGTGAAGAGCAGGCCGGGAGGCGGCGTTGACGGACCGCTTCGTCTCGAATTTCACCAATCGGCTCGATGCGAAGGGCCGCGTCTCGATTCCCTCCAGCTTCCGGGCCGTCCTGGCGAAGGACGGCTACGAGGGGCTTTACGTTCACCCGGCGCTCGATCTCGCCGCCTTCGATGCCGGCGGGCATGCCCTGCGCCGGACGATCGACGACATCCTGGCGCGCTTCTCGCCCTTCTCGGAGGAGTGGGAATCGCTGTCGACGGCGCTGAACGGCACCTCGGAGGTGCTGAAGGTCGATCCGGAGGGACGCATCATGCTGAGCGAGGCGCTGCGGGCCCACACCGGGATCTCCGATACGGTGACCTTCGTCGGGCACGGCCACAAATTCCAGATCTGGGAGCCGGAGCGGTTCCGGACGCATCTCGACGCAGCCAGGGCGAAACTGCGCGACGTCAAGCGGGCGCTGAGTGCCTCGCCGCCTTCGCTCGGGGGCGCGGGCTGATGCCGGGTCGCTCGAAAGCGCGCGGACATCTGGCCGAAGCGCCTGCCGAGAGCGGCGCACCGCATGTGCCGGTGCTGCTCGCGGAGGTGCTGAGCGCGCTCGCGCCGCGGCCGGGCGGGCGCTATCTCGACGGAACCTTCGGGGCCGGGGGCTATGCCCGCGCGATCCTCGAGGCTGCGCCGGATCTCAGTCTGCTCGCGCTCGACCGGGACCCGACGGCGATCACCGGAGGCGCAGGGCTCGTCGCCGAGATGGACGGCCGGCTGACGCTGGCGCAGGCCTGCTTCGGCGAACTGGCTGAGGAGGCGGAGCGCTTCGGGCGGGTGCCGCTCGACGGCATCGTGCTCGACATCGGTGTCTCCTCGATGCAGATCGACCAGGCCGAGCGCGGCTTCTCGTTCCGCTTCGACGGGCCGCTCGACATGCGCATGGGCCGCGAGGGCCGCAGCGCCGCCGATCTCGTCAACGAGGCGGAGGAGTGTGTCCTCGCCGACATCTTCTACCATTATGGCGAGGAGCGGCGCTCCCGCGCCGTGGCGCGCGCGATCATCGAGGCGCGGCGCAAGGCCCCGCTGACGACGACGAAGCAACTCGCCGATCTCGTCGCCGGCATCGTCTGGACGGAGCCCGGTGGGGCGCATCCGGCGACGCGGGTGTTCCAGTCGCTGCGGATCGCCGTCAACGACGAGCTGGGCGAGCTGGTGCGTGCGCTGCACGCGGCCGAAAGCGTGCTGGCGCCGGGCGGGCGGCTCGTGGTCGTGACCTTCCATTCGCTCGAGGACCGCATCGTCAAGCAGTTCCTGGCCGAGCGCTCCGGGCGCGCTCCGGCGGGGTCGCGCCATGCGCCGGTGGTGGCTGCGTCGCAGCCGACCTTCAGCCTCGTCAGCCGCGGGCCGGTCGCGCCTTCGGAAGCCGAAATGCGGCTCAATCCGCGGGCGCGGTCGGCCAAGCTGCGGGCGGCGGCCCGCAACGATGCGCCGGCTCGCCCTGCCGATCCCGATCTCGTCGCGCTCGCCGGCCTGCCCGAGCCGCAGCCCCGCCGGAGGCCCCGCGCATGATCAAGCTGCTGCATGTGGTCGCGATCGGTGCGCTCGTCTCCTCGGCCTTCTACGCCTACACGATCAAATACGAGACCACGCTCGAGGCCGAGCAGGTCCAGAAGATCCGCATGAAGATCCACCGCGAGCGTGACGCGATCGCGGTGCTGAAGGCCGAGTGGCAGTTCCTCAACCGCCCCGACCGGCTGCAGGCGCTGGCCGAACGCCATCTCGACCTGCAGCCCTTCTCGGTGACGCAGGTCGTGCGCATGGTCGACGTGCCCAATCGCGGGCCGAAGGTCGACGCCATCGGCCGCAAGCTCGAGGATCTCGGCCTCGGCCTGCCGACCGAGACCCCGAGGGATCGCAAGCTGAGCGCGACGACGCCGGGAGGCCGCCCATGAGCGAGACCGCGACGAGGGCCGACGAAGCCATGGCCGAGACCGCGACGGACGCCGCGCCCCGGCGCCGCTTCGGCGCATTGCGCGATGTCTTCCGCATGAGCGGCGAGAAGAGCCAGCCGCGCGTCGGCCTGATCATCCTCGGCTTCTCGGTGCTGTTCCTGGCGATCACCGGGCGCCTCGTCATGCTCGCGACGCTGCCCAACGAGCAGGTCGGCCTGCGCCGCGCCACCTCGACTGCGATCTCGGCCGCGCGGCCCGACATCGTCGATCGCAACGGCGAGGTGATGGCGACCGACATCCGCACCGTCTCCGTCTTCGCCGAACCGCGGAAGATCCTCGACAAGGACGAGGCCACGGAACTGCTGACCGCCGTCCTGCCCGATCTCGACGCCAAGGATCTGCGGGACAAGCTCGGCACCAAGAAGGGCTTCGTCTGGGTCAAGCGCGAAATCACCCCGCGCCAGCAGGCCGAGGTCCATCGGCTGGGCATTCCCGGCGTCGGCTTCGTGCCCGAGAACAAGCGCGTCTATCCGAACGGGACGGCGGCCGCCCATGTGCTCGGTTTCGCCAATGTCGACAATGTCGGTATTGCGGGAATCGAGAAGTACATCGACTCGCAGGGGTTGCAGGACCTCAACGGTGCGGGCCTGGCGACGGAGGCTTCCGATCTGAAGCCGATGACGCTGTCGATCGACCTGCGTGCCCAACACGCGCTGCGCGACGAACTCACGAAGGGCATCGAGAAGTACCGGGCCATCGCGGCCGCGGGCGCGATCATGGACGTCAACACCGGCGAGATGATCGCGCTGGTGTCGCTGCCGGATTTCGACCCCGGCAACCCGGTCGATGCGCTGGAGAAGGACCGGATCAACCGGATGAATGTCGGCGTCTACGAGATGGGCTCGACCTTCAAGGCACTGACCATCGCGATGGCGCTGGATTCCGGCAAGGCCAACATCAATTCGAGCTACTCGACCGCCGGCGGCATGATGCGGTTCGGCCGTCAGGTGATCAAGGAATACCATGGGACGGGCCGGACGCTGTCCGTGCCGGAGGTCTTCCTGCACTCGTCGAACATGGGCTCGATCAAGATGGCGCTGGCCGTCGGCGTCGAGGGCCACAAGGCGTTCCTGCGCAAGATGATGCAGCTCGACCGAATGACCACGGAACTGCCCGAAAGCGCCGCGCCGATCGTCCCGCAGCGCTGGGGCGAGATCAACACCGCCACGATTGCCTTCGGGCATGGTCTCGCGGTCGCGCCGCTGCAGGCGATGGCGGCCGTGGCGGCGCTGGTCAATGGCGGCACGCTGATCACGCCGACCTTCCTGAAGCGGACGGAAGCCGAGGCGAAGAAGAACGGCATTCGGGTGATCAAGCCCGAGACCTCGGAAGCGATGCGCTTCATCATGCGGCTCAACGGCGAGAAGGGCTCGGCCCGCAAGGCGGATGTCGCGGGCTACTTCGTCGGCGGCAAGACCGGAACGGCCGAAAAGGTCATCAACGGCCGCTATGCGAAGAACAAGAATTTCACGACCTTCACGGCGATCGCGCCGTCCGACAAGCCGAAATACCTGTTCCTGGCCATCTATGACGAGCCGAAGGGCTATGCCGAGAGCGGCGGCTATTCGACCGCCGCCTGGAACGCGGGCATCACCACCGGCAAGGTGATCGAGCGCACCGCGCCGATCCTCGGCCTGCCGCCGCGCTTCGAGCCGCCGACCGCGCCGTTCCCGCTGATGGCGCGGCTCGGGGCCTGGGGCACACGCTGACGCTTGCCGCGGGACGGGCTCCACGCTAGCGAGCGATCATGACAGAAGCCCTCACACTCGGCCGCCTGTTCCCGGGCGCCTTCGCCGCCGACGCGTCGCGGAGGGTCGCAGGCCTCGCCTTCGACAGCCGCAAGGTGGTGCCGGGCGACGTCTTCGTCGCGCTCGCCGGTGCCAAGGCGGACGGCGCGCGCTTCATTCAGGATGCCGTCGGCAAGGGGGCCATCGCTGTCGTCTCGGGCGGGCCGCGCCCGGACGGGCTCGACCCGGCCGTCGCCTTCGCCGAGGTCGCCGAGCCGCGCCTCGCGCTGTCGCTGGCTGCCGCGCAGGTCCATCCGCGCCAGCCCGGGACCATCGTCGCGGTCACCGGCACGAGCGGGAAGTCTTCGGTGGCCGATTTCACCCGCCAGATTTTCCAGACGCTCGGCCATGAGGCGGCGAGCCTCGGCACCATCGGCATCGTCACCGCCTGGGGGGCCGACTACGGCTCGCTCACGACGCCGGACCCGCTGTCGCTGCACGCCTCGCTCGACCGCCTGGCTGGGGAGGGCGTGACGCATCTCGCCATGGAAGCCTCCTCGCACGGGCTCGACCAGCACCGGCTCGACGGCGTCCGGCTGGCGGCGGGCGCCTTCCTTAATCTCGGGCACGACCATCTCGATTATCATCCGACGGTGGCCGACTACCTCGCCGCCAAGCTGCGGCTCTGGACGCTGCTGCCCAAGGGGGCGCCGGTCGTGATCAACCGCGACGCGCCCTGTGCGGAGGAGGCGGCACAGGCGGCCCTTGCCGCAGGACACCGGCTGATCGGCATCGGCCGCGAGGGCGAAACGATCCGGCTCGTCGCGAGCGCCCGCGACGGCTTTTCGCAACAGCTGACCGTGGCCGTCGATGGCTGCGAGCACCGCGTGACGCTGCCACTGGTCGGCGACTTCATGGCCGGCAATGCGCTGGTCGCTGCCGCGCTGGCGATCGCGACCGGTGACGCCCCGGATCGCGCGCTCGCGGCGATTGCGGGGCTGACCGGTGTCGCCGGGCGGCTCGAGCGCGTCGGCGAGGCGAAGGGCGGCCTCGTCGTGGTCGACTACGCGCACAAGCCCGATGCGCTGGCCGCCGTGCTCTCGACGCTGCGGGGCTATGCGACCGGCCGGCTGATCTGCGTCTTCGGCTGCGGAGGCGATCGCGACACCGGCAAGCGCCCGGTGATGGGGGCGATCGCGGCGGAGAAGGCCGACATCGCCATCGTCACCGACGACAATCCGCGCAGCGAGGACCCGGCCGCGATCCGAGCGCAGGTGTTGGCGGCGTCGCCGAAGCTGCGCGAGATCGGTGACCGGGCGGAGGCGATCCGGGCCGCCGTCGCCATGCTGACGCCGGGCGATGTTCTGGTCGTGGCCGGAAAAGGCCATGAAACCGGCCAGATCATCGGCGACCGGACCTATCCCTTCTCCGACCAGGACGTGGTGCGGACGGCTATCGCGGAGATCGCAGGATGAGCGCCCCTCTCTGGAGCGGAGACGAACTGGTCGCGGCGCTGGATGCGCGGGCCGATGGTGCGGTCCCGACCGCGATCACGGGCATTTCGATCGACACCCGTACGCTGGAGCCGGGCGACGCCTTCTTCGCCATCACCGGCGAGGCCCGCAACGGGCATGATTTCGTCGCGGCGGCCCTGGAGAAGGGGGCTGCGCTCGCCGTGGTCGACGAGGCCCATGCGGCCCAGTTCGCCGGCCGGGGCGCGCTCGCCATCGTGCCCGACGTGCTGAAGGCGATGGAACGCGCCGGCAGCGTGCGCCGGGCGGAGCTGAAGGCCGGTGTGATCGCGGTCACGGGCTCCGTCGGCAAGACCGGCACCAAGGAGGCGCTGCGGCTCGTGCTCTCGCGCCAGGGCAAGACGCATGCGCCGGTCGCCTCCTACAACAACCATTGGGGCGTGCCGCTCACCCTGTGTCGGACTCCCCGAGACGTCGCCTTCGCCGTCTACGAGATCGGCATGAACCATCCCGGCGAGATCCTGCCGCTGGCGAAGCTGGTGCGGCCGCAGGTCTCGATCATCACGACGATCCAGCCTGTTCATCTCGCGGCCTTTTCCTCGCTGGAGGGGATCGCCGAGGAGAAGGCCGGCGTCTTCTGGGAACTGGAGCCCGGCGGCACCGCCATCCTCAATGCCGACATCCCCCAGGCCGATCTGCTGGAGCGAATCGCCAGATCCGGCCCGGCCGAGCGCGTGATCGGCTTCGGCGAGAGCCTCGATGCCGATGTCAGGCTGATCTCCTGCGCGCTGCGCTCCGACGTCTCGACCGTCGATGCGG
The DNA here is from genome assembly GCA_002279705.1 of Allobosea sp. 12-68-7. Lineage (GTDB taxonomy): Bacteria > Pseudomonadota > Alphaproteobacteria > Rhizobiales > Beijerinckiaceae > Allobosea. Next base: position 9,391 of record NCCO01000006.1, read on the forward strand.
TGGTGATGGGGCAGCCGATCACCTACCGGCTCGGCAGCCCGGGCAAGCATATCGTGATCAATTCGCTCGCCGTGCTGGCGGCGGCGAAGGCGATCGGCGCCGATCTCGCGCTGGCGGCGCTGGCGCTCGGCGACCTGCGTCCGCCTGCCGGGCGCGGAGCGCAGCAGCGGCTCGAGGCGGCCGGCGGCCCGTTCACGCTGATCGACGAGAGCTATAACGGCAATCCGGCCTCGGTGAAGGCGGCGATCGAGAATCTCGGCCGCATCCCGGTGGGCGGCCGCGGGCGACGCATCGCCGTGCTCGGCGACATGCTGGAACTCGGACCGACGGGCCCCGAACTGCACAAGGGCCTCGGGCCGGCGATCACCGCCAATGGCATCGACAGCGTCTTTGCCTGCGGCCCGCTGATGCGCGGGCTCTATGACAGCTTGCCTTCGACCCTGCGGGGGGCTTATGCCGCGCAGGCGAGCGGGCTCGAGCCGCTCGTGCTGGACACCGTGCGGGCCGGCGACGTCATCATGATCAAGGGGTCGCTCGGCTCGCGCATGGGGCCGATCGTCAAGGCGCTGACGGCCCGCTTTCCCGCCTCGTCGGCAGAAGACTAGAACAAGAGACCCGAACCCCAATGCTCGTCTGGCTCGCCGACTTCTCGGGCACGTTCCCCATCCTGAACGTCTTCCGGTACATCACCTTCCGGGCCGGCGGCGCGACCGCGACGGCGCTGCTCGTGGTCTTCTTCTTCGGACCGGCGGCGATCTCCTGGCTGCGGATCAAGCAGGGCAAGGGCCAGCCGATCCGAACCGACGGGCCGGAATCCCATCTCGCCAAGCGCGGGACGCCGACCATGGGCGGCCTGATGATCCTCGGCGGGTTGCTGGTGGCGACCTTGCTCTGGGGCAATCTGCGCAACCCCTATGTCTGGGTCGTGCTCGGCGTGACGATCGGCTACGGCGCGATCGGCTTCTATGACGACTATCTCAAGGTGACCAAGCAGTCCCACAAGGGCTTCTCCGGCAAGGCGCGGCTGGGCCTCGAAATGGCGATCGCGCTCGTCGCCTGCTGGGCGGTGATGGAACTCGGCCCGCCCGCGATCGCATCGGGCTTCGCCATGCCCTTCCTGAAGGAGTTGATCATCCCGCTCGGGATCTTCTTCCCGCTCGTCACAGCCTTCGTGGTGGTCGGCGCCGGCAACGCGGTGAACCTCACCGACGGCCTCGACGGCCTCGCCATCGTCCCGGTGATGATCGCGGCGGCGACCTTCGGCTTCATCTCCTACCTGACCGGCAACGCGATCTTCGCCAATTACCTGCAGATCCATCACGTGCCCGGGGCGGGCGAACTCGCCGTGGTCTGCGGCGCGGTGATCGGCGCCGGCATCGGCTTTCTCTGGTTCAACGCGCCGCCGGCCCAGATCTTCATGGGCGATACCGGCTCGCTCGGCCTGGGCGGCCTGCTTGGCGTGATCGCGGTCGCGACCAAGCACGAGATCGTGCTGGCGATCGTCGGCGGGCTCTTCGTCATCGAGGCGCTCTCGGTGATCATCCAGGTCTTCGTCTACAAGCGCACGGGCAAGCGCGTCTTCCTGATGGCGCCGATCCACCACCATTTCGAGAAGCTGGGCTGGACCGAGCCGCAGGTCGTGATCCGCTTCTGGATCATCTCCGTGGTGCTGGCGCTGATCGGCCTGTCGACGCTGAAGCTGCGCTGACCATGACGCCGGTTACGTGTTTCGAGGATACGCGCGTCGCGCTGTTCGGGCTCGGAGGTTCGGGCCTCGCCACGGCTCGGGCGCTCATGGCTGGCGGGGCGCTTGTCGCGGCCTGGGATGACAGCCAGGCCAGTCGCGATAAGGCGGAAGCCGAGGGCATTCCGGTCGTCGATCTGGCGGCGGCCGACTGGTCCGGTTTTCACAGCCTCGTTCTGGCGCCCGGGGTGCCGCTGACCCATCCGGTGCCGCACTGGACTGTCGAGAAGGCAAAGGCTGCCGACGTCGAGATCATCGGCGACATCGAGCTGTTTTTCCGCGAGCGGGCAATCTTTCCCGGACAAGCCCCTATCGTCTGCATCACCGGCACGAATGGCAAGTCGACGACGACGGCCCTGATCGCCCATGTGCTGCGGGCCGCCGGACGCGACGTCCAGATGGGCGGCAATATCGGCACGGCCGTGCTGGCGCTGGAGCCACCGGCGACCGGCCGCATCCATGTCGTCGAATGCTCAAGCTACCAGATCGATCTGGCGCCTTCGATGGCGCCGACCGTCGGCATCCAGATGAACCTGACGCCGGATCATCTCGACCGGCACGGGACCTTCGAGCATTACGGGGCGATCAAGGAGCGGCTGGTCGCTGCGGCCGACATCGCGGTGATCGGGGTCGATGACGAGCCGTCCAAGCAGATGGCCCGGCGGCGCGCGGCATCTGGCCGTCCGCTGGTCAAGATCAGCGGCGAGCAGCCGCTGGACGACGGCGTCTTCGCGGGCGTAACCGCCAATGCCGGCACGCTGGAGACGCGGATCGTCCAGGTGCTCGACGGCAAGCCACGCATCGTCGCCAATCTCGCGGGCATTGGCTCGCTGCGCGGCTCGCACAATGCGCAGAACGCGGCGGCCGCCTTCGCCGCCTGTTTCGCGCTGGGCCTGACCGCGCCGGAGATCGCGGCGGGCTTCGCCAGCTATCCCGGGCTGGCGCATCGCATGGAGGAGATCGGCCGCATCGGCCGGGTCGTCTTCATCAACGATTCCAAGGCGACCAATGCGGATTCGACCGAGAAGGCGCTGACCTCCTTCCGCGAGATCTTCTGGATCCTCGGTGGCAAGGCCAAGGAGGGCGGAATCGAGTCCCTGCGCCGCTATTTCCCCAACATCGCCCGGGCCTATCTGATCGGCGCGGCGAGCGACCTCTTCGCGGCGACCTTCGACGCGGATGGCCGCGTCACTTACGAGCGCAGCGGCACGCTCGACGCCGCCGTCGCGCAGGCGACCCAGGACGCGCTCGCGCATCGCGGGCCGGGCGAGATCGCGGTGCTGCTGTCGCCGGCCTGCGCCTCCTTCGATCAGTTCCCCAATTTCGAGAAGCGCGGCGATGCCTTCCGGGCCCTCGTGAAGGCGTTGCCGGGCTTCGAGCCGTTCGGCGCGCGCTAGGCTTTCGGAGCCACTGGCGCGCTGCTGAGGCATGGCGGCCATCCGCTGGGGAACTGGCCCGCGTGCCATGAACGCGACATGTCTGACGGGCAGGGCCGGCCGGCCGGTCCCGCCGAGCGATTGAGGACCGATGATGAGCAGCGCCCCGAATTTCGACGAGCGGATCGACCGCCGCGGCACCCATTCCGCGAAATGGGACATGATGGAGCCGCTCTATGGCGTCCCGGCGTCGGACGGCATCGCCATGTGGGTCGCCGACATGGATTTCCGGCCCCCTTCCTGCGTCCAGGCGGCGCTCGCGGGCATGGCGGTACATGGGCTCTACGGCTATTTCGGCGACAGCAAGGCCAATCACGACGCGATCTGCTGGTGGATGCAGAGCCGCCATGGCTGGGAGGTCGAGCCGGCGTCGATCTTCACGGTGAACGGGCTCGTCAACGGTACGGCGCTCTGCGTCGCCGCCTATACCAAGCCCGGTGACGGCGTCGTGCTGATGACGCCAGTCTATCACGCCTTCGCCCGCGTGATTGCCGCGGCGGACCGGCAGGTGGTCGAGTGCCAGCTCGCGATCGAGAACGACCGCTATGTCCTCGACGTCGCCGCTTGGGACGCGATGATGACCGGCACGGAGCGCATGTTCGTGCTCTGCTCGCCCCATAATCCCGGCGGGCGCGTCTGGACCCGCGACGAGCTGCGCGCGATCGCGCAGTTCTGCGTCCGCCACGACCTGATCCTGGTCTCGGACGAGATCCACCACGATCTCGTCATGCCCGGTCACAAGCACCAGGTGATGGCACTGGCGGCGCCGGAGATCATGGACCGGCTGGTGATGATGACCGCCACCACCAAGACCTTCAACATCGCCGGCTGCCATGTCGGGAACATCATCGTCCCGGACAAGGCGCTGCGGGCGCCGCTGGCGGCGGCGATCAATGCCGCCGGCGTCTCGCCGAACTCCTTCGGCATGATGATGGCGACCGCCGCCTACAGCCCGGACGGGGCGGCCTGGGTCGATGCGCTGGTCGCCTATCTCGACGGCAACCGCCGGCTGTTCGAGGCGGGCGTCGGGGCGATCCCGGGCGTGCGGGCGATGCAGCTGGAGGCGACCTATCTCGCCTGGATCGACTTCGCGGGCACCGGCATGTCGACCGCCGAATTCACCGCCCGCGTCGAGAAGCAGGCGCTGATCGCCGCCAATCACGGCCCGAGCTTCGGCAAGGGTGGGGCGTCTTTCCTGCGCTTCAACCTGGCGACGCCGCGCTCCGTCGTGGCCGAGTCGGTGGACCGCCTGAGGCAGGCTTTCGTCGATCTGCAATGACGGCGGCGATGGCCTCGGAATCAATCCGTTAACCCTTTGTTGACAGAGTGATTCGGATTGGGAGCGGACCTTTGGGCCGCTCCGCGCCCGCTCTGGAGCCCCGTCATGGTCTCGCGCGCCGAACCTTCTCTCAGCGGCCGCTGGTGGTGGTCGATCGACCGCGTCATCCTGAGCGCGCTCGTCGCACTGATGGTGTCCGGTGTCGTGCTGCTGATGGCCGGCGGCCCGCCCGTGGCGGAACGGCTCGGGCTCTCGACCTTCCACTTCGTCAACCGCCAGGCGGTCTATCTCGTCGCCGCGATGACCGTCTTCGTCGGCGTCTCCTTCCTGACGCCGCGCCAGGTTAGGCGTCTGGCCCTGCTGATCTTCACCGTTTCGCTCGCCATGGTGGTGGCGACGCTCTATCTCGGCGTCGAGGTCAAGGGGGCGCGGCGCTGGCTCACGCTGGGGCCGATCGGATCGATCCAGCCTTCCGAGTTCCTCAAGCCGGCCTTCGTCGTGCTCGCCGCCTGGGCCTTTTCCGAAGGCAGCCGCCGGCCGGACCTGCCGGGGACCTGGATCGCCTTCCTGCTGCTGCCGGCGACGATCGCGCCGCTGGTGCTGCAGCCGGATTTCGGTCAGACCATGCTCGTCACCCTCGTCTGGGCGGGGCTGTTCTTCGTCGCCGGCCTGCACTGGTTCTGGGTGCTTGGGCTCGGCGGAGCCGGGGCCGTCGGAATCCTCACCGCCTACCAGCTCGTGCCACATGTGCGCGCCCGCATCGAGCGCTTCATGGACAAGGGCTCCGGCGATACCTTCCAGATCGACACCGCACTCGAAAGCTTCGCGCAGGGCGGCTGGCTCGGGAAAGGCCCTGGCGAGGGAACGGTGAAGCGCATCCTGCCCGACGCGCACACCGACTTCATCTTCGCCGTGACGGCCGAGGAATTCGGCATCGTCGTCTGCATCCTGCTGGTGATGCTGTTCGCGCTGATCGTTCTGCGGGCCCTGTTCGTCGCGCAGAAGGCCGAGGACCCGTTCATCCGGCTGGCGGTGACCGGCCTCGCGCTGCTCTTCGGCATCCAGGCCGCGATCAACATGATGGTGAACCTGCACATGATGCCGGCGAAGGGCATGACGCTGCCTTTCATCTCCTATGGCGGCTCGTCGCTGATCTCGCTGGCGATCGGGACGGGGTTCCTGCTGGCCTTGACGCGCAAGCGGCCGCGTGCGGTCGATTTCGGCCGGTTCAGGAGCTGACGCGATGGGAAAGGCCAAGCTCGTCATTCTCGCCGCCGGCGGCACGGGCGGCCATCTCTTCCCGGCCGAGGCCTTGAGCCACGCCCTGCGGGCCAGGGGCATCCGGATCGTGCTGATGACCGATCCGCGCGGGGCCGAGTTCGCCGGCGATTTTCCGGCCGATGCGGTCATCCCCGTGCCGTCGGCGACACCGTCCGGCCTGCCGCTGTCCGGCAAGATCCGTGTCGCCCTGGAGGTCGCCAAGGGCGTGCTCGCGGCGCGCCGGATCGTCAGGGATCTCAAGCCGGGGCTGGTCGTCGGCTTTGGCGGCTACCCCACCGTGCCGCCCGTGCTGGGTGCGGCGCTGGGTGGGGTGAAGACGATGGTCCATGAGCAGAACGCCGTGATCGGGCGGGCCAACCGCTTCCTCTCGGGCTGGGTCGACGCGATCGCGACGGGATTCGCGGAGGTGGGCGGCCTCACCGCCAAGGCCAGCGCGAAATGCCGCCATGTCGGCAATCCGGTGCGCCCGGCCGTGGTGGCGGCGGCCTCGCCCTATTCCGGGCCGGGCCTAGGAGCGTTCAACCTCCTGGTCTTCGGCGGCAGCCAGGGGGCGCGCGTCATGGCCGATATCCTGCCGCCCGCGATCCAGCTGCTGGCTCCCGCCGAGCGGGCGCGGCTGGTCATCACCCAGCAGGCCCGTGCCGAGGACGACGGCCGCGTCAGCGGGATTTATGAGAGCCTCGGCGTCAAGGCCGAAATCGCGCCCTTCTTCAAGGACCTTCCGGCCCGGATGGCGAAGGCCCATCTGGTCATCGGCCGCTCCGGCGCCTCGACGGTCGCAGAACTCACCGTGATCGGTCGTCCCGCCATCCTCGTGCCGCTGCCGGGCTCGCTCGACCAGGACCAGGCGGCCAATGCCGCCTTTCTGGAGAAGCGCGGTGCCGCCATTCGTGTCCTGCAGCCGGATTTCACCCCGCGCTGGCTGGCGGGCGAGCTCTCCAGGCTGATGCAGCAGCCGTCGGACTTGACGGTCATGGCCGAGAGCGCGAAGAGCGCCGGAATCGCCGACGCCGCGGATCGACTCGCCGCCGTCGTCACGGACGTCGCCGGCTTCTAACCTCACCAAGGATCGCCGCATCATGAAGCTGCCGCCGAAGCTCGGCTCCATTCACTTCGTCGGGATCGGCGGCATCGGCATGTCCGGCATCGCCGAGGTGCTGCACAATCTCGGCTACAAGGTGCAGGGTTCCGACGCCTCGGACGGCGCCAACGTCAAGCGCCTCGCCGAGAAGGGCATCACCACCTTCGTCGGGCACAAGGCGGCGAATCTCGGCGAGGCCGAGGTCGTCGTGGTCTCGACCGCGATCAAGCGCGACAATCCCGAGCTCGTCGCCGCGCGCGAGAAGCGCCTGCCGGTGGTGCGCCGGGCCGAGATGCTGGCCGAGCTGATGCGGCTGAAGAGCTGCATCGCGATCGCCGGAACGCATGGCAAGACGACGACGACCTCGCTCGTCGCGACGCTCCTGGAGAAGGGCGGGCTCGACCCGACCGTGATCAATGGCGGCATCATCAACGCCTACGGCACCAATGCCCGCATGGGCGAGAGCGACTGGATGGTGGTCGAGGCCGACGAATCGGACGGCACCTTCCTGAAGCTGCCCGCGGACGTCGCCATCGTCACCAATATCGACCCCGAGCATCTCGATCATTTCGGCACCTTCGACGCGATCAAGGCGGCGTTCCGCTCCTTCGTCGAGAACCTGCCCTTCTACGGCTTCGCGGTGATGTGCATCGACCATCCCACCGTGCAGGGCCTCGTCGGGCAGATAGAGGACCGCCGCGTCGTCACCTATGGCGAAAATCCCCAGGCCGATTTCCGGCTGATCGACATCGATCTCTCGGGCGGGCAGGCGAAGTTCACGCTGCTGATCCGCGACCGCAAGCGCGGCCGCGACGAGGTGGTTCGTGACCTGATCATGCCGATGCCCGGCCATCACAACGCGCTCAACGCCACCGCGGCCATCGCCGTTGCGTATGATCTCGGCATCCCCGTCGAGCGCATCCGGGCAGCGCTCGCCGGCTTCGGCGGCGTGAAGCGCCGCTTCACCAAGACAGGCGAGTGGAACGGGGCGCTGATCTTCGACGATTACGGCCATCACCCGGTCGAGATCGCGGCCGTGCTGAAGGCGGCGCGCGCCTCGACGAAGGGCAAGGTCGTCGCGATCGTGCAGCCGCATCGCTATACGCGGCTGGCCAGCCTGTTCGACGATTTCGCGGCCTGCTTCAACGATGCCGATACGGTGATCGTCGCTGACACCTATGCGGCGGGCGAGGCCCCGATCGCGGGGGCCGACCGCGATTCGTTGGTTTCGGGCATCAAGGCGCGCGGACACCGCCATGCGCTGCCGCTGGAAGGGCCGGAGCAACTCCCCGGCATGATCGCGGAGTTGGCCGGCCCGGGCGACTATGTCGTCTTCCTCGGCGCCGGCAACATCACGCAATGGGCCTATGCCCTGCCGGGAGAGCTGGCGGCCTTGCCGCCGCCGAAGCCCGCGGCATGAGCTTCGCGGACATCACCCCGGCCCTCCGCGCCGCCGCGCCCGAACTCCGTGGTCGCCTGCTGCCCAACGCCGAGATGGCGCCACTGACATGGTTTCGAGTCGGTGGGCCGGCCCAGGCGCTGTTCACGCCCGCCGACGAGGCCGATCTCGCGCATCTTCTGTCGGGCCTGCCGCAGGAGATCCCGCTCACGGTGGTCGGGCTGGGCTCGAACCTGATCGTCCGTGACGGCGGCATTCCGGGGCTGGTGATCCGGCTCGGCGGCAAGGCCTTCGGCGAGATCGCGCTCGAACCCGGAGACCGGCTGAGGGCAGGGGCTGCGGTGCCCGACGTGAAGCTCGCGCGGGCGGCGGCCGATGCGGCGCTCGACGGTCTGGCCTTCTACCGCGGCATCCCCGGCTGCATCGGCGGGGCGCTGCGGATGAATGCCGGCGCCCATGGCGGCGAGACGACCGACGTGCTGGTCGAGGCCCGCGGCGTGACGCGCGCCGGCGCGCTCGTGACGCTCTCCCATGCCGAGATGGGCTTCTCCTATCGCAGCAGCGGTGCCGACACGCAGGACATCGTCTTCACCTCGGCGCTGTTTCAGGGCCGGCCGGGCGACCGGGACATGATCCAGGCCGAGATGGACCGCGTCACCGCGGCGCGCGAGGCGGCGCAGCCGATCCGGGAGCGCACCGGCGGCTCGACCTTCAAGAACCCGCCAGGCGGCAAGGCCTGGCAGCTGATCGACGCCGCCGGCTGCCGGGGCCTGCGGCTGGGCGGCGCGCAGGTGTCGGAGATGCACTGCAACTTCCTGATCAACACCGGCGGGGCGAGCGCGGCCGATGTCGAGGGCCTGGGCGAAGAGGTGCGGCGCCGGGTGAAGGACCATTCCGGCTTCGAGCTGCACTGGGAGATCAAGCGGATCGGGGTGGCCTGAGGGCCGCTCCGGCCAGCGCTGCGCGCCACTGCGCCGGTCGCTGATCCTGCGAAGAATCCACGCTCGTACCCATCTCCCGGGCGCATCCTTTACCAAAAATTTACCAGCAGATCGAAGAGTGGGCGTTAACGGCGCATCAAGCAATCGGGTGCCGGGACGTCTGCAGAACCGATCTCCGCCAGGGCCTCGAAACAGCGTGTTTCGCCCCTGCGGAAAGGCTCCCGATGGCCCGGCGTGACCGAATCGGCCCAGCGCCGCCCTGGCTGCCCATGCGGGCTCAACTTCGGTGAACGCGTCACATGGATGGTGGAGGACGCCTCCCTCGATCGGTCAAGACAACGGCGGCGGTTTCCGCTGCGCGTCTGCCGGTCCCGGCTCCCGGGCCGCAGCTGCTCGTCGGCGAGCGGCAGGGGCGCTGGCTGCGCCGATCGCGCCGCAGCGCGGTCTCCGTGCCCCTGGCCCAGCGCCTGCCGCGCCGGCTGGGCACCTGGATGGCGCTCGGCTTCCTCGGCCTGAGCATCGGGACGGGGACGCTGCTGGGCGGCCATTTCGAGACGCTGCGGGCGAATTACGGCGAGCCGCATCACATTCTGGCCCGCCTCGTCGGCTTCGGCATCGATCGCGTCACGATCTCGGGCATCGCCGAGCTCTCCGAGGTCGAAGTTCTCGTCGCGGCCGGGATCGATCCCAAGACCTCGCTGGCCTTCTTCGATGCCGACCAGGCGCGCAAGCGCCTCGAATCCGCACCGCTGATCCGCGAGGCCGCGGTCCGCAAGCTCTATCCGGGCGAGGTCGCGATCACGCTGGTCGAGCGCGAGCCCTTCGCGCTGTGGCAGGTGAAGGGCGAGCTGTTCGTGATCGCCGCCGACGGGACGGTGATCGACAAGATGGATGACGGGCGCTTCGCCCATCTGCCGCTGGTCGTCGGCGTCGACGCCAACAACCGCGCCCGCGAGTACATCGCCCTGCTCCGCGAGGCCGGCCCGATCGCCGCGCAGATTCGCGCGGCGACGCTGGTGGCCGGCCGGCGCTGGAACCTGAAGCTCGACAACGGCATCGATGTGCGCCTCCCCGAGGCGGAGCCGGCCGCGGCCGTGAAGCGGCTGGCCGCCCTCCAGGCCGATTTCCGGATCTTCGAGAAGGATTTGCTGGCGATCGACCTGCGCCAGCCCGACCGGGTCGTCATGCGGCTCACGGAGGAGGGCGCCGCCGCCCGCGCCGAGCAGCTCAAGAGCAAGACCAGGAAGAAGGGAGGCGAGGCATGAACCACGTCACCTCCCAGGGCCTGACGCCGCGGATGCGTCCGCTCTCGTCGCGCAAGAGCGCGACGTTGTCGATTCTCGACATCGGCACGAGCAAGGTCGTCTGCCTGATCGCCGAGCTGAACCCGGCGGAGGCCAATGAGCGGCTGCGCGGCCGCACCCATGTCGCGCGCATCATCGGCATCGGTCATCAGCGCTCGCTCGGCCTCAAGGGCGGCGCGATCATCGACCTCGAAAGCGCCGAGAAGGCGATCCGCGCCGCGGTGGACGCAGCCGAGCGCATGGCCAAGGTCGAGGTCCAGTCGGTCATCGTCAACCTCACCGGCGGGCGCCTCGCCTCGCAGCACTACGCGGCCAGCGTCGATCTGCGCGCCGGCTCGGTCGGCGACGGCGACGTCAAGCGCGTGCTCGCCCATGCCGCGACCCATGCGCTGCGGCCCGGCAAGGCCGTGCTCCATGCCCTGCCGACTGGCTATGCGCTGGACGGCTTGCCCGGCGTGCTCGATCCGCGCGGGCTGATCGGCGGCAAGCTCTCGGTCGACATGCATGTCGTCGCCAGCGAGGCCTCGGCCGCGCGCAACGTCATGCTGGCGGTCGAACGCTGCCATCTCGAGGTCGAGGCGGTGGTGGCGACACCCTATGCCTCTGGTCTGTCCGTGCTCGTCGACGACGAGGCCGAGATGGGCGTCGTCGTGGTCGACATGGGCGGCGGGACCACCAGCCTCGGCGTGTTCTCGGGCGGCCACCTGATGCATGCCGACGCGATCGCGGTCGGTGGCAACCACATCACCATGGACGTGGCGCGCGGCCTCTCGACCCGCGTCGCGGCCGCAGAGCGGCTGAAGACGCTGCACGGCTCCTGCATTTCCAGCGCCTCCGACGAGCGCGACATGATCTCCGTGCCGCAGGTCGACGACGACGAGCGCGACATGCCGAACCATCTGCCGAAGTCGCAGCTGGTGCGGATCATCAAGCCGCGCGTCGAGGAAATCCTCGAACTGGTGCGCGACCGCCTGACCCAGGCCGGCTTCTCCGCCCAGGCCGGCCGCCGCGTCGTGCTGACGGGCGGGGCCTGCCAGCTCACCGGCCTGCCCGAGGTGGCGCGGCGGATCCTCGGCGGCCAGGTCCGCACGGGCCGGCCGCTCGGCATCAAGGGCCTGCCCGAAGCCGGCAAGGGGCCGGCCTTCGCGGCGGCCGTCGGCCTGCTGGTCTACCCGCAGGTGGCCCATGTCGAGCATTTCGAGCCCCGCGCGGGCGCGGCCTATTTCGCCACCGGAACCGACGGGTATTTCTCCCGCGTCGGGCGCTGGCTGAAGGAGAGTTTCTGAGCGGAGGGCCGTCACAGCCATCCGTTCGAAGGCAGAATGAGTACCGGCGAGCCCGCGCGGCGGGGAAGCCACGGCGTCGAATGTAGCAATCGGGACGGCTCCCGCCAGGCGCCGGACAAGGGATCAAAAGAGGCAACCATGGCGATGAATCTGCAAGCCCCGGACATCCGGGAACTCAAGCCCCGGATCACGGTGTTCGGCGTCGGTGGCGCCGGGGGCAATGCGGTCAACAACATGATCGAGGCCGGTCTCGACGGCGTCGATTTCGTGGTTGCCAACACGGATGCCCAGGCGCTCGCCCTGTCGCGGGCCTCGCGCATCATCCAGATGGGCCTGCAGGTGACCGAGGGTCTCGGCGCCGGCTCCCAGCCCGAGGTCGGCCGCGCGGCCGCCGAGGAGGTGATCGACGAGATCCGCGACCATCTCGCCGGCGCCCACATGGTCTTCATCACCGCCGGCATGGGCGGCGGCACCGGCACGGGCGCGGCTCCGGCGATCGCCCGCGTCGCCCGCGACATGGGCATCCTGACGGTCGGCGTCGTCACCAAGCCGTTCCAGTTCGAGGGGCATCGCCGCATGCGCATGGCCGAGGCCGGCATCAGCGAGCTGAACGAAGCGGTCGACACGCTGATCGTGATCCCCAACCAGAACCTGTTCCGGGTCGCCAATGAGACGACCGGCTTCGCCGACGCCTTCGGCATGGCCGACCAGGTGCTCTACTCCGGCGTCGCCTGCATCACCGACCTGATGGTCCGCCCCGGCCTGATCAATCTCGACTTCGCCGACGTTCGCGCCGTGATGCGCGGCATGGGCAAGGCGATGATGGGCACCGGCGAGGCGCAGGGCGACAAGCGCGCGCTGAACGCGGCCCAGGCCGCGATCAACAACCCGCTGCTCGACGACGTCTCGATGAAGGGCGCGCGCGGCCTGCTGATCTCGATCACCGGTGGACGCGACATGAAGCTCTACGAGGTCGACGAGGCCGCCACCCGCATCCGCGAGGAGGTCGATTCCGAGGCCAACATCATCGTCGGCGCCACCTTCGACGAGGCGCTGGAAGGCATCGTGCGTGTCTCGGTCGTCGCGACGGGCATCGACAAGCCGGTCACGACGCAGGCCGAGATGGACGAGACCGAGGCGCGCATCGCCCAGGTCGCCGAGCGCCTGAAGGCCGAGGCCCGCCTGCGCACCGCCACCCCGGCCCGCCAGGCCGCTCCGGCGCCGGCGCCGGTCGCTCCCGAGGCGCCGCTCGAGCTGCGGATGCCGCATCCGATCGACAGCGCCCCGCGCGGCCTGCCGGAGGACATCCGCATCGCCCCGGCGCAGCCGCGCCCGGTGATGGCCGCCGCGGCTCCCGAGCCCGTGCCTCAGCCCGAGCCCGCCCCGATGCTCGAAGAGAGCTTCATCCCGCCGATGCCGGAGCGTTCGGTGGTGCGTCCAACCCGCATGCCCCGCGTCGAGGATCTGCCGATTCCGGCGCAGGCCCAGATCGCCGCGCATCGCGGCGCCCAGGCCGCGCCGCCGCCGCCCAGCGTCGCCGACCAGAAGCGCATGTCGCTGATGCAGCGCCTCGCTTCGGTCGGGTTCGGCCGCAAGGAGGAGGAGGCGGCCGAGGCCCAGCCGGCCCCGGTGCGCCAGGCTCCCCAGCCCCCGGCGATGCCGCAGGCTCCGAGTGCGGCCCATGCCGAGTACATGCGCCGCCCGGCGGCGCCGGCGGCCCGGCCGGCCCAGGGTCAGCTCGACCCGCATGGCCGCGCCGCGCCGAATCGGACCAGCGAGGAGGATCATCTCGAGATCCCGGCCTTCCTGCGCCGGCAGGCCAACTGAGCGCCTGCCCGGTTCCCACGGGCTGTTGCATCGTCCCGGCGCGCCGCCTGCGCGCCGGGATTCGCCTTGTCGAAAAGGACAACGATTCCAGTCTGATAGAGTCTCGCTGCGCGTTGCGGTGTCCTGTAACAGAGCGAAAGAAAGCGTGATTTTGTGACCATGCTCGGAACGCTTATGTTGCGGTTGCACCACGACAGACAGGAGCCGGGCCGCGCTCTCTCCTGGACTCAGGACGCATCGCAGACGAACTGCCCCGCCGGGGAACACCCCCGATGAAACGGCGTCGTTCGCGATCAGGATTGGATACCAGAATGAGCTTCGATCGGCAGACGACCCTGCGGGCCCCCGTCACCCTGACCGGGATCGGTGTCCATTCCGGAGCTCCCGCAACGATCTGCCTCAAGCCCTCCAGCGCTAATTCCGGGATCGTGTTCCTGCGGCAGGGCCTCGAGAATGCGCCCGCCCAGCTGATCCACGCCAAACACACCAAGGTCAGCGCGACCGAACTGTGCACCGTCATCGGGGATCGCGCCTCGGCCTGCGTCGCCACGATCGAGCATCTGATGTCGGCCTGCGCCGGTCTCGGTCTCGACAACGTGCTGGTCGAGATCGACGGGCCGGAAATGCCGATCATGGACGGCAGCGCTGCCGAATTCGTCGCCGCCATCGAGACGACGGGTCTGGTCGGGCTCTCGGCGCCGCGCCGCTATCTGCGTGTCCTTCAGCCGGTGCGTGTCGAGCAGGGCCGGGCCTTCGCCGAGCTGCTGCCGGCCAAGACCGGATTCCGCCTCGATGTCGAGATCGATTTCGACACCACGGTGATCGGCCGGCAGCGCAAGGTCTTCGACCTCGAGGCCGCGGCCTATTCCCAGGAGATCGCCCGCGCCCGGACCTTCGGCTTCATGCGCGATGTCGAGCAGCTCTGGAAGGCGGGCTTCGCGCTCGGCGCCTCGCTCGACAACACCGTCGCCGTCGGCGACGACAAGGTCATCAACCCCGAGGGGCTGCGTTACGGCGACGAGTTCGTTCGACACAAGGTCCTGGATGCGATCGGCGACCTCGCGCTGGCGGGCCATCCGATCATCGGCGAGTTCCGCTCCTATTGCGGCGGGCATCGCATGAATGTGCGGATTCTGGAGGCGCTCTTCGCCGACCGCGCCAATTACGCCATCGTCGAAGCCGAGCCGGTCTATGCCGCCCCGCGGGCCGTTCAGATGGCCGCCGCCGCGCCTGCGGCCTTCGCGCCGGACGTGCACTGAGCGCTTCGCGCTCGCGCGCCTTCCTGTTGCCGGTTTTCTGTCGAATAGACGTCGCTGCCGCCGTGGGCTCCTGCTTTCGGCAGTGGCGCGCCATCGGCGTCTGAGGTAAGGCATGCATCCCCACCGATGCGGGGACGATGACAAGAGGACGGACGACGTGAGCGTCATGCGGCTGAAGAACCCGACATCCAAGCGCGCCGGATCGATGGCGAAGGGCCCGGCCCTCGCGCTCGGCGCCGCCCTGCTGCTCGGTGGCTGCGACACCGTCTCGTCGCTCAATCCCTTCGATCGGCCCGAGGTCTACAAGCCCGAGGTCAAGGAGATCGTCCCGGCCGACCGGCTCTACAATGAAGGGCTCGCGCGCTTGCAGAACGGCGACAGCGAGGGCGCCTCGAAGAAGTTCGACGAGATCGACAAGAGCGCGCCGTTCTCACCCTTTGCGCGCAAGGGTCTGATTCTCGCGGCCTACACGAACTACCAGGCCTCGAAGTGGGAGGAGACGATCACCGCCTCCAAGCGCTTCATCGCCCAGAACCCGGCGAGCCCGGATGCGGCCTATGCGCAGTATCTGATGGCGATGTCCTATTTCAACCAGATCCCGGACGCGACGCGCGACCAGGAGCGGACCCAGCTCGCCATCGCCGCCTTCGAGCAGCTGATCGAGCGATATCCGAAGTCCGAATATGTGCTCGACGCAAAGGAGAAGCTCCTCGTCGCGCGCGACCAGCTCGCGGGCAAGGAGATGAATATCGGGCGCTTCTATCTCGAGAAGCGCAACTATACCGGCGCGGTGAACCGCTTCCGCGACGTCATCATCAAGTACCAGACCACGCGTCACGTCGAAGAGGCGCTGATGCGCCTGACGGAAGCTTATATGGCGCTCGGCATCACCAATGAGGCGCAGACCGCCGCAGCGGTGCTGGGCCACAACTTCCCGGACAGCCCGTGGTACAAGGATGCCTATGTCCTGCTCGAGAGCGGCGGCCTGCAGCCGCGTGAGGACCGTGGTTCCTATATCAGCCGCGCCTTCCAGGGCTTCTCGCGCGTGGTCACCGGCATCGTTGGGTTCGGCGGGCGGAGCTAGTTTCGCCGGCCATGAGGGTCGTCTGCGCATGCCCCGCTTCCTGAGCCTGCGCTGAGTGCCATGCTGGTCCAACTGTCGATACGCGACATCGTCCTGATCGACCGTCTCGACCTGACGTTTCGTGACGGGCTGAGCGTGCTGACCGGCGAGACCGGCGCCGGCAAGTCGATCCTGCTCGACGGCTTCGCGCTGGCGCTGGGTGGGCGCGGTGATGGCGGCCTCGTGCGCCATGGCGAGACGCAAGGCCAGGTCAGCGCGGTCTTCGACCTGCCGGGCGACCATGGCGCGCGCAAGCTGGCCCAGGCCCAGGAAATCGACACCGATGGCGACCTGATCCTGCGGCGCGTCCAATATGCCGACGGGCGCACGCGCGCCTTCGTCAATGATCAGCCCGTCAGCGTGCAGATTCTCAGGATGATCGGCGCCGCGATCGTCGAGATTCATGGCCAGCATGACGACCGCGCGCTGACCGACCCGGCGCAGCATCGCCTGATCCTGGACGGGTTCGCCGGGCTGGAGGCGCAGGCTGAAGGCGTGGCCGCCGCCAGCGAGACGCTGAAGCGCGCCCGCCAGGCCCTGCAGGCGCAGCGCATGCGCGTCGAGGCGGCGCGCAAGGAGGCGGATTTCCTGCGCCATGCGGTGGCCGAACTCGGCAAGCTCGCGCCCAAGCCCGGCGAGGAGGAGGCGCTCGCCGCGCAGCGCCAGGGCATGATGCAGGCCGAGAAGGTCGCCCGCGACCTGATCGACGCCCATGAGGCGGTGGCCGGGCAGGGCTCGCCGATCGCCGCGCTTTCGGCCGTGCTGCGCCGGCTCGAACGCCGGGCCGGACAGGCGCCTTCGCTGATCGACCCCTCGCTGGCGGCGCTCAACACTGCGATCGTCGCGCTGGAGGAGGCGGGCGAGACCCTGTCGGCCGGGATGCGGGCCGCCGAATACGATCCGCGCGAGCAGGAGCGCGTCGAGGAGCGGTTGTTTGCCCTGCGCGGCGCCGCGCGCAAATACGACGTGCCGGTCGAGGGGCTGGTGCCGCTGGCGCAGAGCATGGCGGCCGATCTCACCGCACTCGACGACAGCGAGATCTCGCTCGGACGGCTGGAGGAGGACCTCGTCTGGGCCGAGGCCGCCTATGTCGGGCTGGCGGGCAAGCTCTCCGCCGCCCGCCAGAAGGCGGCGGCGAAACTCGACGCGGCCGTGAAGGCCGAATTGCCGCCGCTCAAGCTGGAACGGGCCCGCTTCATCACGCGGATCGACAGCGACGAGACGGCGCGGGGGCCGGAGGGCTTCGACCGCGTCGAGTTCTGGGTCGAAACCAATCCGGGCACGAAGCCCGGCCCGATGATGAAGGTCGCCTCTGGCGGCGAACTCTCGCGTTTCATGCTGGCGCTCAAGGTCGTGCTGGCCGAGCGCGGCTCGGCGCCGACGCTGGTCTTCGACGAGATCGACACCGGGGTCGGCGGCGCGGTCGCGGACGCCATCGGCGAGCGGCTGGCGCGGCTCGCCGGCAAGGTTCAGGTGATCTCGGTGACGCATGCGCCGCAGGTCGCCGCCAAGGCGGCCCAGCATTTCCTGATCGCCAAGTCGGCGCTGCCGGGCGACGCCGCCTCGCGCACCGTGACGCGGGTGACGGGGCTGGAAGACCAGGCGCGGCGCGAGGAGATCGCCCGCATGCTGGCAGGCGCCAGCATCACCGAAGAGGCGAGGGCAGCCGCCGGGCGGCTGCTGGAGGCGGCGGGCGTGCGGGCATAGATCCCCGTTCAGGCGGCGGGCACCAGTTCGAAGGCGTTCCCGACGCGCCTGACGGTCTTGAAGCCTTCGACATGGCCTCCGGATACGATCCAGCCCTGATCGCTCGCTTGCCCGAGGATGTCGCGACGCGTCGCGACCGCGCCTGCGCCGTCGAGATCGAAGACGAGGCCAACCTCGGGGTCGGTCGCCTGCAGCGTCTCCAGATGGACCGCATCGCCCCAGAGCAGCAGATCTCGCCCGCCATTCTCGATCAGATAGCCGCTCTGGCCGTAAGTATGGCCGGGCAGCGGGATCAGGGTCACGCCCGGGAGGATGTCATCGGAGCCGGTGATGGCGTCGACGCGCTCGGGGTAGAGGCGCTGCAGCGTCTCGGCGATGGCGAAGCCGCCGCGACGGTTTTCGGGCGTGCTCAGGCGCTTGTCCGCGTCGGTGAAGAAGTGGAGTTCCGTGGCCGGCACGAGGATGCGCGCATTCGGGAAGTAGGGCGCCTCGCCATCGAACAGGCCGAGCGCATGGTCGCCATGGAGATGGGTGATCAGAACGCGGTCGACGCTGTCGCGCGTCAGGCCGAGCGCCACGAGAGCGGAGCGCGCATGGCCATAGGCGTCTCCCCAGGATGTGCCCGTGCCCGCATCGACGAGGGTGACGCCGCCGGGCCCGCGCAGGACGAAGCAGTTGACGACGATCCGCAAGGTCGGCCGGCCCCAGGCCGCGATGGCGCCGTCGCGCGCGGCCGGGCCGGCGGCATGTGTCAGGACATCGATGGGCGCCTCGTAGAAGCCATCATGCAGGATCGAGACCTCGTAACGGCCGAAGCGGCGTGTCTGCTGATCCATGAATGCCGTCCCTGCTCCGCAGAAACCCGATCACAGCGCAGGGCGTCGCGCCTTGGCAAGGCGGTGCGCCGGGCAGGCGCCATGTGCCTCAGTTCTGCGGGATGAACTGCGCGTCGCTGATGGTGAAGGCGCCCTGCGCCGCGGCGACCGTGAATTCCAGCGCGCCGCGGCAGCCGGACGGCGCGACTGCGCCGGGCTTCGCGCCGCCACTGGCGCAATGGCGTTCGAGATAGGTGATGGTGTCCTGCGGCATGCCGGTATCGTCGAGGCGCACCGTGCCGCTGGCGTCCTGGGCGAGGCCGCCGCGGGCCATGGTGAAGCCGGAGACGGTGACGTTCTCGACGCGGATGAAGAGCCCGGCGAGCTCGGCGCGGCGCTGCTTGACCTCGGCCAGCGTCATCATCTGCGCGCCGTCCTGGGCGTGCGCCTGCGCGCTCGCCGCCAACACCACCGCCACAATCGCCCAACGCATCCGCATCGTTCTCTCCGCAAGCGGCGGCGGGATCGCGCGGCGGGCCTGAGTCGTCAAGGGCAAGCCGATCAACCCCGCTCCGTCATTCCGGGCGAGCAAAGCAAAGGCCCGGAATCCATCGTCGGGCGCTGCGCTCTACGATGGATTCCGGAGCGGCGCCGCTGGCGCGGCTTGTCCGGAATGACGGCGCATTTAGATCGTGGGGCGTGTCCTTTAAGGGTGCGATTGCCATCCCGGTTTCTTTCTGTCGCCATTTGCGCTATGAGCCCCGCAATCGATGGCTGCGCCCTGCGCCCGTCGCCGACATCCTGCGCCGTCATTCCGATTCCGCGCCGTAACCCTAGGCCCTCTGTCCCATGTCCTTCCTGACCTCGAGTGCGCCGCTCGCGCGCGCGCTCGCCGAACGCAATTATTCCGAACCGACGCCGGTGCAGAGCGCCGTGCTGGAGCCGTCCGCCGCGGGCCGCGACCTGCTGGTCTCGTCGCAGACCGGCTCGGGCAAGACCGTCGCCTATGGGCTCGCCATCGGCGCGACCCTGCTCGGCGAGGCCGAGGCCTTCGGCCGTGCGGCCCAGCCGCTCGCCCTGATCATCGCACCGACGCGCGAACTGGCGCTGCAGGTGCAGCGTGAGCTCGCCTGGCTCTACAAGCACGCCAATGCCCGCATCATCGCCTGCGTCGGCGGCATGGATCCACGCCGCGAGGCCGCCCTGCTCGACGAGGGCGCCCATGTCGTCGTCGGCACGCCCGGCCGCCTGCGCGACCATATCGAGCGCCATCGCCTCGATGTCTCGGCGCTGAAGGCCGTCGTGCTGGACGAGGCCGACGAGATGCTCGACCTCGGCTTCCGCGACGATCTCGAATTCATCCTGAAGACGACGCCGGCCGAGCGCCAGAGCCTGCTGTTCTCGGCGACGCTGCCCAAGGCGATCATCCAGCTCGCCAAGAGCTACCAGAACGATGCGCTGCGCATCGAGGTCGCCGCCACGCCCGGCGGCCATGCCGACATCGATTATCGCGCGATCCGGGTCTATCCGAAGGAAACCGAGCTCGCGGTCGTCAACCTGCTGCGCTTCCATGATTCGCCGTGCTCGCTGGTGTTCTGCAACACCCGCAACGCGGTCCGCCATCTCGAGGCGATCCTGCTGGAGCGCGGCTTCTCCGCCGTGGCGCTCTCGGGCGAGCTCTCGCAGAGCGAGCGCAATTCGGCGCTGCAGGCGCTGCGCGACGGCCGGGCGCGCGTCTGCGTCGCCACCGACGTCGCCGCGCGCGGCATCGATCTGCCGGGGCTGACGTTGGTCATCCATGCCGAACTGCCCAACGACCCGGAGGTGATGCAGCATCGCTCCGGCCGCACCGGGCGCGCCGGCAAGAAGGGCACCAGCGTGCTGCTGGTGCCGCCCTCGCGCCGCCGCAAGGCCGAGATGCTGCTCGCCGAGGCCAAGGTCGAGGCCGTCTGGGCCGGCCCGCCGACGCAGGACGACATCCGCGCGCTCGACAAGGAGCGGCTGCTGAACGATCCGATCCTGACCGGCGAGCCGGGCGAGGTCGACGCCGCGATGGTCGAGGCGCTGATCGCCGGCCGCTCGGTCAACGAGATCGCGGCCGCGCTGGTGCGGATCTATCGCGCCCGCCTGCCGGCCTCCGAGGAGGTTGGGGACCCGAACTTCGCCCGCGACGAGCGCCGCCCGGCCCGGGCGCGAGAGGATTATGCGCCGCGTGAGGGCGCTCGTTTCGGCGAGAACCGCGAGGACAGCCCGCGCTCCGACGCGCCGCGCCACAAATCGGGCCCGCGCGGCGACACCGTCTGGTTCCGCTTGAGCGTCGGCCGCAAGGATGGCGCCGATCCGCGCCAGCTGCTGCCGATGATCTGCCGCCGCGGCAAGATCACCCGCGACGAGGTCGGAGCGATCCGCATCTTCGACAAGGAAACCAAGGTCGAGATCGATGCCGATGTCGCCGAGCGCTTCTACGAGCTGGCGAAGGCCGTCGACCGCGACAAG
The DNA here is from genome assembly GCA_002279705.1 of Allobosea sp. 12-68-7. Classification (GTDB taxonomy): domain Bacteria; phylum Pseudomonadota; class Alphaproteobacteria; order Rhizobiales; family Beijerinckiaceae; genus Allobosea. The sequence goes on from NCCO01000006.1 coordinate 30,369, forward strand.
ATCGTGATCGAGCCGGTGACTGGCGAGGACGAGCGCCGTCCGGCCAAGCCTTTCGCCGAGAAGGCGAGCCATGCGCCCGCGCCCTACGCCAAGCCCGAGCGCGACGGCGACGCGCATCCGCCCCGGGCTTACGAGAAGAAGCCCTACGAAAAGAAGCCGTACGAGAAGAAGCCGTATGAGGGCGGGGACAAGAAGCCCTACGCCAAGAAGGCCTATGAGCCCAAGCCCTACGAGGCCCGGCCCGACGCCAAGCCTTACGAGGGCGGCGAGAAGAAGCCCTATGAGGGCAAGAAGAAAGCCTATGAGGGCAAATCCAAGCCCTTCGGCGCCGCCAAGGCCTATGATCCGGTGCGCAGCGACCGCGACGCCCTGTCGGACCCGAACGTCTCGTTCCGTTCGGGGCCGAAGCCCCGCTTCGACAAGCCGGCCGGCGACAAGCTCTATGGCGAGAAGACGCCCTCTGCGCCGAAGCCCTTCGGCGCCGGCAAATCGGGCGCCGGCAAGTCCTTTGCGGGCAAGTCCTTTGCGGGCAAGGCGCCCTTCAAGGGCAAGAAGCCGCGCTGAGGCGGCCCGCGTCCGATCGCCGGGCGGCGTCCGCCTTCCTCAGCGCAGGCCGAGGAAAGACAGGATGGCCAGGACGACGACGATCAGGCCGATGATGTAGATGATGTTGTTCACGGAACTGCCCCCGGTTCGGCGGCAGGGCCTTGCGCCCTCCGCCAGGTCGACGATGGGCAGTGAACCGCGTCTTCGCGCGAAAGTTCCCGCTCTCGCGCGAAGCCCCGCGACCGCAGCGTCAGGCGAGGCCGGCCGTCAGCCGTCCACGACCTTGCGGTAGAGATGCCAGCTCGCATGGCCGAGCACCGGCATGACCACGATCAGGCCGACGAGCAGCGGCAGGCAGCCGAGCACGAGCAGCCCGCTGACCATCAGCCCCCAGATCACCATCACGCGCGGGTTGCGCTCGACCGCGGCGAGCGAGGTGCGCACCGCCGTGGCGACGTCGACCCGCCGGTCGATGATCTGCGGGAAGGACACCACCGAGATCGAGAAGGCGACGATCGCGAAGAGCAGCCCGACGGCGTTGCCGACCAGGATCATCGTCCAGCCGTCGCCGGTGGTGAAGACGGCGCGCAGGAAGTCCAGCGTCGAGACATCCGGCGGCAGGCCGAGCAGGCCCTGGTAGATCAACCAGGCACAGGCCAGCCAGGCGAGGAAGAGCCCGGTCAGCATCGCGCCCAGCAGCAGGATCTGGCCGATCGCCGGCGAGCGCAGCAGCGCGAAGGCGTGTTCCCAGCCCGAATCGAGCTGGCGCTCGCGGCGCCGGCTGATCTCGTAGAGCGCGATCGCCGCGAAGGGCCCGAGCAGGGCGAAGCCGCCGAGCAGCGGGAAGAGCAGCGGGAAGACGTTGAAGCTCACCGTCGCCTGCGCCAGCAGCACGCCGATGATGGGATACATCAGGGCGACGAAGGCGAGGTGGCTCGGTTGCGCCTTGAAATCCTCCCAGCCCAGCCTCAGCGCGTCGCGCAGATCCCGGGTGGTGATGGTGTTGACGTGCGGCAGGGCAGGCGCATCCTCGCGCGGAACGCTGTGCAGATCGGCGTCGAGATTGGCCATGGCGTGTCTCCCGGTTGCAGCCCGGTTCGCCTTGCAGCCCTTTGACGCGATCCTTGGGTCAACGGCCTGAAGGCGTCGAGCTTCCAATTCCCAGCGCGGTCACCATAGCCGAAGCCGGACGCCTTGTCGCAGGTGGCTCGAACACGAATGCGGGAACGGCGCCGTTCCTCCTGCCTTCCCACGACGCTGGCTTCTCGCCTAATGAGGGACCATGAGCGCGCCCGAACCCATCCCCGTCGCCGAACTGACTTCCCGCCAGGCCCGGGCCGAGCACAAGCGGCTGGCCGAGGCGGTGGAGGCGGCCGACATCGCCTATCACCAGAACGACGCGCCGACGATGGACGACGCCGCCTTCGACGCGCTGCGGCGCCGCCTGGTGGCGATCGAGGCGGCGTTTCCGGCGCTGAAGGCTTCGTCGTCGGCCAGCGCCAAGGTCGGCGCCAAGGCCTCGGGCAAATTCGCCAAGATCCGCCATCGCGTGCCGATGCTCTCGCTCGACAACGCCTTCACCGACGAGGCGGTGGCGGAATTCGTCCAGCGGGTGCATCGTTTCCTCGGCCGCAGGGATGACGAAGCCATCGCCTTTACCGCCGAGCCCAAGATCGACGGGCTGTCGCTCTCGCTGCGCTACGAGAAGGGCGCGCTCGTCCATGCCGCGACGCGCGGCGACGGCGAGGAGGGCGAGGACGTCACGGTCAACGCCCGCACCATCGCCGAGATCCCGCAGACGCTCTCAGGGTCGGACGTGCCGGATATCGCCGAGGTGCGCGGCGAGGTCTATCTGGGCCATGCCGATTTCGCGGGCATCAACGAGCGCCAGCGCGAGAAGGGGCTGCCCGAATTCGCCAATCCGCGCAATGCGGCGGCGGGCTCGCTGCGCCAGCTCGACGCCACGATCACCGCCTCGCGGCCGCTGCGCTTCTTCGCCTATGCCTGGGGCGAGATGCCGGAGCTGCCGGCGCCGACGCAATCGGGCGTGGTCGAGGTCTTCGGCCGCTGGGGCTTCCGCACCAATCCGCTGATGGCGCGCTGCGAGACCGTCGAGGCGCTGATCGCCCGGTACCGGCTGATCGAGAGCCAGCGCGCCACGCTCGGCTACGACATCGACGGCGTGGTCTACAAGGTCGACGACCTCAGCTTGCAGGCGCGGCTCGGCTTCGTCTCGCGGGCGCCGCGCTGGGCGATCGCGCATAAATTCCCCGCCGAGCTGGCGACGACGGTGCTGGAGGCGATCGAGATCCAGGTCGGGCGCACCGGGGCGCTCTCGCCGGTGGCGCGCCTGCGCCCCGTCACGGTCGGCGGCGTCGTTGTCACCAATGCGACGCTGCACAACGAGGATTACATCCGCGGCTACGATTCCAAGGGCGAGCGCATCCGCGACGGCGAGCCGCCCGACATCCGCGTCGGCGACACCGTCACGGTCAAGCGCGCCGGCGACGTCATCCCGCGGGTGGCGGCGGTCGATCTCTCGAAGCGGCCGGCGGATGCCAAGCCTTACGCCTTCCCGACGCTCTGCCCCGCCTGCGGCAGCCATGCGACGCGGGAGATCAATCCGCGCTCCGGCAAGGAGGACGCCGTGCGGCGCTGCACCGGCGGGCTGATCTGCCCGGCGCAGGCGGTCGAGCGGCTGAAGCATTTCGTCTCGCGCGACGCGCTCGACATCGACGGGCTCGGCGACAAGCAGATCGAGTTCTTCCACGGCGACCCCGACCTGCCGGTGAAGGAGCCGGCCGACATCTTCACGCTCGCCGCGCGCGACGCCGCCAATCTCAAGAAGCTGAAGGACAAGGAAGGCTTCGGCGCCCAGAGTGTCGCCAAGCTCTTCGCCGCGATCGAGGAGCGCCGGACGCCCCCGCTCAATCGCTTCATCTTCGGCCTCGGCATCCGCCATATCGGTGAAACCAATGCCCGCCTGCTGGCGCGTCACTACGGCTCCTTCGAAGCGCTTCGTGCGGCCGGTCTGGCGGCGGCCGACCCGGCCTCGCCCGAGCGGCAGGAACTCGACGCGATCGACGGCGTCGGGCCGACGGTGGTCGAGGCGCTGACGGATTTCTTCGGCGAGCCGCATAACGAGGAATTGCTCGACCGGCTGCTCGCGCAGGTGATGCCGCAGCCGCTGGAGGCGGTGGCGTCCGCTAGCCCTGTGGCCGGCAAGATCGTCGTCTTCACCGGGGCGCTCGAGCGCATGACCCGCGACGAGGCCAAGGCGATGGCGGAGCGCCTCGGTGCGAAGGTCGCGGGTTCGGTCTCGTCCAAGACCGATCTGCTGGTGGCGGGGCCGGGCGCCGGCTCGAAGCTGAAGGATGCGCAAAAGCATGGCGTCCAGGTGATCGACGAGGCCGGCTGGTTCGATCTCGTCGGCGGCTGAACCCTTCGACGTCCTCGTTCGGAAACACGGCGTCATCCCGGGCCTGCCCCGGGATCCATCGGAGGGCTCCGGAGCGCTGTGATGGATCCTGGATCGGCGCCGCTTCGCGGCTGGTCCGGGATGAGGCTCCCCAGCCGGCGAGAGGCTAGGAAGAGCCGATCGGCGCTGCTGATGCGCCCGATCACTTTTCTTCAAGACGGCCCCGGCGCGATCGGGTTTAACCTCGCGCCATGGATCTGATCACGCAGGAACAGGCGCTGGCCGAGACGCCGCTGCAGGCGGGAGAGCGCGCGCATCTCTTCGCCGCCCGCCGCTTCGACGGGCTGGAGTTCCTGGCGGCGACCTTCCGCACCCATGCCTATGCGCCCCATGCCCATGACACCTATGCGATCGGGACGATCCTGAGCGGTTGCGAGGTCTGGCATGCGCGTGGCCGGCGGCTCCATGCCGGCCCCGGCGATCTCGTGATGAACCAGCCGCTCGACGTCCATGACGGTGCGCCGAGCGAGGGCGGCTATCGCTACCGGATGAGCTATCCCGGCCTCGATCTGATGCGGGAACTGGCGGCGTCTCTGACCGGGCGCGAGAGCCCCGGGACGCCCTTCTTCCGCGAACCCGTCGTGCATGATCCCGACGGCGCGGCGCTGTTCGCCGCCGCCCATCGCCTGCTGGAGGAGGGCGCGGATGCGCTCGCGGGCGAGGAGGCGCTGCTGCGAGCCTATGCCGCGATGCTCGTGCGCCATGCCGATCTCGGCCCGCGCCTGATTGGGCGCGAGCCCGGACCGGTCGATCGCGCGCGGGTACTGATCGAGGCGCGGCATGACGAGGACCTCTCGCTCGCCGAAATCGGCGCCGCCGTCGGCCTGCCGCGTCACCATCTGATCCGCGCCTTTCGGGCTGAGACCGGGCTGACGCCGCATGCCTTCCTGGTCGATGTGCGGGTCCGACGCGCGCGGGACCGCCTGCGTCGCGGGGAGGCGCCGGTTGTGGTCGCCGCCGCCACGGGGTTCAGCGACCAGTCGCATCTGACTCGCGCCTTCAAGGCCAGGCTCGGCGTGACGCCCGGCGCCTTCCGCGCCGCCCATCTCTCCTGAAAGGCTGCTTGTTGGACGCTCTCTCGACTGTCCGCGTTCGCTCTTGCCCTCCCCCCGCTTGCGGTGGGGAGGGTTGGGTGGAGGGCAGTGCCTCTCGGCGCCGGCGGTCCAAGGTCGTGCCTCGGCTTTGCGGCCCCCCATCCCTAACCCTTCCCACCGCAAGCGGGGGAAGGGAATGAGCCGCTCCCGGCCTCGATTGCCATCCCTTTCTCCTGAAGGCTTCCCCATGTCCTCCCTGCGAGACGATGCCCTGCGGGGGCTGCGTGACATCGCGCCCGCCATGCTGGCGGCCGTGCCGATCGGGCTGCTGCTCGGCGCGCTCGCCGCGGGCAAGGGGCTGTCTCCGCTGGAGACGATGGCGATGAGCGTGCTCGTCTTCGCGGGCGGCGCGCAATTCGCGGCCGTCGAGCTCTGGACGACGCCGGCGCCGATCGGTGCGCTGGTGTTCTCGACGCTGCT
>NCCO01000006.1:35922-56226 GCA_002279705.1 Allobosea sp. 12-68-7
CGGCCTCTATTTCATGGCTGACGAGAACTGGGCGCTGGCCGAGAAGCGGGCGCGCACGCACGCACTGACGCCGGCCTACTGGTTCGGGATGGTCGTGCCCTTCGTGACCTGCTGGGTCGCGACCTCGACGCTGGGCGCGGTGATCGGCGCCACGCTCGGCGATCCGCGCCGCTTCGGGGCGGATTTCGCCTTCACGGCGCTGTTCATCGCGCTGGTGGCCGCCTTCTGGAAGGGGCGGGTGACGTTCTGGACGGTCGCTGCCGCGGGTCTGGCCTCGGCGCTGACCTACCGGCTGATCGGGCCGCCCTGGCATGTGCTGGCGGGCGCGCTCTGCGGCCTCGCCGCCGCCTGGCTCGCGGCCGGCTCGGGCGTGGACGCCGAGCCCGCGCCGGAGGCGCGCCCATGACGCTCGACCCGCACACCCTGCTCGCCATTCTCGGCATGGCGCTAGCGACCTATGCGACCCGCCTCGCCGGGCTCGCGCTCGCCGGACAGCTCCAGCTGTCGGCGCGCGCGCAGGCGGCTTTCGACGCGATCCCGCCCGCCGTACTCGTCGCCGTCATCGCGCCGAGCGCGCTCGCCACCGGCTGGCCGGAGACGGTCGCCGCGCTGCTGGCTGCGCTCGCCGCGACGCGCCTGCCGCTGCTCGGCGTGGTGGCGGTCGGCGTCGCGGCGGTGGTGGGGTTGCGGGCGGTGGGATGAATCAGGCGGAGAGTGAGGAAGACCCGCTCCTTATTGCGGCAGGCAGGCCTTCTCCAGCCACTCTTTCGCCTCGCCCTCGACCAACCCTGAGAGCTTGTTCCAGACCTCGCGGTGATAGGCGTCGATCCAGGCGACCTCGCCTTCGTCCAGCAAAGTGCGGTCGATCAGCGCGCGCTCATAGGGGCACCAGGTGATGGTCTCGAAGCCGTAGATGCTGCGATCGCCGCCCGGGATGGCGCGCTCCTCGACCACGATGAGGTTCTCGATGCGGATGCCGTAATGGCCTTCCTTGTAGTAGCCGGGCTCGTTGGAGAGGATCATGCCCGGCTCCAGCGGCGTCGTCCCGAGCTTCGAGATCCGCTGCGGTCCCTCATGCACCGAGAGATAGCTGCCGACGCCATGGCCGGTGCCGTGGTCGAAATCGAATCCCGCCTGCCAGAGCGGCAGCCGCGCCAGCGCATCGAGCTGCGCGCCCGAGGTGCCCTTGACGAAGAGCGCGCGCGAAATCGCGACATGGCCCTTCAGCACGCGGGTGTAGCGGTCCCGCATTTCGGCGCTGGGCTCGCCGATCGCCATGGTCCGGGTGATGTCGGTGGTGCCGTCCTCGTATTGCCCGCCGGAGTCGATCAGCAGGATGCCGGGCTCGATGGGGCGGTTGCTCACCTCCGTGACGCGGTAATGCGGCAGGGCGGCGTTAGGGCCGGCGCCGGCGATGGTGGTGAAGGAGACGTCCTTGAGCAGCCCGGTCTTCAGCCGCTCGGCCTCGAGCGCCGCGACCGCGTCGATCTCGGTCAGCCCGCCCTTGGGCGCCTCGCGCGCCAGCCAGGAGAGGAAGCGCACCATCGCGGCGCCGTCGCGTAAGTGGGCGGCGCGGGCGCCGGCGAGCTCCGCCTCGTTCTTGCGGGCCTTCATCAGCGCGATCGGGTCCGTGCCCGCATCCGGCGTGCCGCCTGCCTCGCGGATCAGGCTGGCGAGCGCGGACGCGGCCGTCGTCGCGTCGAGCCTGACCCTGGCCCCCGCCGCGCCCAACGCTATGAGCTGCGTCGTCAGGGCGGCCGGCGGCGCGATCTCGCCGACGGCGCCGATCGCGTCCCCGGCCTCGTTGGTGATCTTCTCCGGCGCGAGGAAGACGGTCGGGCGGCCCTCGCGCGGTACGATCGCATAGCCCAGCGGCAGGGGCGTGTGCTCGACATCGCCGCCGCGGATGTTGAAGGTCCAGGCCAGTGCATGCGGGTCCGAGACGACGAGCGCATCGACCTTCGCCTTCGTCAGCGCCTCCTGGATGCGGGCGAGCTTTGAGGCGGCGTCCTCACCGGCAAGGTCGGCGCGATGAGCCTTGACGGGCGCGGCGGGGGGCGCCGGCCTGTCGCGCCAGATCGCATCGACCGGGTTCTGCTCCACGGCCATGAGCGTGCCGCCGGCGGCGGCCGCCGCCATCTCCAGTTTCGCGACACCGTCGACCGTGTGCAGCCAGGGATCATAGCCGAGCCGCCCGCCGGCCGGCAGGTTCTGCTCGATCCAGCGGTCGAGCGGCGTCTCTTCCATCCGCGTCGGCGTGACGATGCTCGTGTCGGTCTGCTCCTGGGACTGGATGGTGTAGCGGCCATCGACGATCAGCGCCGCCCGGTCGGCGAGGATGACGGCGTTGCCGGCGGAGCCGGTGAAACCCGTCAGCCAGGCGAGGCGGGCCATATGGGCGGGGACATACTCGCCCTGGTGCTCGTCGGCGCGCGGCACGATGAAGCCGGCGAGCCCCTGCCTGGCGAGTTCCAGCCGCAGCGCCGCGATGCGCGGCGCGACCTGGGCGGGATCGGTCGGCTCGGAGAAGGTCTGGAAACGGCAGGCGGGGAGGGCGGCAGGCGATTCGGGCATCGGGCGGGTCCGGTTGAGCTTTGCGCCATCGTCGCGACTGCCGGCCGCGATGGCGAGTCGAAATGCCGGGCCATGGCCCGCGTCGCTGTGTGAAAGGAGGCGCCGCAAAAGCAGGCGTCTGCCACTTCGTTATGCGAATTCGTCAATCGTTAATGAAAACCTGCGGCCCACATGCGTTGGGCGCATATCTCGCATCTGCGAAATCCTCTTTTCGCAAGTGCGAAGACGTACCACTTTGGTCGCATAAGAGAACGAGGAAGCGACCGGGACTGTCCTTCGTTTCGATTGAGGAGATGGATCCCTATGACCTATGTGCTGAACAACACCGCCGTCCTGCCCGCCACCGAGGTCAAGAAGACCGCGGCAGCCTTGGAAGGCCCCGGCTTCTGGCAGCGCTTCTACGCCGCGATGATCGAGAGCCGCCGCCGCTCCGCCCTGCGCGAGCTGCGAGCCCATAGCTTCCGCGTCAACGAGGCCGGCCTGATCCTCGGCGGTGTGTCCGCCACCTCGCTGGCGACCGACGAGGCCCTGCCGTTCAACCGGTGAGCCGCGCCCCGTCCGGCGCATGACGCGCCGGGGCCTTCCCGATTTCAGCGCCGGTCACCCGGCGCCCGCCAAGGACCCAAACCATGATCGCCATGATCAAGCATGTTTACGAGACCATCGTCGACGCCGTGAAGTTCACCTCCGCCGTCTGGCACGACGCCCGCGCGATGCAGGCGGAAGCCGAGGCCAAGCACGGCCATATCGGCTTCTGATCGCGATCCTTCGCGATGCTGGCCGCCTGACGCGACGTTCTGCGCTTCCGGTGCTCACGGACGATATGTCCGCTCCGCTCCGGTTCTCGAACGCCGCACCACTCGGTTCAGCCTGGCGAAGGATCGGCAGTCCGCGACCCGACACAAGGTCGCGCGGCTGGAGGATTATCGAAGGTGGCGTGGCCTCGGGGCTGCGCCGCTTTTTGTCATGACCAGCGTCGCCCAGCCTTCGCGCAGCGACTGGCGGGCGAGATAGAGCCCCTGGTGCCGGTAGGTCGAGACGACGCCGGCGACGTCCATGGCGAGCAGGCCCGAGAGGATCACCGTGCCGTCATCCGACAGCACCCGCGCGATCGCGGGGGCGAGGCGCTTCAGCGGGCCCGCCAGGATGTTGGCGAAGACGAGGTCGAAATGGCCCGGCCGGTTTGCCCGGGCGTGGCGCAAGCCCGGCGCGACATAGAGATCCAGCGCATGCGGCGCATGGTTGACGCGGGCATTGTGCGCGGCGACCTCGACCGCGATGGCATCGATGTCGCCGGCGACGACCTTGCGCTTGATCTGCTTGGCGAGCGCCAGCGCGAGAATGCCGGTGCCGGTGCCGACATCGATGGCGTTTCGCGGGCGGCGGCGCTTCAACTCGGCATCGAGCGCGAGCAGGCAGCCGGCCGTGGTGCCGTGATGGCCGGTGCCGAAGGCGAGCGCGGCGGGAATCTCGATGCCGACATCGTTGATCCGCACCGCGTCGCGGTCGTGTGCGCCATGGACGAGGACGCGACCGGCGCGGACGGGTCTCAGCCCGTCCAGGCTGGCGGCGACCCAGTCCTGCTGGTTGACCGTTTCGAAGGGCGTCGTATCGATGACATCGCCGACGATCGGCCGCAGCATGTCGCGCACGGCCTCCTCGTCGGGATGAACCGCAAAGTAGATCTCGACCTTCCACGGCGCATTCAGAGAGAGCGTGGTGACGCCAGTCTCGATCTCGAAGGCCGAGATCGCGGTTTCGGTCGGGTCGAAGACCTCGCCGAGCAGCTCCGTCAGCGCGCGCGCCTTCTCGCCGCTGGTCGAGAGTTCGAGGACGGTCGCGACCGTGGAGGGGAGGAGGCCTTCGCGCATGGCGGCGGGATAGCAGGCCTGCGCTGGCTTGTCATTCCGCTGCGGGTTGCAGCGCCACGTCCGGAGCTGGGATCAGGGCGATCACATATTTCGCCATCTCGGCTGCGATCTCTGGATCGGCCTTGAGTTCGCTCGGGGTGCGGGCGCGGGGCACGCTGCGACCGTCTTCCTCGATATCCTCGAACCAGAGCGCGACGGCCTCGGGCGCGTTGGCCAGTGCTTCGTCCAGGGTATCGCCTGCCAAAAAGCAACCGGGCAAGTCGGGAAACCAGACGCCGACGGCAAAGTCGGGGCCTGCGTCCTCGATGAAGGCGACGTAGTGGGTCAATTCACTCGGCTGCGAGGCGTGCGGGGGAGGCATCGAAAGGGACGGCCATCAGGATCGCATCCCGTGAAGCCTCCACAAAAGCAGGATCGCGCCGCAGTTCGTCGATGCTTCGAGGTTCTGGAAACTCGGTGGCTGTGTCTTCGCGCCAGCTTTCGGCTGCGAATGCAAGAACCTCGCGGGCCTGTTGGAAGGCTTCGTCGAGCGTGTCGCCTGCGGTGAAGATCCCCTTCACATCAGGAAAGAGCACGCCGTAGCAGGATGTCGCGTCCTTATGGACAACCGCAATGTAATGCCGCATGGCGACCTTCGCTCAATCCCGTTCCCAGCCGGCATCCTTGCATATCCCATGAACCGTGCCGATGGGAATGTCTCGCTTGGGATGAACGACGACGGCCATGCGCTTCGTCGCCTCGTGAATGAATTTGTGGTGCGAACCGCGCACGCTCTTGAGAATGAAGCCCTCGCGCTTCAGCCGGCGTATGATGTCGGCGCTATTGGTGAGCATTGGTGCCTCAATTCCCTGGAGAAGCACCTCATAACCTACAGGCAACACAGCAAATCGTCGCGAAAGCCGAGGTATTGGTCCACAGAAAACTGCTTAAGTCATTGATATAATTACTGAATAATGTCACTTTCACGCGGGCAACGAGAGGGGTTTGACGAAGCAGCCGCTCTCACCCCGCCTTCTGCACAAAACTGTCCAGCACCATCTTCCGGCCGGCCTTGTCGAAATCGACCGTCAGCTTGTTGCCGTCGACGGATGCCACCGAGCCGGGGCCGAATTTGACGTGGAAGACGCGGGCGCCTTCGTCATAGGCCGAGGAGCCCGAGGATTTGGCCGTCAGCTCCCCTTCGATCAACAATGGGCCGCGCTGGCGGTTGTTGCCGAAGCCGCTCTTGCCGAAATTCGCGCCGTTCTCGGAAAAACCGCTGCCCTTGGCCTTGTTGTCCTGGGCGCGCTGCCAGCCCGGCGTGTTGTAGGAGGAGCCGAAGCTCTCCATCCGGTCGAAGCGCGAGGCGCCATAGCCGCCCTGGGAATAGTTGGAGGCCGCCTGGACGACCTCGACATGCTCCTCGGGCAGTTCGTCGATGAAGCGCGAGGGCAGGCTCGACTGCCAGAGGCCGTGGATGCGGCGGTTCGAGGCGAAATAGAGTTTCAGCCGCTTGCGCGCCCGCGTCAGCCCGACATGGGCGAGCCGGCGCTCTTCTTCCAGACCGGCGCGGCCGCTCTCGTCGAGCGCGCGCTGGTTGGGGAACAGCCCTTCCTCCCAGCCCGGCAGGAAGACGGTGTCGAACTCCAGCCCCTTGGCGCCATGCAGCGTCATGATCGAGACGCGTTCGGCGCTGTCGCCGCTGTCGGCGTCCATCACCAGCGAGACGTGTTCGAGAAAGGCCGGCAGGTCGGGGAACTCGTCGAGCGAACGGACGAGTTCCTTCAGGTTTTCGAGCCGGCCGGCGGCGTCGGCCGAGCGGTCCTTCTGCCACATCTCGGTGTAGCCGCTCTCCTCCAGCACGAGTTCGGCGAGTTCGCCCTGGGGCATGTGCTCGGCGCGTTTCGACCAGCGGCCGAAGGCCTCGACCAGCTCGCGCAGGCTCGTGCGGGCCTTGGGCTTGAGCTCGTCGCTCTCGACGATGGCGCGGGCCGATTGCAGCAGGGAGAAGCCGGTGGCACGGGCGTGGTTGTGCAGGATCTGGATGGTGGCGTCGCCCAGGCCCCGCTTGGGCTGGTTGACGATGCGCTCGAAGGCCAGGTCGTCGGTCGGCGAGACAACGCAGCGCAGATAGGCCATGGCGTCGCGGATCTCGGCGCGCTCGTAGAAGCGCGGGCCGCCGATGACGCGATAGGGCACGCCGGTCTGGACGAAGCGCTCCTCCAGCTCGCGCATCTGGGCGGAGATGCGAACCAGCACGGCGATCTCGGCGAGATTGTCGCCCTTGAGCTGCATCGCCTCGATCTCGTCGGTGATCAGCCGCGCCTCTTCCTGGCTGTCCCAGGCGCCGGTGATGGTGACCTTCTCGCCGAGTTCGTCCTCGGTGCGCAGCGTCTTGCCCAGCCGGGTCTCGTTGCGGGCGATCAGCTTCGATGCGGTGGCGAGGATATGGCCGGTCGAGCGGTAGTTGCGCTCCAGCCGGATGACGGTCGCGCCGGGAAAATCGTGCTCGAAGCGCAGGATGTTGTCGACCTCGGCCCCGCGCCAGCCATAGATCGACTGGTCGTCGTCACCGACGCACGCAATGTTGCGCCGCCCCTGGGCCAGCAGGCGCAGCCAGAGATACTGGGCCGTGTTGGTGTCCTGATACTCGTCGACGAGGATGTAGCGGAAGCGCTCGTGATAGAGGCTGAGCACATCGGCATGCTCGCGGAAGAGCGTCAGGCAGTGCAGCAGCAGATCGCCGAAATCGACGGCGTTCAGCGTCTTCAGTCGGTCCTGATAGGCGGCATAGAGCTTGCCACCCTTGCCGTTGGCGAAAACGGCGGCCTCGCCCGGCGCGACGTCCTTCGGAGCGAGCCCGCGGTTCTTCCAGGAATCAATGAAGCCGGAGAGCATGCGCGCGGGCCAGCGCTTTTCGTCGATGCCTTCGGCCGCGATCACCTGCTTCATCAGGCGGATCTGGTCGTCGGTGTCGAGGATGGTGAAGTCGCTGCGCAGATCGAGCAGTTCGGCGTGGCGGCGCAGGATCTTGGCGGAGATCGAGTGGAAGGTGCCGAGCCACGGCATGCCCTCGGCGACCGCGCCGACGAGATGGCCGATGCGCTCCTTCATCTCGCGCGCGGCCTTGTTGGTGAAGGTCACCGAGAGGATCTGCGAGGGAAAGGCGCGGTTGGTCGCGATCAGATGGGCGATGCGGGTGGTCAGCACGCGCGTCTTGCCGGTGCCGGCGCCGGCCAGCACCAGCACGGGGCCGTCGCTGGCCTCGACCGCTTGGCGCTGCTCCGGATTCAGCCCGGCGAGATAGCCGGCCGCGGGCGCGGCCTGGGCACGCGCGGCGAGGCCTCCGGGGCGGGGCGGGGGAGCGGAGGTGATGCTGTGGTCTGACAAGATCGGCGCTGCTCGTGCGTGATTCGTTCACGGTCAATATAGGGGCAGGCGGTCGCGATTGCGCCCTCGCGCCGCGACATTCGGCGGTTGCGCCTCGGCTTGGCGAAAGGGCCCGCCTGGGGCATCGTCGGCATGAGCCCAGACGAGGATTCCATGAGCCGTCCCATAACCGCCCTGCTGCGCCTCGCCGCCCTTGTCCTGCTCACCACGCCGCTGGCGGCCGGTGCCCAGACGCGTCCGGTCCCCGATCCGCTGGCCGATTGCGAGCGCTTCGCTTTGGCCGAGTCGAAGCGCGACGGCGGCACGCTGGAAGCGGTGCGGATCGAGCGCGGCGACAGCCTGATCGAGAATCGCTTCGACAAAAAGATCGGCGGCCAGCACGTCGCGACCGAGTACATCGCCTTCGCCGCGGTCGAGGATGCCGGGGGCAAGCGCCGCGCGCGGGTGGTCTGCCTGCATGCGGGCACGCCGGCCAACCGGGCGGTCTATTTTGTCGAGGTGCCGACCGAGCGCTGAACCACGCCCTGAGCTGCGCCGTCAGGACTGCCCGCCGCCGGCCTCCGCACCCCAGAGCTCCCTGAGACGGCTGTCGCGGCCGCAGCCGCCGCGGTAGATCTTGTAGCGGATCGGGTTGTTCAGATAATAATCCTGGTGATAATCTTCGGCCGGATAGAAGGTTGTCTGCGCGACGATCTCGGTCGTGATCCTGGATTTGAACCGGCCCGACTTCTCGAGTTCGGCCTTCGAGGCCTCGGCCTGCGCCTTTTCCTGCTCCGAGCCGTAATAGATACCCGCGCGATACTGGCTGCCCCTGTCGCAAAACTGGGCATTGGCGGTTAGCGGATCGTGGTTGCGCCAGAAGACCTGCAGCAGCTTGCCGTAGGAAACCTTCGCCGGGTCGTAGACGATCTTCACCGCCTCGGTGTGGCCGGTCTTGCCGGCCGAGACCTCCTTGTAGGTCGGGTCGACGGTGTGCCCGCTGGTGTAGCCGGAGGTCGTCGAGATCACGCCGGGCAGCGCGTCGAAGGGCGGCTCCATGCACCAGAAGCAGCCGCCGGCGAAGATCGCCGTGGCGGTCGCGGGACCGGCGGGCTGCTGGGAGAGGCCGGGTGACGACAGGCCGAGCCCGGCCGCGACGGCAAGCCCAGCGAAGAGGGTGCGGCGCGTTCCCATCTCAGACCTGCGCGCCGTCAGCGGGCTCGAAGTTCATCGCGACACCGTTGATGCAGTAGCGCAACCCCGTCGGCGGCGGGCCGTCCGGGAAGACATGGCCGAGATGGCCGCCACAGTTGGCGCAGTGAACCTCGGTGCGGACCATGCCGAACTTGCGATCCTCCGTGGTCCCGACGGCGCCCTCCAGCGGCTCGTTGAAGCTCGGCCAGCCGGTCCCGCTCTCGAACTTGGTGAGATTGCGGAAGAGCGGCTGGTCGCAGCCGGCGCAGGAGAAGGTGCCGGGGCGCTTCTCGTAATTCAGGGCGCAGGAGCCGGGGCGCTCCGTGCCATGGCCGCGCAGCACATGGTACTGCTCGGACGTCAGCTTGGCGCGCCATTCGGCGTCGCTGAGCTCATAGGGGTAGGGCTCCCGGGGCGCCTGGCTGCCGCCGAACATGCTCATCAGTCCCATTCCCGCTCTCCCTTTCGCGCGTTCCCGTCTGATCCGTTCGCGCAGGATATGGGGAGCGGGAGCCTGGTTGTCAGCAGCGCCGGGCGCCCGGCCGGGTCACGATGCCGTTGGCGCTCAGGCGTTGTCGCCGGCGATCGCGGCGATGACCGCGTCCGTGACCGCCCGCGTCGTCGCCTTGCCGCCGAGATCGGGCGTGTGGAAGGCCGGATCGGCCGTCACCCGCTCGATCGCCCGCATCAGCCGGGCCGAAGCTCCGGCCTCGCCGAGATGGTCGAGCATCATCGTCGCCGTCCAGAAGGTGCCGATCGGGTTGGCGATGCCCTGGCCCGCGATGTCGAAGGCCGAGCCATGGATCGGCTCGAACATCGAGGGGAAGGCGCGCTCGGGGTTGAGATTGGCGGTCGGCGCGATGCCGAGCGACCCGGCGAGCGCCGCGGCGAGGTCCGACAGGATGTCGGCATGGAGATTGGTCGCGACGATGGTGTCGAGGCTGCCGGGCTTGATCACCATGCGCATGGTCATGGCGTCGACCAGCATCTTGTCCCAGGTGACATCGGGAAACTCGGCCGCGACCTCGGCGGCGATCTCGTCCCACATCACCATGGCATGGCGCTGGGCGTTCGACTTGGTGACGACGGTGAGCAGCTTGCGCGGCCGCGCCTGCGCCAGCCTGAAGGCATAGCGGACGATGCGGGCGACGCCGGTGCGCGTCATCATCGAGACGTCGGTGGCGACCTCTTCGGGGAAGCCCTTGTGGACGCGGCCGCCGACGCCGGCATATTCGCCTTCCGAGTTCTCGCGCACGATCACCCAGTCGAGCTCCGGGCCGGAAACGTGGCGCAGCGGCGAGGTGATGCCGGGCAGCACGCGCGTCGGGCGGACATTGGCGTATTGGTCGAAGGGCTGGCAGATCGCCAGGCGCAGGCCCCAGAGCGTGACATGGTCGGGCACGTCGGGCGCACCGACCGCGCCGAAGAAGATCGCGTCATGGTCCTTGATCTGCTCGCGCCCATCGACTGGCATCATCAACCCGGTGCGCTTGTAGTAGTCCGAACCCCAGTCGAAATGATCGAAGGCGAAGCCGAACGAGCCGTCGCGGCGCGCCAGGGCTTCCAGCACCTCGATGCCGGCGGCGATGACCTCGACGCCGATGCCGTCCCCCGGGATGGCGGCGATGCGATGGGTCTTCATGACGCGTCTCTCCTCGAACCTGTCGTCCGAACCGTCTTTGCGAGCGAAGTCGCTGCAAGTCAAGAATGCATTGCAGCTTCCATGGAAACTGTTAGTCTGGTTGAAGGAGGATGCGGGATGGTGCTGCGCGGCAAGCCGGTCGAGCCAGCGGGGGAGCGGGGCGCGAGCCTCGTCGACGCCGCCTATGGCGCGCTGAAGCATGCAATCCGCGAGAGCGTGTTCGCGCCCGGCTACCAGGCCTCGGCCGGCGAGCTGGCGTTGCGGCTCGGCATGAGCCGCACGCCCGTGCACGAGGCTTCGCTGCGCCTGCAGGAGGAGGGGCTGGTCCGCATCCTGCCCAAGCGCGGCATCCTGATCTGCGCGCTCGCTCCCCATGACATCGCCGAGATCTACGAGGTGCTGATCGCGATCGAGGCCGGCGCGGCCGAGCTTTCGGCGCGGCTGCCTGACGCGGCGCGCCTCGCGCTGGCCGAGGATCTCGACCGGGCCACCAGCGAGATGGGGCAGGCTCTCGCCGCCGGCGACCTGGCTGCCTGGGGGCATGCCGATGAGGCGTTCCACAGGCTGCTCGTCGAACGCTGCGGCAATGGCCGCTTCGCGCGGATCATCCAGACGGTCAACGACCAGTCGCACCGCGCGCGGATGCTGACGCTGCGGCTGCGGCCGCGCCTCCCGGCCTCCGAGGCGGAGCATCGCGACACCAGTGATGCGATCCGGCGCGGCCTGCCGGATGCCGCGCGTGAGGCTGCGCGGCGACACCGGATCCGGGCGCGCGACGAATTGCTGCCGCTGATCGAGAGCGTGGGCCTGCGGCACATGTGAACCTTATGCTCGTTCCAACCATCCCAGACCGCGGCCAACGCGGCATCAACTCACGGAGGAAACAATGCGTCGCCTGATCCTGGCCCTCGGGGCCGCTTTCGCCTTGGCCGCGGCACCCGCGGCCGCGCAAACTTATCCCGCACGGTCGATCACGCTGATCGTGCCCTTCGCCGCGGGCGGGCCGACCGACGTGATCGCGCGGATCGTCTCCGACCATATGAGCCGCACGCTCGGCCAGTCGATCGTGGTCGAGAACGTCGCCGGCGCGGGCGGCACCACCGGCTCGCTGCGCGTCGCCCGGGCCACGCCGGACGGCTACACGATCATGATGGGCAATCTCGGCACCCACTCGGCTTCGGTCGGGCTCTATCCGAACCTCGCCTATGATCCGCGCACCGATTTCGCCCCCGTCATCAACACGGCGGGCACGCCGATGCTGATCTCGGCCCATAAGGACTTCCCGGCGAACACGCTGCAGGAGTTCATCGCGCTGCTGCAGGCCAATCCGTCCAAATACAACTACGGTCACGGCGGCGTCGGCTCGACCTCGCACCTGACCTGCGTGTTCTTTCATCATCTGATCAAGGCGCCGGTTCAGCACGTGCCGTTCCGTGGCTCCGGTCCCGCGATGAACGCGCTGCTCGCCAAGCAGCTCGACTATGTCTGCGACCAGACGGTGGGCATCGTGCCGCAGCTCACCCAGCTGAAGACCTATGTCGTCGCCACGCCCAACCGGCTCGACGTCGCCAAGGATGTGCCGACCAGCACCGAGGGCGGGCTGCCCGGGTTCCAGGCCATCGGCTGGAACGCGATCTTCGCACCGAAGGACACGCCCGCGGCCATCGTCGACCGGCTCAATGCCGCCGGGCGGGCGGCGCTCGCGGATGCGGGCGTCCGGACGAGGCTGCTGGAACTCGGCTGCATCATCCCCGACGATGCCGGCCAGAGTTCGGCGGCGCTCGGCGCCCATGTCCGCGCCGAGGTCGACAAATGGACGCCGGTGATCAAGGCGGCCGGCGTCACGGCGCAGTGACGCTGCGTCTCGCGGTGTCACCGAAGCGTCATGCGACTCCACTAGTCGGCTCGCCATCGAGGGATGGCGAGCGAGGGGCCGGTGACGGATCAGGCGACACAGACGGCCCGTGCGGTGCGACGCACGACCAGCATGGGGCTCACGACGGCGGTTCACCGCAACAAGCCCCTCTCCAAGGCGGGACTGCTGGAGCGGATGTTCACGCTCGCCTTTTCGGGTCTGGTCTATCCCCAGATCTGGGAGGATCCGGTCGTCGACATGGAGGCGCTGGCGCTGAAGCCCGACGACCATGTCGTCGCGATCGCGTCGGGTTCCTGCAACGTCCTGTCCTATCTGACGGCGGACCCGGCGAAGATCAGCGCGATCGACCTCAACGGCGCCCATATCGCTTTGGGCAGGCTGAAGGTCGCGGCGCTGGCGCGGATGACGCGTCATGACGAATTCATGCGCTTCTTCGGGCAGGCGCAGTCCTCCGCCAACGTCGCCTTCTACGAGCGCGAGATCGCGCCGCATCTCGATGCGACCTCGCGCAGCTACTGGGAGGGCCGGGGGCTCGGCGGGCGCCGCCGCATCGGCATGTTCGCCCGCAACGTCTATCGCTTCGGGCTGCTCGGCCGCTTCATCGGGGCCGGGCATCTGCTCGGGCGGGCGCTCGGCTGCGACCCGCGCAAGATGCTGGAGGCGCGCGATCTCGCCGAGCAGCGCGTCCTGTTCGAGCGGCATCTGGCGCCGGTCTTCGACAAGCCCTTCGTGCGCTGGCTGATCCGCCAGCCGGCTTCGCTCTACGGGCTCGGCATTCCGCCGGCCCAGTACAAGGCGCTCGCCGCCGACGGGGCTGACGGCATCCGCGGGGCGCTGCGCGACCGGCTCGAGCGGCTGGCCTGCGGCTTCGACCTGAAGACGAATTATTTCGCCCGGCAGGCTTTCGGGCGCGGCTACGAGCCCGCGGAGGACGCGGCGCTGCCGCCCTATCTGCAGCGCACGCATTTCGAGCGCGTCAGGGCGCGGTCGGGCCGCGTTTCCTATCACCAGAGCGCGATCACGGCTTTCCTCGAGGCGCAGCCCGCCAAGAGCTGCGACGCCTATGTCCTGCTCGATGCGCAGGACTGGATGAGCGACGCCGATCTGACGGCACTGTGGACGCAGATCACCCGGACGGCCCGGCCGGGCGCGCGGGTGATCTTCCGTACCGCTGCCGACGAGCGCCTGCTGCCGGGGCGCGTGCCCGCCGAGATTCTCGAGCAATGGCGCTATGAGGAGGACAAGAGCCACGCACTGTGTGCCCGCGACCGCTCGGCGATCTATGGCGGCTTCCACCTCTATGTGCGGCCGGAGGCGGTGGCGTGAGCACGCTCGCGCCCGCCGGCGATGCAGCCGGGCTGATGGACGCGATCTATCGCCATCAGCGGCACATCTACGACGCCAGCCGCAAATTCTACCTGCTCGGGCGCGACCGGCTGATCGACGACCTCGCGCCGCCGGAGGGGGGCAGCGTGCTGGAGATCGGCTGCGGCACCGGCCGCAACCTGGTGCGGATCGCGCAGGCCTACCCCGGACGGGCCTGCTTCGGGCTGGATGTCTCCTCCGCGATGCTGGAGACGGCGCGGCGGTCGGTCGCGCGCGCCGGCCTGACGGACCGGATTGGGCTCGCCCAGGCCGACGCCACGGATTTCGAGCCGCAGGCGCTGTTCGGCCGGGCCGGCTTCGACCGGATCGTGATTTCCTACGCATTGTCGATGATCCCGCCCTGGCAGGGCGTGGTCGAGGAGGCGCTGCGGCGTCTCGCGCCGGGCGGCGAACTGCACATCGTCGATTTCGGTGACCAGCGCGATCTGCCACGCCCGTTCAGCGCGGTGCTGAACCGCTGGCTGGCGCTGTTCCACGTCACGCCGCGGCGGGAGCTGGCACAGGTGCTCGCGGACTCAGCGGCGCAGGCCGGCGCGACGTTGCGCGCAACCTCGCTCCATGGCGGCTACGCCGCCCTTGCGGTGCTGAGGCGAGCCGCCTGAGGCCGGCTCAGGCGACCTGAACGCCCTTCCAGAAGGCGACGCGGCCGCGGATTTCAGCGGCGGCGGGCTTGGGATCGGCGTAGTACCAGGCGGCGTCGCGGTTCTCCTTCCCGTCCACCACGAGCGAGTGGTAGTTCGCCGTTCCCTTCCAGCCGCAGACGCTGGTCGTTTCGCTCGGTTTGATGAAGTCCTTGCGCAGCGAGAAATCCGGGAAGTAGTGGTTGCCCTCGATGATGATGGTGTCGTCCGACTCGGCGATGACCGTGTCGTTCCAGATCGCTTTGACCATGGCGCTTGCCCCCCATTGTTGTCCTTGGCGGCAAACTAGACCGGACTGCGCGCTGTCGCCAATCACGCCTGCGCTGGACGCCCTGACGGGCGCGTGATAGCGCCGCCCGATGACCGGAATGCCTCCCTGCGATGCGCCCGACGCCCCCGGCAGCCTGCGCGACCGTCTCCGGCAGCTCTATCACGGGCGCTCGCCGGCCGCCTTGCGGTTCCAGCTCGCGACGACGGTCATCGACATCGTCATCATCGCCTTCTTCATCGCGACGCCGCTGATCCGCGATCGGCCGGCCTTTCTCTGGATCGACTATTCCGTCGCGGCGATCCTCGCCGCGGAAATCGTAACGAGGATGCTGGCGGCCTCGAACATCCCGCGGCTGCTGCGTCAGCCGACGATGCTGCTCGATCTCGTCATTCTGGCGACGCTGCTGGCGCCGGGCTGGCTCGACAATTTCGGCTTTCTGCGGATCCTGCGGCTCTGGACGCTGTCGAAGCGCGGCGTGATCTGGCAGCAATGGCGGCGCACCCGCTTTCGGGACCGGGAGGACGCGGCGCGGGCGGTGATCAACCTGACGACGTTCCTGTTCGTCGTCACGGGCTTCATCTACAGCTTCTTTTTCACCGGGCGGCCGGGGATCGAGGGCTATGTCGATGCCTTCTATTTCACCGTGACCACCATGACGACGACCGGCTTCGGCGACATCACCCTGCCGGGGACCGCGGGCAAGCTCACCTCGGTGGCGGTGATGATCATCGGCATCTCGCTGTTCGTGCGCCTGGCACAGGCGATCTTCCGGCCCGCGAAGGTGACCTATCCCTGCCCGCGCTGTGGCCTGCAACGCCACGAGCCGGATGCGGTGCACTGCAAGGCATGCGGGCAGATCCTGTGCATGCCCGATCCGGATTGAGGGCTGGCTCGCCAACGCTCGCGCCGGCTGTCGCGCTTCAGTGCCGCGTCTCGGTCTCGCGTTCGCCGGTCATGCCCTCGACCGTGATGGCGGTCTTTTCGGGCATGCCGATGATGCGGCCGATCGTGGCCGGCAGGGGCATCATGCTGTGGGCCGCCTTCATCAGGGCGATGTTGGCGAGGATGTCGGGCGGGAAGGGACAGACCTTGCGGCTCGTCAGGTCGACATGGAGCGAGAGGTTCTCGCTGGTGGCGGCGAGCCAGCCTTCGGTCGCGTGCCGCATCTCGAGATAGTAATGCAGCCGCTTGTCGTCGAAGGCGATGAGTTGGGCGGTGACGCGGACCTGGTCGCTCTCGGTCAACTCGCGCTTGTAGAGGATGTGGCACTCGGCGGTGAAGGTCGAGGCCTGGCGGCTGTCGACATAATCGCGGGTGAGGCCGACGAGCGAGAAGACCTCGTCCACCGCGCGGTCGAAGAGGACGTGATAATAGGCCATGTTGAGATGGCCGTTATAGTCGATCCATTGCGGCTCGACCCGCATCGCCGAGGAGACGAAGGGCGCGAAGAACAGCGCCGGAGCGCGGATGTCGTGTTTCATGGCCGCCTCCCTTCCTTCAACGCTGCGTCTCCTGCAGGCGTGGTTGCACACAGCCAGCGCACGCGGGCGCATGGTGGCCGCACCGGCAGTGCAGGATCGGGCCTACCCGTTGCCAGCTGCGTTGGTCTACCTTACCGCATCTGGACGTTTCCGCCGTCCCGGTTCGGGACTGCGGATGATCGGCCCGGATGCCTGACGACATCGCAACGCGCTGCGACGTCGCCTTGTTTCAAATGTAAACTCCAGAGTCGGATGTTGACAATGAGCTTTCCCGCCACCGCCCGGCACGAAGCCCCCGTAAACGCCGCGACGCTGCCGCCGTCGCCGGACGCCATCGCGGCGGTGACGCAGGCCCTGGCGGCGTCCTTCGGCAACCGGCTGGTGACCAGCCTCGCCGTGCGCCAGCAGCACGGCCACACGCTGACCTGGATTCCGAACCAGCCGCCGGATGCGGTGGTGTATCCCCACGACACGCAGGAGGTCTCCGCAATCGTGACGCTGTGTGCGCGCCACGGGGTGCCGGTCATCGCCTTCGGCACCGGCACCTCGCTGGAGGGCCATGTCAACGCGCCCTATGGCGGCGTCTGCGTGGATCTGAGCCAGATGAAGCGCATCGTCGCGGTGCATGCCGAGGATCTCGACTGCGTCGTCGAGGCGGGCGTCACCCGCAAGGAGCTGAACGAGCATCTGCGCGACATGGGGCTGATGTTCCCGATCGATCCTGGCGCCGACGCCTCGATCGGCGGGATGACGGCGACGCGGGCCTCGGGCACCAATGCGGTGCGCTACGGCACGATGAAGGACAATGTCCTGGCCCTTACGGCGGTGATGGCGGACGGCTCGATCGTCAAGACCTCGACACGGGCGCGCAAGACCTCGGCTGGCTATGACCTGACCCGCCTGCTGGTCGGCTCCGAAGGCACGCTCGGCATCATCACCGAGATCACGCTGAAGCTGCACGGCATCCCCGAGGCGATCGCCGCGGGCGTCTGCCCGTTCCCGTCGATCAAGGCGGCCTGCGACACCGCGATCATGACGATCCAGACCGGCATTCCGGTGGCGCGCATCGAGCTGCTCGACGAGGTCATGATCAAGGGCGTCAACCTGCATTCCAAGCTCGGCCTGCCGGAGACGCCGATGCTCTTCGTCGAGTTTCACGGCACCGAGGCCTGGGTGAAGGAGCAGTCGGAACGCTTCGGCGAGATCGCGACGGATTTCGGCGGCGGCCCCTTCGACTGGGCGACCAAGGCGGAGGACCGGACCCGGCTCTGGGAAGCCCGCCACAACGGCTACTGGGCCGGCCGCGCGCTCCGGCCGGGCGTCGACACGCTGGCGACCGATGTCTGCGTGCCGATCTCGCAGCTCGCGGACTGCGTCGAAGAAACCAAGCGCGACATCGAGGCGACCGGGTTGATCGCGCCGATCGCCGGTCATGTCGGCGATGGTAACTTCCACACCCAACCGCTGCTCGACCTGTCCGATCCCGACGAGGTCGCGCGCGTCCAGGGCTTCCTCGACCGGCTGGTCAAGCGCGCGCTGGCCATGGGCGGCACCTGCACGGGCGAGCACGGCGTCGGCCAGAAGAAGATCAAGTATCTCGAAGCCGAGCATGGCGCGCCCGCTCTGGAGGTGATGCGCGCGCTGAAGCGCGCGCTCGATCCCCGCAACATCCTCAACCCCGGGAAGATCGTCCTGATGTGAGGTCCCGCCATCGGGCTGGGCTGCGAGAAACGCGTGGGATCAGTCGAATTGTCGTGATCTCGCCGCGACTTGCCTGCATGATCCCTGCCTGCATGATCGCTGTGCTTCTGCCCACGACGAGGACAATGCCGGACGTTGCGTGAGACCCTGACAGTTCTGGCCGGCCTGCTGGTGCTGGCGCTGCTCGCCGCGCTGGTGGGGCCGGGCTTCGTCGACTGGCGGAGCTACCGGCCGCATTTCGAGGAGCGGCTGGCGAGCGCGCTTGGCGTCGAGACCCGGATCGGCGGCGCCATCGGTCTGCAACTGCTGCCCTCGCCGCGGCTGACGCTCCGGGATGTCCGTTTCGGTGGCGACGACGCGCAGGCGAGCCGTGCGGCGGTCGAGACGCTGACCGTCGAGCTCGCCCTGTCGGCCCTGATGCGCGGCGAGTTCCGCATCGCGGATGCGCGGGCCGAGGGCGCGACGGTGGTCGTGGCGCTCGACGAGGGCGGCGCGCTGCGCCTGCCGGCCCGCACCGGCTCGGGCCTGCCGACACAGACCAGTCTCGATCGCCTCTCCGTCGGCCGTTCGGTGCTGATCTGGCGCGAGGCGGGCCGCGAGCCCCTGACCATCGGGCCGATCGCCGCGGACATCTCGGCGGTGACGCTGACTGGTCCCTGGCGGATCGAAGGTGAGGCGGCCGGTGCGTCCGTGCGCGTCACCACCGGCGCGATGGAGCCCGACGGCAGGCTGCGGGCCAAGGCCTTCGTGACGGGGCAGGATATCCAGCTGACCTTCGACGGCAGCTTCATCCTGCCGGCGTCCGGGGTGGCTCCGGGTCTCGATGGGGCCTTCACGCTGTCGCCGGGGGGCGCCTTGGCGCTGTCCGGCCAGGTCACGGGCGGCGCTCGCCAACTCGATGTCGCCAGCCTGGCCATCGACATCGCCGGTGGTGCGGCGCGGCTGGAAGGCGAGGGGCAGTTCCTCCCGGCGACAGGGACGGGCTCGCTCGCCCTGCGGGCGCGCCGGCTGGATGCGGATGCCCTGGCGGAGGCGCTGGCCGCGCGCCCGGGCTTCGAGCGCGTGCTGCAGACGCTGCCGGGGCGCCTCGACCTGTCGCTCGACCTCGACCAGCTGATCTGGCGGGGCGAGGATTTCTCCGCCCTCGGCCTGCGCGGCCGGCTGGACGGCAATGGCCTGTCCGAGGCGACCGCTTCGGTCCGCGTGGCGGGCGCCCTGCTGGGGGCGAGCGGGGCAGCCGATCTCGACGGCGTGGCCGGGCGGCTCAACCTCAAGGCCGACGATTCGCGGCGGATCGCGCTCATCCTCGCCCGGGCCGGGCTCGACTCGGCGCTGGCCGATCTCGTCGCGGCGCTCGGCCAGATCGACGCGGAGGCGATCGGTGCCTGGGATGGCGGGCGCGTCGGCCTGCAGCGGCTCATGGTGACGGGCTCCTCCGGCGTGCGGCTCGACCTCTCGGGCGACGTCACGCCGCAGCGGCTCGTCGCGAAGGCGGTGCTGAACGGGTTCGACCTCAACACGCTGCCACCGGGGACGAGCTTCGCCGGGCTGATCGGCACGCGTGATCTCGCGCTCGACCTCAGCCTGACGCAGGCCCGCTTCCGCAACGCGCCGCCGGGCTCGGCCAGTCTGGACCTGCGCCGGGAGGGCGCGGTCTGGCGCCTCAGCCGCCTGGCGATCGACGGATTCGGCGGCGTCAACGTCGCGGGGTCTGGCGCGCTGCTCGCGGAGGGCGGCGAGATCACGGGCCGCATCCGGGCGCCGCGCTTCGAGGCGCTCGCGGCCCTGGCCGGTCCCCTCGTCCCCGAGACGGCGCGGCCGGTGCTCGGACGCGTCGGCGACGGGCTGGCGCGGCTCGATGCGGGCTTTCGCCTGACCCGGGCGCCGAGCGGCGAGACCGGCCTCGTCCTCGACGGTGCGGCGCAGGCCGGGCGGCTCTCCCTGACCGGGCGGCTCGATGGCGGCGGCCGCTGGACCGGCGCCCGCCTGCGCTTCGATCTCGCCGACCGCCGTCAGGCCTTCCAGGCGTTCGGGCTGCCGGCGCCGCGCCAGACCGGCCCTGGCGAGTTGGTGCTGGAGCAGGATGCCGCCCGCCTCGTCGCGACGCTCGCCGGTCCCGGTCTGTCGATCGTCTTGGAGCAGGACGGTTCCGCCGCCTCGCGGCTGACGCTCCAGGCCGAGGGGCCGGGCCAGATCCTGCCCGAGGGAGCTGCGCGCCTCCTGCCCGACGGGCTCGTGGACGCCCATGCCCGCCTCGCCTTCAGGCCGGACGCGGTCACGCTCGACGCGGCGGTGTTCAACCTGGGCGGCGCCTTCTTC
>NCCO01000277.1 GCA_002279705.1 Allobosea sp. 12-68-7
AGCGCCGCCAGCAGCGCGTAATAGGCGGCGGAGGCCGTCATCGCCCGGGTGTTGTTCACCGGCCCGCGCACCTGGGGGCTGGACCCGCTGAAGTCCAGCGTGATGCCCTCCCCCTGCTTGATGACGGTGACGGCCAGGCGGATGGGCTCGTCGGACTGCCCATCATCATCCACCAGCTCCTCGAAGCGGCTTTCGCCATCCGGCAGGGCGGCCAGGGCAGCGCGCACCATGCGTTCCGAGGAATCCTGGATCTGCGCCATGGCGGCGGCGAGGTTCCCGGCGCCGTATTTGCGGGCGATGCGGGCGACCGCGGCCTCCCCGATGCCCAGCGCCGCGATCTGCGCCTTCAGGTCGCCGCGGGTTTCGTCCGGCTGGCGGACATTGTGCAGCAGCATCTCGAAGACGCCGTCGTTCAGCACGCCGCCGCGGGCCAGGAACAGCGGCGGGATGCGGATGCCTTCCTGGAACACCTCCACCGCCGTCGCCAGGTAGCTGCCGGCCGCGCCGCCGCCGATATCCACATGGTGGCAGAGCGTGCCGACGATGCCGATGCGCTCCCCGTCCAGGAAGACGGCGCGGAAGGTCTGGATGTCATGCAGGTGCTGGCCGCCGCTGTAGGGATCGTTGGTGACGATCACGTCGCCATCCTGCCAATCCGCCAGGGGGATGGCGTGGTCCAGGATGTGGCGCAGGCAGTCCGACATCGAGTTCAGGTGCACCGGGATGCGCGCGGATTGCGCGACATTGTGCCCGTTGGCGTCGAAGACGGCGGTGGAATAGTCCAGGATCTCCCGCACCACGGTGGAGCGTGCGGTGCGCCAGATGGTCAGGCTCATCTCCTCCGCCGCCGTGACCAGCGCGTTGCGGATGACTTCCTGGCGGACGGGGTCGATGCGCGTCATGGCCTGGTTCATCGGATGGGCTCCGCGATCAGCGCGCCGGAGGGGTGCGCCGCCACCGCCCAGCCGGGCGGGATGTAGGTGGAGGTATAGGCTTCCTCGATCACGGCAGGCCCCGGCAGCGCCGGCGCGGCGGGCACCGCGCCGCGGGACAGGATCTCGATCAGCAGCGCGCGGCTGCCCGCCGCGGCCGGCGCGGCGGCGGGTTCCACCGCCTCGCCTTCGGGACGCGGCAGCAGGCCGCGCGCGGTCAGGCGCAGGCTGACGATCTCCACCGGCACGCCGCGATCGTCATGCGCGAAGCGCTGCCGGTGCAGGGCGTGGAAGCCCTCTGCGACCGTGGCGAGGCCGATGGCGGAAAAATCCGCCGCGGCCAGGGGCACGGAGAGTTCGAAGGCCTGGCCGGCGTAGCGGCAATCGGCGGCCCATTCCAGGCGGCGCTGCGCCGGCGCCACGCCGTCCTCGTCCAGCAGCGCCGCGGCCTCCGCCGCCAGCCGCGCGGCGGCTTCGGCCAGGGCGGGCCCGGCATCCGCCAGCGCCATGATCTGCGTGGCGGACAGGTCGTGGGTGATGTCGGACCACAGGATGCCCCAGGCCGACAGCGTGCTGGCATGCGGCGGGAACACCACGCGGCCGATGCCGAGTTCGGCCGCCACCTCGCAGGCATGCACGCCGCCGGCGCCGCCGAAGGACAGCAGCGCGAAATCCGCCGGATCCAGCCCCTTCTCGAACAGGCTGAGCCGGATGGCGCCCGCCAGCGTGGCGTTGGTGATGGCGATGACGCCTTCCGCCGCGGCCTCCGCGCCGAGCCCCAGCGGGGCGGCCAGCCGCGCCGCCGCCGCTGCTGCCGCCTCCAAATCCAGCCGCATGGCGCCGCCGAGGAAATTCGCCGCATCCAGCCGGCCGAGCAGCAGGTTCGCGTCCGTCACCGTCAGCGCCGTGCCGCCGCGGCCATAGCAGGCCGGGCCGGGGTCGGCGCCGGCGCTGTGCGGGCCGATGCGCAGCCGCCCGCCGGCATCGACCCAGGCGATGGAGCCGCCGCCGGCGCCGATGCTCTCGATATCGATGCTTGGTGCGCGCACGGCATAGCTGTGCAGCAGCACCTGGCTGCGCAGCTCCGCGCGGCTGCCGCGCACCAGTGAGACGTCGAAGGTGGTGCCTCCCATGTCGCCGAGGATCGCGTCCGGCCAGCCATGCCGGTCACCCAGGCGTATCGCCGCACTGACGCCGCCGGCCGGGCCCGATTCCAGCAGCAGCACCGGCCGTGCCGCGACCAGCGCGGCGTCCGCCAGGCCACCATTGGAGCCCATGAACAGCAGCTCGCCGGCAAAGCCTTCCTGGCGCAGCCCGTCCTGCAGCGCGGCGATGTAGCGCGCGCAGAGTGGGCCGAGCATCGCGTTCATCACCGTGGTGCTGGTGCGCTCGTATTCGCCCACTTCGGGGTTGACCTCGTGCGAGGCGCTGATGAAGTGGCCTGGCAGGCGCTGTGCCAGGATGTCCGCCGCGCGCCTTTCATGCGCCGGATTGGCCGCGGCGTGCAGGAAGGCGATGGCGACCGCCTCCACCGGGCTTTCCGCGATGCGATCCGCGATGGCGTGCAGCGCGGCTTCGTCGAGTCGCGTGTCCACCTGGCCGCGCCAATCCATCCGCTCCGCCACCTCGATCTGCAGGTCGAATGTCAGCCGTTCCTCGGGCCGTCCGGCGATCAGGTGCATGTGGCAGCGGACCGCCCACAGGAAATTTTCCGCCCGCTCGAACTGGCTCAGTTCCTGCTGCGTAAGGAGGCCGACATCGACCAGCTCGGCCACCGAACCGACACGATGGATATATTTGCCGATCCAGAACAGCGTCTGGAGGTCGCGAAGCCCGCCCTTGCCCTCCTTGACGTTCGGCTCGACGACATAGCGGCTGTCGCCCATCCGCTGATGGCGCGCATCGCGCTCGGCGAGCTTGTCGGCGATGAACGCGCGCGCGCCGTCGGCAACGACATCCTTCTGGAACCGC
>NCCO01000135.1 GCA_002279705.1 Allobosea sp. 12-68-7
TGACGCATCCGCAGGATTTCGACAGGGGCGCGCCCGCAGGCCTATCGCTGGTGGTGCGGGTCGGCACCGGCTACGACGTCCACGCCTTCACGGAGGGCGACCATGTCTGGCTGGGCGGCGTGCGCATCGCCCATGATCGCGGCGTGCTGGCACATTCGGACGGCGACGTGGCGCTGCATGCGCTCACCGATGCGCTGCTGGGGGCGCTCGCCGAGGGCGACATCGGCACCCATTTCCCGCCGAGCGATCCGAAATGGCGCGGCGCGGCCTCGCACCGGTTCCTGGCTTTCGCGGCCGCGCGGGTACGGGCGCGGGGCGGGATGATCGACTTCCTCGACCTCACCCTCGTCTGCGAGGCGCCGAAGGTCGGGCCGCATCGCGAGGCGATCCGCCAGGCCATCGCAACGGCGGCCGGGGTGCGGCTCGATCAGGTCGCGATCAAGGCGACGACCTCCGAGCGCCTCGGCTTCACCGGCCGCAAGGAAGGGCTCGCCGCGCTCGCGACCGCGACGATCCGCCTGCCCGATCCGCCGGCCGCGATGCCATCCCCCTGACCAGCCGGAGGCCGCCGATGCCGTTCGACAGCGAGATCACGCAGCGCGCCATGGCCGTGCTCGAAGCCTGCCGGGCTCGGGGCGCCACGGTCGCGACGGTCGAATCCTGCACCGGAGGGCTCGTCGGCGGCGCGCTGACGGCGATCCCGGGCTCGTCGGATGTCGTGATGGGCGGCCTCATCACCTATTCCAACGCGGCGAAGACGGCGCTGGCCGGCGTTCCGGACGATATGCTCGCGGTCCATGGTGCCGTCAGCGAGCCGGTGGCGCGGGCGATGGCGGCGGGCGGCCGGGCCGCGCTGGCGTCGAGCCTCGCGGTCTCCATCACCGGGGTCGCCGGGCCCGGTGGCGGCAGCGCGGCGAAGCCCGTGGGCCTCGTCCACTTCGCCTGCGCCGGGCCGGGCGGCACGGTGCACCGGGACAGGCGCTTCGGCCCGCTCTCGCGCGACGAAATCCGGCGGCTCAGCGTCGTCGAGGCGCTCGATCTGCTGCTGGGCTCGGCCCGGGCCGGCTGATTCAGCGCCGGATCACGGCGACAGCTTGCGCCAGATCGCGCCGACGACATCGGCATATTCGTCGCTCCAGGGCCGGGCCGATGCCGGCGCGTCCTGGCGCTGCCAGCGGCGGTCGCCGGCCAGGTCGACATCTCCCGGCTTGCTGGCGACCATCGCCACATGCGGTCCATATTTCAGCTGGGCCGTCAGCTCGGGCCTCTGCTCCGGCTGGCGAATCCAGGTGATCAGGCCCCTGTCCCGTGCTGTTGCCGTGATCGCCGGCCCGAGATCCATGTTGCGGTTGGAAATATGGAAGAGCACCGCCCCCCCGGGCGCGAGCTTGCGCCGATACAGGTCCAGAGCCTGGGTGGTGACGAGATGGACCGGAATCGCGTCGGACGAAAAGGCATCGACCACGATCAGGTCGAGCGCCCCGTCGGGCGCGTCGGCCAGGGTCAGCCGCGCATCGCCGAACACGATCGGGGCCTGGGGAGCGCAGGCGCTCAGGAAGCCGAAGCGGGCCGGGTTCGTCGCCAGGCGGACCACCTGCACATCGATCTCGTAGAAGGTCCAGGCTTCTCCCGGACGCGCCTGACAGGCGAGCGATCCGGTGCCGAGCCCGACCGACGCCACCGCTCTGAGAGTTCCGCCCCTCGCCCGGCGCACCGCGTCGATACCGTCGGCCAGCCCGCCGCCGGTGAAATAGTAGCTGAGCGGTTCGGGCCGCCCGGAAACCGGTGAGCCATCGTCGTTGCGCAGCCGCTGCGCGCCATGGATCGTGCTGCCGTGCACGAGAGCGCGAAAGCGCCCCTCCTGGACATCGACGATCTTGTTCACGCCAAAGAAGGAGCGCACCGAGTCCGTGCGCTGCTGCTCATAGGCCACAAGCCCCGCGCCACCCAGGAGGGCGGCCGCGGAGAGCCCCGCTTTGGCGAAAGCGGGCAGACGGACCGTGGCGAAGCCGGGCCGGCAGAGCACGCCCGCGACCAGCAGCAGCGGGTACTCGATCACGGAATTGAACACCGTGGGTGCGATCAAGCCGCTGAACAGGCCGCCGAGGACGCCACCCACCGACATCCAGAAATAGAACCCGGTCAGGTTGGCGGCATCGGGGCGCCGCCGCGCCAGCTCGCCATGGGCGACCATGGCGGTGACGAAGAACAGGCCGAGATGCAGGGCGAGGTCGAAGCCCCAGCCAAGCCGGGGTTGCAGCAGCGTCTTGCCGATCAGGGCTGCGATCAACAGCAGCTGCAGGTTCAGCATCCATCCGGGCCGCAGCAGCGGCCTTGGCTGGAAGACGATCACGAAGGTCAGCAGGAAGAGCGCCAGCGGCACGACCCAGAGCAGCGGGACGGAGGCGACATCGGTCGAGATATGGGCCGTCACCGCCACCAGCAGGCCAGACGGCACGAAGGCCAGCGCCACCCAGCCGAGCTTGCGCTCAGGCGCGATGCGCGTCGGCGTCGGAGCACGCCGCGGACCGGCCCCGTCCTCGGCCGACGACCCCAGGCCGAGCCCCGCGCAAGCGGCAATTCCGGCAAACAGAAACGCGAAACCCCAGGTCCAGGCGGTCCCCTGGGCCGAGAGCGTCAGCACCGGTTCGACCAGGAAGGGATAGGCAATGAGGGCCAGGAAACTGCCGATGTTCGAGGCGGCGTAGAGGAAATAGGGATCGGCGGCCCGGGGGTGGCCGGAGCGGGCGAACCAGGCCTGCAGCAGCGGCCCATTGGCGGCGACGGCGAAGAAGGGCAGGCCGACCGAGGCGGTGAAGAGCGCGACCAGCCAGAGCGTCTCGCCCTGCTGCGGCGGACGCTCGAAGCCGGCCGCGATGCCGATCGGTAGCCCCGCCACCAGCACCAGCGCCATCAGCGCGAGATGGATCAGCGCCGCGCGGCGGACGGTGAAGCGGCTGACGAGCCAATGCGCGTAGCCATATCCGGCAAGCAGCACGGTCTGGAAGAAGACCATCGCCACCGACCAGACACCCGGCGAGCCGCCGAGCTTCGGCAGCACCATTTTGGCGAACATCGGCTGGATGCCGAACAGCAGGAAAGCCGACAGGAACAACGTCACGGTATAGATCGGTACCGTCGCGGTCATCCGCCGCGTGGCGCCCAGGCTCGGTGCCGGTGTCGACGACGCATCCATGCCGGGTCTCCCAGAGGTCTGCGGAAACCTGACAGCAACAACTTAAGACGCGGTGACCGTGTCTCTCTTTGCGTCTCCGCCGTAAACGAGATCGGCCCTACGCTCGAAGGCTTCCGCGAATTTGCGGAAGGCCTTGTCGAACATCGCCCCCATCAGCAGCCCGAGCATGCGGCTGGCGAATTCGTAGGAAATGAAGAAGCCGATCTCGCAGCCGCTCTCGTGCGGCTTGAAGGTCCAGCGGTTCTCCAGATAGCGGAACGGCCCGTCGACATATTCGACGAGGATCCGAAGATTGGCGGGATCGAGCGTGACACATCGGCATGAGGACCGTGCCTTCTCAGCCGCGGCTGTTGTGGCCGATGCCGACCTTCGCCTCGCGGGCCGCGCGCAGCCGCGCGAAATCCTCGCCGGCATGGTGCGAGGAGCGTGTCAGCGGCGTCGAGGACACCATCAGGAAGCCCTTCACATAGGCGATCGCCTCGAAGCCCTTGAACTCCTCCGGCGTGACGAAACGGATCACCGCATGGTGCTTGCGCGAGGGCGCGAGATACTGGCCGATGGTGATGAAATCGACATCGGCCGAGCGCAGATCGTCCATCAGCTGCAGGATCTCGTTCCGCTCCTCGCCGAGGCCGACCATGATGCCGGATTTGGTGAAGATCGTCGGATCGAGCTCCTTGACCCGCTGCAGCAGCCGCAGCGAGTGGAAATAGCGCGCGCCGGGGCGCACCGTCAGATACTTGCCCGGCACGGTCTCGAGATTGTGGTTGAAGACGTCGGGCTTGGCCGCGACGACGACCTCGAGCGCGCCGGGCTTGCGCAGGAAATCCGGCGTCAGAATCTCGATGGTGGTGCCGGGCGAGGCCTTGCGGATGGCGCGGATGACCTGGGCGAAATGCTGCGCGCCGCCATCCTTGAGGTCGTCGCGATCGACCGAGGTGATCACGACATGCTCGAGCCCGAGCTTGGCGACGGCCTGGGCGACCTTGGCCGGCTCGAGCGGGTCGAGCGGCTGGGGCACGCCGGTCTTGACGTTGCAGAAGGCGCAGGCCCGCGTGCAGGTGTCGCCCATGATCATGAAGGTGGCGTGCTTCTTTTCCCAGCACTCGCCGATATTGGGGCAGCCGGCCTCCTCGCAGACCGTGACCAGCTTCTCGGCCTTCACGATCTTCTGGGTCTCGGCCCATTTCGGCGAGCCCGGCGCCTTGACGCGGATCCAGTCCGGCTTGCGCAGGATCGGGTTTTCCGGTCGCTTCTGCTTCTCCGGATGGCGCAGCTCCGCCGGGGCCTGAGCGGCCTCGGATTTCGGATTGCCGGCATTGGGCCGCGGATCGCGGTTGAGCAGGTCGAGGACGAGGGCCATCGGGACAGGATCCATCGCGGCGGCCCCTGGCCGCCGCCTGTCCCCTAGCTAATCGTCCCGGCCGCGCAGGGCAACCTTTGCCGTGCCGGCCGCCCTGTCGCAGGGGCTCGCGCCGGCTGTCAGCGGCGCCCGCGCGCTGCGTTCCAGATCACGATGACGACGACGGCGCCTGCGATCGCGGCCGCCAGCGTCCGCCAGAAGCCAAAGATCGCGATGTCGAGCAGCTCCGCCAGGCGGCTGCCGAGGAAGGAGCCGGCGACGCCGACGAGCATGTTGGTGAAGAGGCCGTGATCGGCGGAGGTGATCTTCTCGGCGATCCAGCCGGCGAGCATGCCGATGAAGATCGTGGCGAAGAAGCCATAACCCGGCTGGGCCATGGTGGCAGCGAAGTTTTCCATTGTCGTCTGTTCCCCAGTCCGTCCGCGGGTCTCGCGGATGCCCCGCCACAACCTAGCTTGTGACCAAAGGTTCCCTAAGCGATGAAGCGCGCCAGCAAGACGACAAGAATGGCACCGATGACCGCCATGGCAGCGTCGTCGAGGCGCGGATGCCCGGTGCGGACCCGCCAGCCGGTCAGGCGCACCAGCCCCTGCCCGACCAGCATGCCTAGCAGGCCGACCACGGCGTGGCGCAAAAGCCCGCCCCCGCCGACGACGAGGCTGGCCGCGAAGCCGGTCACGGTGCCGAGCGCAACGGTCGGCGCAATCACGCGCCAGTCGAGCACGAGACCGCGGCCGGGCGGGAGGATTTCGACCTGCTCGTCGGGCACGATCCGGTCAGGGTTTTTGGGTTTGCGGGTGCGGGGCGCCATCGCCGGGATATGCGAACGCGGGGCTGCGAAATCCAGACCGCTGCCGCCCAATCCTGCCCCGACGCGTCGTCATCCCGGACAAGCCGCGAAGCGGCGCTGATCCGGGATCCATTCCTGAAGAGATCCGGAATGGATCCCGGGTCTCCGCTTCGCTTCGCTTCGCCCGGGATGACCACCCGTGCAAGCGGCCCATTGGGCCCTTACGCGTTCAGCGCCTTGCCATAGGCGTCGAGCACGCTCTCCTTCATCACCTCCGAGATCGTCGGATGCGGGAAGACGGTGTGCATCAGCTCTTCCTCGGTGGTTTCGAGGTTCATCGCCACGACGAAGCCCTGGATCAGCTCGGTGACCTCGGGCCCGACCAGATGGGCGCCGAGCAGCTTGCCGGTCTTGGCGTCGAAGATCGTCTTGGCGAGGCCCGAATCCTCGCCGAGCGCCACCGCCTTGCCGTTGGCGACGAAGGGGAAGCGGCCGACCTTGATCTCGTGGCCGGCAGCCTTGGCCTTGGCCTCGGTCAGGCCGACGCTGGCGATCTGCGGGTGGCAATAGGTGCAGCCCGGGATCATCAGCTTGTCCATCGGGTGCGGGTGGAGGCCCTTGATCGCCTCGACGCAGATCACGCCCTCATGCTCGGCCTTGTGGGCGAGCATCGGCGGGCCGGCGACGTCGCCGATCGCATAGAGCCCCTTCACATTGGTGCGGCAGAGCCCGTCGATGACGATGCAGCCGCGATCGGTCTTCACGCCGAGCGCTTCCAGCCCGAGATTCTCGATGTTGCCGACGACGCCGACGGCCGAGATCATGCGGTCGGCGGTGATGGTGAGCTTGCCGCCCTTCTCGTCCTCGATATGGGCGGTGACGCTGTCGGAGCCCTTCTCGACCTTGGTCACCTTGGCCGAGGTCAGGATCTTGATGCCCTGCTTCTCGAAGGCCTTGCGGGCAAAGGCGCCGATCTCGGCATCCTCGACGGGGACGACCTGCGGCATCACCTCGACCACCGTCACCTCGACGCCCATGGTGCGGTAGAAGGAGGCGAACTCGATGCCGATCGCGCCCGAGCCCATCACGAGCAGGGATTTCGGCAGCTTGGCCGGCACCATCGCTTCGAAATAGGTCCAGATCAGCTTGCCGTCCGGCTCGATGCCGGGCAGCGCGCGCGGACGGGCGCCGGTCGCGACGATGATGTGGTCGGCGGTGTAGGTGCCCTCGCCCTTGGCGTTCTTCGGCGGTGGCACCTGCGGCTGCACGGGCGGCTTCTTCGTCGGCACGACCGAGATCGTGCCCGGCCGATCCTTGTCAGAAGATTTGGTCAGCGTGGCCTCGCCCCAGATCACGTCGACCTTGTTCTTCTTCATCAGGAACTGGACGCCGTTGTTCATCCGCGCCGCGATGCCGCGCGAACGCTTCACGATGGCCTCAAGATCGGCCTTGAAGGTGCCTTCGAGCACGAGGCCGTAATCCTTGGCGTGCTGGCCGTAATGCAGGATCTCGGCGGAGCGCAGCAGGGCCTTGGTCGGGATGCAGCCCCAGTTCGAGCAGATGCCAGCGAGATGCTCGCGCTCGACGATCGCGGTGCGGTAGCCGAGTTGCGCCGCCCGGATCGCCGCGACATAGCCGCCGGGGCCGGAGCCGATGATGATGATGTCGTAGTCAGCCATGGAAAGCCTCAGCTCGGCTCCGCAATGGAGCGGTGTTTCTTGAGGGCATTGATGTTGAATGTCGGGCCGTCAGGAGCGAGCCCGCAATTCGGCGACATCGCGCTCCAGCGCGGCGAGGCGCTCGTCGACTTCCTTGATCGCATAGCGCCCGAGAATGCTCTCGCCCGTGAACGCATCTTTCTGCGCGTCTTGGCGCTTCTCGATCCGGTCGAACCGCGTGTTGACGCGCTGTTCCAGTTCGTCGAAACGCCTGTCGACGGCGGCAAAGCCAAGCCGCATCTCGTCGCGCAGTTCCTTCAGCATCGGAATGACCATATCTTTCGGCTCGGCCATGGCGTCGTCTCCGATCTCGATCAACCTCTGCTATATGGCGACCTCACACCAGCATCGCCATCGGCTTCTCGATATAGCCCTTGAAGGCCGCCAGCAGCTCGGCACCGAGCGCGCCGTCGACGGCGCGGTGGTCGGTCGAGAGCGTCACCGACATCACGGTCGCCACCGCGAGCTGGCCGCCCTTGACCACGGCGCGCTGTTCGCCGGCACCGACCGCCAGGATCGTCGCATGCGGCGGGTTCACGATCGCGGCGAAGTCCTTGACCCCGAACATGCCGAGATTGGAAACCGCCGTGGTGCCGCCCTGATACTCCTCGGGCTTGAGCTTGCGGGCCTTGGCCCGGGCCGCCATGTCCTTCATCTCGTTGGAGATCTGCGACAGGCTCTTGTGGCAGGCGTCGCGGATGATCGGGGTGATCAACCCGCCGGGGATCGAGACGGCGACGCCGACATCGGCGTGCTTGTGCTTGAGCATGGCGGTCTCGGTCCAGCTCACATTGGCGTCCGGCACGGCCTTCAGCGCCAGCGCCAGCGCCTTGATCACCATGTCGTTGACCGACAGCTTGTAGGCCGGCTTGCCGTCCTTCTCGGGCGCGGCGGCGTTGAGCTCGCCGCGCAGCTTGAGCAGGGCTTCGAGCTCGCAATCCACCGTGACGTAGAAATGCGGGACGGTCTGCTTGGCCTCGAGCAGGCGGCGCGCGATCGTCTTGCGCATGCCGTCATGCGGGACCTCCTCATAGGAGTCGGCTGCGAACAGCTTCTTGACCTGCTCGTCGGACGGCCCGGTCGCCAGCGGCGCAGCCGCAGGCTTCGGCGCACTCGCCGGAGCAGCCGTCGCAGGCGCGGCAGCCGGCGCGGCCTTGGCCCCGCCACCGGTCTTCGCCGCCTCGACATCCTTCTCGACGATGCGGCCATGGGGGCCGGAGCCCTGAACCTTCGACAGGTCGAGTCCGGCCTCCCTGGCGAGCCGGCGCGCCAGCGGCGAGGCGAAGGGCCGCTCGCCGGGGGACGCGATCGCCGCCGCGGGAGCGGCCGCCGGAGCGGCGGCGGCCGGCGCGGTCTTGGGCGCCTCGGTCTTGGGAGCTTCAGCAGCTTTCGGCGCGGCGGCCGCCTTGACGTCCTCGCCCTCGCCGGCGATCACGCCGATGATCTCGTTGACCGCGACATCGGCCGTGCCCTCCGGCACGACGATCTTCGCGAGGATGCCCTCGTCGACGGCCTCGACCTCCATCGTGGCCTTGTCGGTCTCGATCTCGGCGATGATGTCGCCGGACTTGATCGCATCGCCTTCCTTCTTCAGCCACTTGGCGAGATTGCCCTTCTCCATGGTCGGAGAGAGCGCGGGCATCAGGATGTTGGTCGGCATCGGTTGCGCCCCTTCTCAGCGATAGCACACGGCCTTGGCCGCCGCGACGACCTCGCCGATGTTTGGCAAAGCCAGCTTCTCGAGGTTCGCGGCGTAGGGCATCGGCACGTCCTTGCCGGTGACGCGGGCGACCGGCGCGTCGAGATAGTCGAAGGCGGCTTCCATGATCTTCATGCCGATCTCGGCGGTGACGCCGGACTGCGGGAAGCCCTCCTCGACCGCGACACAGCGATGCGTCTTCTGCACGGAGGCGACGACGGTCTCGATGTCCATCGGGCGGATCGTGCGCAGGTCGATGACCTCGGCCTCGATGCCCTCCTTGGCCAGCGCCTCGGCGGCGGCCAGCGCATAGGTCATGCCGATGCCGAAGGAGACGATGGTGACGTCGGTGCCCGGGCGGGCGACCTTGGCCTTGCCGATCGGGATCAGGAAGTCATCGCCCTTGGGCACGTCGAAGGAGCGGCCGTAGAGGATTTCGTTCTCGAGGAAGATGATCGGGTTGGGGTCGCGGATGGCGCTCTTGAGCAGGCCCTTCGCGTCGGAGGCGCTGTAGGGCATCACCACCTTGAGGCCGGGCACGTTGGAGTACCAGGCGGCGTAGTCGTGGCTGTGCTGGGCGCCGACGCGGGCGGCCGCGCCGTTGGGCCCGCGGAAGACGATCGGGCAGCCCATCTGGCCGCCGGACATGTAGAGCGTCTTGGCGGCGGAGTTGATGATCTGGTCGATCGCCTGCATGGCGAAGTTGAAGGTCATGAACTCGACGATGGGGCGCAGGCCCGTCAGCGCGGCGCCGACGCCGATGCCGGCGAAGCCATGCTCGGTGATCGGCGTGTCGATGACGCGCTTGGCGCCGAACTCCTGGAGCAGGCCCTGCGTGACCTTGTAGGCGCCCTGGTACTCGGCGACCTCCTCGCCCATGACGAAGACGTCGCCGTCGCGGCGCATCTCCTCGGCCATGGCGTCGCGCAGCGCCTCGCGGACCGTCATGCTGACGATCTCGGCGCCGGCCGGGAATTCCGACGAGGCGTCATATGACTTCGCCTGGGCCGGCACGGTCGCCGGCGCCGCGGCGGCGGGAGCCGCTGCCGCGGGGGCTGCCGGTGCCACCGACTCGGCCGCCGGCTTGGCGGCCGGCGCGGGCGCCGCAGCCGCCTTGGCATCCTCGCCCTCGGCGGCGATGATGCCGATCGGCGTGTTGACCGCCACGTTCTCGGTGCCGTCGGCGACGAGGATCTTGGCGAGGATGCCCTCGTCGACGGCCTCGACCTCCATCGTCGCCTTGTCGGTCTCGATCTCGGCGATGATGTCGCCGGCCTTGACGCTGTCGCCCTCGGCCTTCAGCCATTTGGCGAGCTTGCCCTGCTCCATGGTGGGCGAAAGGGCAGGCATGAGAATGTCGATCGGCATGAACGCACCCGGAATGATTGGACGAGGCGAAAGGGAAAGGCGGCGCGGCGAAGGCCCTCAGGCCTTGGCCGGCTCCAGCAGGATGTCCGTGAACAGCTCCGAGACATCGGGCTCGGGATCATGCGTGGCGAACTCGGCCGCATCGTTGACGATCTCGCGGACCTTGGCGTCGATCGCCTTCAGCTCATCCTCGCCGACCTTGAACTCGCGGGTGAGACGGCCGCGCACCTGCTCGATCGGATCATGCTCCTCGCGCATGCGCTGGACCTCGTCCTTGGAGCGGTACTTCGCCGGGTCCGACATCGAGTGGCCGCGATAGCGGTAGGTCTGCATCTCCAGGATGTAGGGACCCTGGCCTGAGCGGGCATGCTCGATGGCGCGGGTGGCGGCGTCGCGCACGGCGCGCACGTCCATGCCGTCGACCTGCTCGCCGGGAATGCCGAAGGAGACGCCGCGGCGGGAGAAGTCGGTCTGGGCCGAGGCGCGGCTGACGGCCGTGCCCATGGCGTAGCGGTTGTTCTCGATCACGAACACGACCGGCAGCTTCCAGAGCTGGGCCATGTTGAAGCTCTCATAGACCTGGCCCTGGTTGGCCGCGCCGTCGCCGAAATAGGCGAGCGAGACGCGCCCGTCCTCGCGATACCAGTTGGCGAAGCCGAGACCGGTGCCGAGCGAGACCTGGGCACCGACGATGCCGTGGCCGCCATAGAAGTTCTTCTCGCGGGAGAACATGTGCATGGAGCCGCCCTTGCCGCGCGAATAGCCGCCGCGCCGCCCGGTCAGCTCGGCCATCACGCCGCGCGATAAGCACGATAGCCGGTGATGACCTGGTCACCCTCCTTCGACGCCATCTGCATGCCGACGACGACCGCTTCCTGCCCGATATAGAGATGGCAGAAGCCACCGATCAGGCCCATGCCGTACATCTGGCCGGCCTTCTCCTCGAAGCGGCGGATCAGCAGCATCTCGCGATAGGCGTGGAGGTCTTCCTCCCTCGTGAAGACCGCCATGTTGCTGGGCGCGGCGGCGGACGCCTTGTCGGCGCCGGCCTTGGCCGTTCGCGCCTTGGCCGGCTTGGCGGCGGATTTGACGGGGGCGGCAGCTTTCGTCTTGCGCGCGGCAACGGCCATCGGCGGTCCTCCAGGGTCACTCGACCTTGGTTGTAGAGGATCGCAAAACCCTTGGCGAGGCGGCTATCTCGCATTGCAGCATGAGCCAAGCCCATGATTTTGCGACAATTTCCTAATGTAACCGTATTCCAGTTAATCGATACGTCCGGGACTATTTGCCGGCGTCGAAGGTCGCCCTCAGCGACCCATCAGGATGACGTCGTTCTTGTGGATGCGGCCGAGGCTGTCGCGGGCCCGCTCCTCGAGCACGTCGCGATCGACAGACTCGTCGCGCACCAGCGAAAGCCGGTGCTCCCAGAGCTTGCGCTCCGTGGTCAGCGTGGCGAGTTCCGTCTCCATCTCGCGCAGCGAACCCTTCAAGGTATCGCGGGCGTCGAGGCCGCGCGATCCGTGCTGCGCATGGAACAGGAAATAGGCCACCGCCGCGCCCGACACGAGGTAGAGCGCGAGCGTGATGAAAACCGATCTGACGCCGCGGCGGATGACCATGGCACCAGCGTTAGGGCGACTTGGTTTCCGACCGGTTAACGCGGCGGCGTCACGACGGCCGCTCCGTCGGCCTGCGGGGGCCGGCCGTTCGCCACCGCCGCGAGATCGGCCTCCATCCGGCGAGCGATCGGCAGGCGGTAATGCACCCGGTCCCAATAATTGTCGTCGCGCCGCGTGATCGGCGAGGTCAGCGCATAATCGATCACGGTCGCGCCCCGGCGAGCGGCCACGGCGGCGAGGCCCTGCTTGCAGGCGTCGTAGTACTGCCCGCCGGCCGAGCCCTCGCGCGGCATCATCGCGTAATGGGCCGGCGGCAGCACCAGCAGGACCCGCGCCTGCGGCGGCAGGCGGGAGAGCGCCTGGTCGAGCCAGTCCAGCGCCGGGAAGCGCCACTGCGCCCGCGCCTCGGCCGGGACGGGCTCGGGCGGGACGATCGGCGCCGGGTCGGGCGCGACGCCGCCGCGGTCGGCGTAGAGATGCATCCGGGCGCGGGCGAGATCATAGAGCGGCTCGGGCGGGGTGAAGACCTCGTAGCCGTCGCCGCGGATGCGCTCGGGCATCAGGCCGAGGCGGTGCGCGAGCAGGCGCCCGGCGATCTCGAGCGTGGTCAGGTTCATCAACTCCGGCCAGTCGCGCCAGCCGACGCCGTCATAGAGCCAGGGCGGAAACGGCCGCGGCGTCAGCCGCTTGGCCGGGTCGGTCGCATCGGCTTCGCACCAGGTCGAATCGATGCCCCAGAGCACCGAGCGGGGCTGGGCGACCTGGCGTGCGAACAGCTCCGCCATCTGGACCTGCTCCCAGGGCGTCGCGGCGTTCATCCCGAGATTGACGAAGCGGCCGCCGATGCCGTCCGACAGCACGGCCGGATCGAGCAGGCGCATGGTCGAGGTGCCGAACACGGCCGAATCGAAGCGCCCGGAGCGGACGAGCTGCGGGTACATGAAGCGCTGGTTGATATCCATGATCGGCCGCGGTGCCTGCCCGCTGGCGACCCGCAGGCCGAAGGGATCGAGCGCGGCGGCGAATCCCCACAGGACGAGCAGCGTCGCCACGGCGGTGCCGAAGAACCCGATCGTCCAGCGTGTCCAGGCGGCCGTCGCCTGCGATCGCTCCGCACCATCCATTCCGTCGTCGCCCCGAATCCGCCCGTCCCGATGCGGCAGCCACCCGCCACCGCGCTGCATTGCCGCGCTTCTGGCATGGAAAGGCAGGCCGGAACAATGTTGACCCGCAGCCGGGGCCTCCGTATGTCAGCGCCCGTGAGGGCGGGTAGCTCAGTGGTAGAGCACGTGACTTTTAATCATGTGGTCGAGGGTTCGATCCCCTCCCCGCTCACCACGGTCGCTCGCCGAGCCCCCCGCATCCCTGAGGCGCCCGCCCTGCGTCACCCCAGCCGCCGAACCGGCGGGCGCGCGGCAGGTGGGTGCTGCGGCGCCGATCCCTTGCCGCGAGGGCCCCACCCGCCCGACTGGTTCACGCCCAGCGCCGGCCAGCCCGGATCGGCATAGGCGCCGAGTTCGTGGCAGCGATGGCGGACACGCTCGCGCTCGGTGGTCGCATCGGCGCACATCGAGACCTGCCCGCGCGACCAGAAGGCCTGCGTCGGGGCCGCGCCGAGCCCGGAGCCGATGGCGGCGAGGACGGCTGCGGCCGCGAGTGGTCGTATCATGGCAAACCCAAGCCCCGCCGATGGCAGCCTCCGGCCACCCGTCGCGCCATCAAGCCGCAAGACCCTTTGAGGAAGGCTTAAGCGGCGGTCGTCTTCACCCCGTCGGGCCGGCAGCCCGGCGGCTTGCGGCCCAAAAAACCGACCGAGGCGTGAACAATTGCAGCCCGAGCGGGTTGATGAGGCAGACCGTCGCAAGGCGGACACCCCTCGACCGGACTGAAGGAGGACACCATGTTCAAGCATCCCCTGACCGCGACCTCGCTCGCTCTCGCGCTGATGAGCGCCACCGCCATCGCCCAGACCACCGCTCCCGCGCCGACCGCGCCCGGCGCGACCATCTCGCCCTCGCCGGCCGCTCCCGCCGCCTCCGGCACCTCGGCCGGTCTGGCGCCGCAGAACCAGGCGATGCGCGGCCACTGGCGCGCCTCGAAGCTGATGGGTGTCGACATCTACGGCCCCGACAACGAGAAGGTCGGCGACGTCACCGAAGTGCTGATCGACAGTGCGGGCAAGATCACCGGCGTCACCGTCGGCGTCGGCGGCTTCCTCGGCCTGGGCACCAAGGACGTGGCGATCAAGTTCGAGGAGGTGAACTGGAGCATGCAGCCAATGGCGGCCACCGCCACGGGCACGGCCGCGACGGGCACCAATGCGACGGGCATGACCGCCACCGGCACGGCCACGACCGCGTCGCGCACCACCGGAACCGCCGCGACGGCGCCGATGGACCAGATGTATCCGGACCATGGCAAGATCACCCTGACCAAGGACCAGCTCAAGGCCGCCCCGGCCGTGACCTACTCCAACAGCTGATCGCGTTTGAGCCAAAGGCGCCCGCCGTCCGGTTGGACGGCGGGCGCTTTCACGTCGCGTCCCGGTCGCGTTCGCCCGCCAGGCGGCCGAGCGCGGCGGGCAGATCGTCGGCGATCAGGCCGCGGCCGAGCGCCTCGCCGGCTCTGCCATGCAGCCAGACGGCCGCGCAGGCCGCCTCGAAGGCCGGCATGCCCTGCGCCAGCAGCCCTGCGATCGCGCCGCCGAGCACATCGCCCGATCCCGCCGTCGCCAGGGCCGGATCGCCGGTGGTGTTGATGGCGGCGCGACCATCCGGCCCGGCCACGACCGTATCGATGCCCTTCAGCACGACGACCGCCCGCGCATGGGCCGCGGCTCGCCTCGCCCGTTCGAGCTTGGACGGCGCGTCCATGATGCCGGCGATCCCGGAAAACAGCCGCTGAAACTCGCCCTCATGCGGGGTCAGCACGCAGGAGCCGCCCCGCCGGCCGAGGAGATGCGGCAGCCTCGCCCCGGACGGAACCAGCAAGGTGAGCGCATCCGCATCGAGCACGCAGGGGGCGGTGCTGCGCAGCACCGCCATGACCGCGTCCCGGGCGGCGGCATCGAGCCCCAGCGCCGGGCCGACGAGCACGGCCGCGAGCCGGCGTTCGGCGAGGAGCGGCGCCAACGACGCGGCGTCGTCGACCGCGCGCTGCATCAGCGCGTCCGGCCCCCGGGCGGCATGAGCCGCCAGCGCCTCGGGACGGCAAGCGATCGTCACCAAGCCCGCACCGACCCGCAGCGCCGCGCCTGCCCCCAGGCGCGGCGCGCCGACGCCGGTGAGCCCGCCCGCGACCACGAGCACGGCGCCGCGGCGGTATTTGTGCGTGTCGCGTGCGTGACGTGGCCAGGCCTCGCGCCAGAGCGGCGGCGCATTGGCGAACAGGACGGGCGGCGTCGCCTGGGTGAAGACCAGCGCCGGGTCGATGCCGATGTCGGCCAGCGTGACGGTGCCGCAGAGGCTGCGGCCCGGCCAGAGCAGATGGCCGGGTTTCAACCGGAAGAAGGTGACCGTCTCCGTCGCCGCGACGACGGGGCCGATCGCGCATCCCGTGTCGCCGGAGAGGCCGCTGGGCACATCGACCGCCACGACCGGCCGCTGCGCCGCATTGATCGCCGAGACCAGCGCCGCCGCCGGTCCGTCGAGCGGGCGATTGAGCCCGGCGCCGAACAGGGCATCGACGATCAGGCCATGCGCCTGCGGCTGGACCGCCTCGATTCCCTCGACCGGCCCGCTCCAGGCCGCCGCCATGGCGGCGGCATCGCCGGAGAGCCGGTCCCTCTCGCCCAGCAGCGCCAGCGTCACGGGCCGCCCGCGCCGCGCGAGCAGGCGCGCCGCCACGAAGCCGTCGCCGCCATTGTTGCCGGGCCCGCACAGCACCAGGATGCGCGCGCCCGGCGGCGTCCGGCGATCGACGGCGTCGGCGACCGCCTTGCCGGCCCGCTCCATCAGGACCGCGCCGGGCGTGCCGGCCGCGATGGCGATGGCGTCGGCCGCCGCCATCCCGGCGACGTCAAGCAGAGCGAGGTCAGGGGGAGCGGCGTGCGGCATCGGCGCATCATCCGGCAGCACGGGGATTGCGGCAAGGGCGAGGCCCTGGAGGTCAAATGATCGCACCTTGATCATTTGCCTAATTTATCATCTGTTTTCTGCCCCATGATCGCGCATCGGTCAGGAGGGCTTCGCGTAGCGAGAGACAGGCGCCGATGCTATGAGCAGAGATGAGGATGTTGCCGTCGGCC
Source organism: Allobosea sp. 12-68-7 (assembly GCA_002279705.1). Lineage (GTDB taxonomy): Bacteria > Pseudomonadota > Alphaproteobacteria > Rhizobiales > Beijerinckiaceae > Allobosea. The sequence continues at coordinate 16,000 of NCCO01000135.1, forward strand.
CCGCCGGGCCAGTCCGAGCCTGCCGGCCCGGGCAAGCCGTGGCGGGCGGGACGGCGGGAGCAGACGGTTCCGGCGTTCCGCCGGGGCGAAGTTCGGCGCAAGGGAGGCCGGTCCGCGCATGAAGAAGATCGAAGCGATCATCAAGCCGTTCAAGCTGGACGAGGTGAAGGAGGCGCTTCAGGAGGTCGGCCTGCAAGGCATCACCGTTCTCGAGGCCAAGGGCTTCGGACGGCAGAAGGGCCATACCGAGCTCTATCGCGGAGCCGAATACGTCGTCGACTTCCTGCCCAAGGTCAAAATCGAGATCGTGCTGGCCGACGAGATGGTCGACGGCGCCATCGAGGCCATCATGAAGGCGGCCCAGACCGGCCGCATCGGCGATGGCAAGATTTTTGTATCGACGGTGGAGGGGGCGATCCGCATCCGCACCGGGGAAACCGGCGCGGACGCGATCTGAGGGCTCATCCCGACCCGCGCGTTCGGTGGCCCGGAGGTCTGAGCGACCCATGGGCCGAATGAGTTGAGAAACGACCACAAGAGGAATGCTGAAATGAAGAACGCCAAGGATGTCCTCAAGGCGATCAAGGACAATGACGTCAAATATGTCGACTTCCGCTTCACCGACCCGCGCGGCAAGTGGCAGCATGTGACGTTCGACGTCACGATGATCGACGAGGACATCTTCGCCGAAGGCACGATGTTCGACGGTTCCTCGATCGCCGGCTGGAAGGCGATCAACGAGTCCGACATGCTGCTGATGCCGGATCCGACCACCGCCTGCATGGATCCGTTCTTCTCGGCCGCGACGATGGTGATCACCTGCGACGTGCTCGAGCCCGCCACCGGCGAGCCCTATGGACGCGACCCGCGCGGCATGGCCAAGAAGGCCGAGGCCTATCTGAAGTCGACCGGCATCGGCGACACGATCTATGTCGGCCCCGAGGCCGAGTTCTTCGTCTTCGACGACGTCAAGATCGCCGCCGACCCCTACAACACCGGCTTCAAGCTGGACAATGTCGAGCTGCCGATCAACGGCATGACCGAGTATGAGGGCGGCAATCTCGGCCACCGCATCGCCACCAAGGGCGGCTATTTCCCCGTCCCGCCGCAGGATTCGGCGCAGGACATGCGCGGCGAGATGCTGGCGGCGATGGCGGCCATGGGCGTCAAGGTCGAGAAGCACCACCATGAGGTGGCCTCGGCGCAGCACGAACTCGGCATGAAGTTCGACACGCTGACCCACATGGCCGACCAGATGCAGGTCTACAAGTACGCGATCCACAACGTCGCGCAGAGCTACGGCAAGACCGCGACCTTCATGCCGAAGCCGATCTATGGCGACAACGGCTCGGGCATGCACGTCCACCAGTCGATCTGGAAGAACGGCAAGCCGATCATGGCCGGCAACAAATATGCCGACCTGTCGCAGGAGTGCCTCTGGTACATCGGCGGCATCATCAAGCACGCCAAGTCCCTGAACGCCTTCACCAACCCGTCGACCAACTCCTACAAGCGTCTGGTCCCGGGCTATGAGGCGCCGGTTCTGCTGGCCTATTCGGCCCGCAACCGCTCGGCCTCCTGCCGTATTCCGTGGACGACCTCGCCGAAGGCCAAGCGCGTCGAGGTCCGCTTCCCCGATCCGATGGCGAACCCCTATCTCGCCTTCGCGGCCATGCTGATGGCCGGCATCGACGGCATCGTGAACAAGATCGATCCGGGCCCGGCCATGGACAAGGATCTGTACGATCTGCCGCCGCGCGAGCTGAAGAAGATCCCGACGGTCTGCGGCTCGCTGCGCGAGGCGCTGGAGGCGCTCAAGAAGGACAACGCCTATCTCAAGGCCGGCGGCGTCTTCAATGACGACTTCATCGAGAGCTATATCGAGCTGAAGATGCAGGACGTGGCGCGCTTCGAGATGACGCCGCACCCGGTCGAGTTCGCGATGTACTACTCCTACTGAGGATTTCGGCCGGCCCGCGCGGCCGGCCGCGAGCTTCCTCCCGACCGCCTGACGCGGTCCACCTTTGCAGCCGGGGTGGCGACACCCCGGCTGTTTTTTGACTCTGGCCGGCGCAGCGGCAGCAGCTGAGGCTGAGTTTCGGGCGCTCAGCCCGCGGCGCAGGCGGCCTGCGGTGCGCGGGCCAGCGTCTCATAGGCGGAGACGGTGCGCGCGACATGGCGCTCGACCGTCAGCGGGTCGGCCCAATAGTGCCGATAGGCGGCCTCTCCCATGCGGCGCGCCGTGTCGTCGTCCTGCAGCTGCACGAGCGCGGCCGCCAGGCCCGCGACATCGCCGCCATCGACGAGAAGCCCGTCCCCGCCATCGCGGATCCAGCCGGCCGGCCCGGTGGTGCGGGCGAGCACGACCGGCACGCCGCGCGAGCGGGCCTCGGCCACGACCAGCGGCCCGGGTTCGTACCAGAGCGAGGGCAGGACGAGGCAGCGGGCGCGCTCGATCTCCTCGAAGACGCGCTCGGCCGGAAGCCAGGCGCCGAAATCGGCGGCGGGGTTGGCCTGAAGGATTTCGGCGTGGAGCGGGCCTTCCCCGACGAAGCGCACCGGCATCCCGGCCTCGCGCGCCGCCCGGGCCAGGACGTCGCCGGCCTTCTCCTGGGTGAAGCGCCCGAGGAACAGCGCGTGCCGGTTTCCGGCGACGTCGGCGGGAGGCCGCTTCTGCGCCTCCATCATGTTCTCGACGACGAGATGACGGCCTTGGCGCGGCAGGAACGGGCGGGCGACGTCCCGCGCGAAATCGCTGACATGGATGAAGAGCGGCTGGGCGAGCGCCCGCAGCGCTTCGTCTGAGCGCCATTGCCGGGCGACTCGGACGAGCTTGTGGGCGTAGCTCTCGCGGTCGCAATTCGCCGCCATGCAGCCGCCCGACATCGGCCTGCGCGCACAGGGGCGCCCCGCCTTGAAATCGAAATAGCCGCCGGTCGGGCAAAACGAAAAATAGTCGTGCAGCGTCACCGCCACCGGCAGCCCGCTCTCGCCCGCGGCTGCGATGGCGGCCGGGCTGAAGGCCTTGGTCCACTGATGCAGATGGACGATCGTGCCGGGCGGCTGGCGCTCGAGCAGCGTCGTCAGGAAGGCGTGGGCGGCGGCGTTCCAGATGCCCTGCCGGGCGGCGGCGATGCGGCCCCCGACCTTCCAGATCTCCTCGCCCTCGAAGCGCTGGACATCGATGCGGGGATGGCCGAGCCGCGGCGAGACGGGGCCGATCGCGCAGGCGAAGACGACGTCGACGCCGGCCTCGGCCAGGCCACGCGCGCTCTCGATTGCAACCTTGGCCGCGCCGCCATTGACGGCGCCGAAATCGCTGACGATGACGCAACGCATTGGCACGATACCTTTCCCGCTCGCACTCTAGGGCGAAAAGGTTGATGGTTTGCCGTTGTCGCGCGGTTGCGCGGTCAAGCTCGGCCCGCGCTCAGCGGGCGCCGGGCACCAGGCGACCGAGCATGGCCGAGAATCCGGCGGTGAGCCG
>NCCO01000136.1 GCA_002279705.1 Allobosea sp. 12-68-7
GCCCTCGATCGCGGTGAAGCCCGGTAACATGTCGGCGAAAAGCGCGAACTGGTTGGTGTCGTCATTGCCGTCGAGGTCGGGGAAGTTCGCCGCGACCTCCTGCAGGCAGAGCACGTCGAAATCGGCCATGGCGCGAGCGTGCTCGATGATGCGGCGGGGATCGACGACATCGTCCGTCCCGCGCGCCCACTGGATGTTCCAGGTGATCAGCTTCATCGGAACCTTGCTCGCGTCACTTGATGCCGGCGCGCATGAAGCTCTGCACGAACTGGCGCTGGAAGAGCAGGAAGCCGACGAGCAGCGGGGCGGAGGTCATCAGGGTCGCGGCGCAGATCACCGCCCAGTCGATGCCCTGGTCGCTCGACGAGAACACCTGCAGGCCCACCGTGAGCGGGCGCGACTCGACCGAGTTCGTCACCAGCAGCGGCCACAGGAAGTTGTTCCAGTGATAGCTGACGGAGACCAGCCCGTAGGCGATATAGGTCGGCTTCGCCAGCGGGACATAGACCTTCATCAGCACCTGCAGCGGGCTCGCGCCCTCGACGCGGGCGGCGTCGTCGAGTTCCTTCGGGACGGTCTTGAAGGTCTGCCGCAGCAGGAAGATGCCGAAGGCCGACGCGATGTAGGGCAGCGCGATGGCGGGGATGGTGTCGATCAGATCGAGCCTGGCCAGCGTGCGATAATTCTCGACGATCAGCGCATCGGGCATGATCATCAGCTGCGCCAGGATGAGCGCGAAGGCAATGTCGCGGCCCCAGAAATCCTGCCGCGCAAGCGCATAGGCCGCCAGCGTTCCCAGCACGAGCTGGAAGGCGAGGATCATCGTCACCAGGATGAAGGTGTTGAGGAAATAGCGTGCGAAGGGCGCCGCCGCCCAGGCCCGGGTGAAGTTGTCGAGCGTCAGCGGCGCGGTCAGGACGAAGCGGGTGGTGTACTCGGCCGGATGGATCGCCGCCCAGACGGCATAGGCCAGCGGCAGCACCCAGATAAGCGCGAGCAGGATCGCCCCGGTCGATTCCAGCGTGAGAGACAGGCCCTTGGGGGCATAGGGATCCGAGCGCGTCGCGGTCACGACCGGCTGAGGAGCGGCGCTCATCGGTAATGTGTCCTGCGCTCGAGCAGGCCGTACTGGACGAAGGCGACCAGCGCCAGCAGCGCCAGAAGCACGCAGGTCAGCGTTGCCGCGTAAGCCGTATCCCAGAAGCTGAAGCCGACCTGGTAGATGTAGAACAGCAGCAGCGTGGTCGCGTTGTCGGGCCCGCCCCGGGTCATGACGAAAATGTGGTCGACCATGCGGAAGGCGTTGATCACGGCATTGATCAACACGAACAGCGTCGTCGGCATCAGCAGCGGAAACTGGATGCGCCGGAAATAGGTCCAGCGCGAGGCGCCCTCGATCGCCGCAGCCTCGCCGAGGCTGGGCGGCAGCGCCTGCAGGGCGGCCAGATAGAAGATCATGAAAAAGCCGGCTTCCTTCCAGATCGCGACGACGGTGATCGCCGCCAGCGCCGTGTCCTGCGAGCCGAGCCAGTTGGTGCTGCGTCCGCCGAACAGCCCGACGATCTGCTCCAGCAGCCCGTATTGCGGCGTGAAGAAGAACAGCCAGATATTGGCCACCGCGATCATCGGCAGGATCGTCGGCGTGAAGAACGCCATCCGCACCCAGGTCCGCCCGACGATCCTGTCGTTGACCCAGACCGCCATCAGCAGCGCGAGCGCGATCGAGGTCGGGATGGTGCCGAGTGCGAACCAGAGATTGTTCGACATCGCCTTCCAGAAGATCGGATCGGCGAGGAGTTGCTCGTAATTGTCGAGCCCGACGAAGCGCGCCGGACGGCGCGCCTTGGGTGTCGAGTAGAAACTCTCGATGAGACTCGCGACCGCCGGCCAATGCGTGAACAGAGCCAGGCAGGCCATGGCCGGCAGCAGAAGCAGCCAGCCATGGACCGTGGCGGTCGCGCGGGAGTTCATCGCGAGGCGGATCCCCGTCTCAACGATAGGGCTTCAGGATGCGCTCGGCCTCGGCCTGGGCATCCTCCAGCGCCTTCTGGGGCGTCTTCGTCCCGGTCAGCGCGGCCTGCAGCCCGTCGTTGAGCGCCTTGGTGACGCGCTGATTTTCATGCGTCGAGAGTTCGGCCACCGCATGGGGAAGCTGGTCGCGCGCCACCAGCGCCTGCGGGAAGCCCGCCGCATAGGTCTTCATCGCCGCGGTCTCATAGGCCGCCGGCGAGACCGCGACATAGCCGGTGTCGATGCCCCACTGGGCAGCGCGCTCGGGCGTCGTGATCCAGCGGATGAACTTGAAGGCGGCCTCCTGCTGGGCCGGCGTCGCCTTCTTCGAGAGGTAGAAATTGCCACCGCCGGTGGGGCTGCCGCGGCGCTTGCCGGCCGGCAGCATGGCGACGCCGAAGGGGAATTTGGCGTTGCTACGGACATTGGTGAGGTTGCCCGTGGTGGTCCACATCATCGCGACCTTCTTCTCGAAGAAGTCCTTCGGCGTGGTGCCCCATTCGACGATACCGGGCGGATGGACCTTGTGCTTCTGCGCGAGGTCGACCCAGTACTGCAGCGCCTCGACGACGGCGGGGTCGGCGTAGTTTGTGGTGTTGCCGGCGGCATTGGCGAGGATCGCGCCGGCCTGCGTCGAGAGCCCCTGGAACAGCCAGTAGGGGAAGCCCGAGGACGGGATCTGGATGCCCCATTGGGTGACGTTGCCCGACGCGTCTTTCTTGGTCAGCTTCTGGGCGAAGTCGAGTTGCTCGGCCCAGCTCGCCGGCGGCTTCTCGGGATCGAGCCCGGCTTCCTTGAACAGCTCCTTGTTCCAGTAGAGCACCACGGTCGAGCGCTGGAAGGGAATGCCCCAGGTCTTGCCGCCGGTCTGGCTGTTTTCCATGAAGGCCGGGAAGAAGGAGGCGAGCCACTTCTTGTCGTCCTCGGTCTTCACGAAGCTGTCGAAGGAGACGATCGCGTCCTCGTCGATCAGCGTGAACATGTCGGTGGAGAGCAGGACCGAGGTCACCGGCGGCGTGCCGCTCTTGTGGGCGGTCAGCGCCTTGACGATCGTTTCCTGATAGGTGCCGGCATAGATCGGCTTCAGCTTGATCGCCGGGTTCTCTTTCTCGAAATCGGCGGCATAGCTGTCGATCAGCTTGGTGATCGGCCCGCCGACGGCGACCGGATAAAAGAAGGAAACCTCGGTCGCGGCCTGCGCCCGGGCGAGGCCCGGCAGGGCCAAGGATCCCGCGAGCGCCGCAGCGCCGCTCAATACGTCACGCCTGTCCATCTTGTCTTCTCCCTGGTGAGGTGGCGTGCGCCCGACCCTTGTGAACGGATCTTAACCCGAAGCCACTTTGCGTTCGGACGCCTGGTCGAACCAGTGCAAGGCCGATTGTGACAAGGTGATGTAGACGGTTTCGCCCGGCCTTGTGCGCACCTTGCCCGCCCGCCGGACGATGAAGCCGTGCCCCCCGATGCGGGTTTCGACCAGCGTATCGGCGCCGAGATACTCGACCGCCACGACCTCGGCCGCGATGCCGCTCTCGGCCAGTTCGGTCATCTCGGGACGGATGCCGAGCGCCAGCGTCGCCGGGTCATGCCCCTGCGGCGGTGTCAATTGACCGGCGCCGCCCGCCGCCAGAGCCGCCTCGAGCGGCAAGACGTTCATCGGCGGCGTGCCTACGAAACGCGCGACGAAGACGCTCGCCGGGTTCTCGTAGATCTCGTCGGGCGGGGCATCCTGCTCGATGCGGCCGTTGCGCATCAGCACAACCTGATCGGCCATCGTCATCGCCTCGACCTGATCATGGGTGACATAGACCATGGTGATCCCCAGCCGCTGCTGGAGCTCGCGGATCTCGCGGCGCATCTCGACGCGCAGCTGCGCATCGAGGTTCGAGAGCGGCTCGTCCATCAGGCAGACGGGCGCCTCCGCGACGACCGCCCGGCCCAGCGCCACACGCTGCTGCTGCCCGCCGGACAATTGCGAGGGCTTGCGGTCGAGCAGGCCCTGGAGCCCGAGGATGTCGGCGGCGCGCGCCAGCCGGTTGTCGCGCTCCGCGCGCGGCACCTTGCGGACCTCGAGACCGAAGGCGATGTTCTGCGCCACCGTCAGATGGGGAAACAGCGCATAGTTCTGGAACACCATCGCGATCCCGCGCTGGGAGGGCTCGGCCCGGGTGACGTCGCGGCCGCCGATCAGGATCGCGCCGCTGCTGGTGTCCTCGAGCCCGGCGATCAGGCGCAACGTCGTCGACTTGCCGCAGCCCGAAGGGCCGAGCAGCGCGACGAGCTTGCCGCCTTCGACGGTGAAGCTGACCTCGTCGACCGCCGCCGCGCCGCCCCAGGTCTTCGAAACGGTTTTCAGCTCGACAGAAACCATGCGTCATCCGGCCCGGCGCCCACGATGCCAAACTGAGCCGGCACAGGGTCTGTGTTCTCGATCCTCGATATGGCGCAGAACGGCCCCGCAGCACAAGGCCGGCCGCCGCCGGAGGCTTTCCGCTCACCCCCGCGCCGCGACCAGCCGCTTGACGCGCACGACCTCCACTAGCGCCAGCAGCAGATGATAGAGCACGCGAACCGGAACCGCCGCCCGGTCGGGCGCTCCGGCCGCGTCGACGCGGTTGATCCACAGGCCGCTGCCGCGATCGACGAAGCGCGCGAAGACCACGGCCAGATGCGGGTCGAGCTTTGCCCCCGCATCGGCGTCATGCTCGAACTCGATGCGCGCCGCGAGGGCCTTGAGATACTCGGTCTGCGGCCAGAGCAGGCAGGCACCGTCGAGCAGGCCGCCATCGGGCGCGATCGCGTTGACGACGGGGTGTGCCGGGCCGGCACCATGGCACCGGTCGGCAAACCCGTAGAGCCGACGCGCCGCCGCCTGCGCGCGACGTCCGGCCGTGAGGCGGTCGTGGTGATGCAGCAGCCAGGTCCATTCGTAGTGGTGTCCGGGCTCGCGGATCTGCCCCGTCCGTCCGGCGGCGGGCTGCCAGCCCTCCGTGAAGAACTCGCCGAGCGAACCGGTGCCGGCGTCGAGCATGCGCTCCTGCATCAGCCGCACCAGGCTCTCGGCCCGGGCGAGCCAGCGGTCGCCGCCCCCGCTTTCGGCCATGGCATGGCAGGCCTCGAGAAGGTGCATATGCGGGTTCTGCCGGCGCGGCAGGCTGCCCAGCGTGTCCTCGGCGAAGCCACCCTCGGGATGGGCCAGCGTCGTCTCGATGAAGCCCATCACCGCCTCGGCACGCTCCAGCCAGATGCGCTCGCCGCTCGCCCGCGCGAACCAGCCGCAGGCGAAAATGACGAAGGCGAGGTCGTAGAAATCCGACCTCGGATCCACCGGCTCGCCCCGAATGGTGCAGCGATGGCTGACATGCCCGTCCAGGCGGCGACAGCAGCGCCAGAGGAATTCCATGCCGTGACGCGCCGCATCGATCGCCCCTGGCACGCCGAGCAGGTGGGCATGGCTGAAGACATAGGCCAGCCGTGCCGTCACCAGCGTGCTGCGCGCGTCGCTCTCGACGGCGATTCCGTCGGGCGACACCATCTCGACATAGCCCGGCCTCTCGGCTGACCAGACCCGCCCGAGCCAGATGGGGAGCAGCGTCCCGACGAGCCAGCTCTCGATCGCATCCGCTTCGAAATCCCGCATGTGGCACTCCTCGTCTCGTGCTCTGTCCGAGCGCCCCGGCGGAACGGGGTCTCGCGATCCCCCGCAGGGCGGCGGCATCATCGCCGATTCGGCGGCGCTTTTCGCTCGACCCGGCGACGGGCTGCCCAACAAAAAGGCCCTGCCGTTTAGGCAGGGCCTTGATGATGTGCTTGCCTATGGAGTGGCCTCTCAGAACTCCGCCCAGCCTGCATCGCCGGCGCGGCTGTTGGCGGCCTTCTTGACCGGGGCTGGCCGGGGTGCCCGGGTGGCGGCGCTGCGGAATGCCGGTGCCTTGGTCTGGCTGAAGGCAGCCTCCGCAAGGTGGCGCAGCCGCGCCGCCTCACTGGCGGGTGCAGGCGCAGCAGCCCGTGCCCCCTCCGGCCCGGTCTTGAAGGCGGCGACGAGGTCGTTGAGCTCGCCGATCTTGCCCGAGAGCGACCCGGCCGAGGCCGCACTCTGTTCGGCGAGCGCGGCATTCTGCTGTGTCATCTCGTCGAGATGGGCGACCGCCTGGCTCATCTCGTCGATGCCATTGGCCTGTTCGCCCGAGGCGGCGGAGATATCGGCGATCGTCGCCGCGACCTTCTGCGAGGCCGTGAGGATGCGGTCCAGCGACTCGCCGGCCTGACGCACGAGCTTCACGCCCTCGCCCACCTCCATGTTCGAGGACGAGATCAGCGCCGAAATGTCCTTGGCCGCTTCACCCGAACGCTGGGCCAGGGTGCGAACCTCCGAGGCGACGACGGCGAAGCCCTTGCCGGCATCGCCAGCCCGCGCCGCCTCTACCGCCGCGTTCAACGCCAGCAGGTTGGTCTGGAAGGCGATGTCGTCGATCACCCGGATGATGTCGGAGATCTTGGTCGAGGCGTCCTCGATGCGCGCCATGGCCTCGACCGCCTTACCAGCGATCGTCCCGCCTGCCTGGGCAGCCTGCTTCGCCTCATCGGCAACAGCGGCGGCCTGACGCGACGCCTGAGCCGAGGCCTTCACCGAGGCGGCGAGTTCCTCCGTCGTGGCAGCCGTCTCCTCCAGCGAAGACGCCTGTTCCTCGGTGCGCTTGGACAGATCGGCAGCGCCCGTCGTGATCTCGCGGGCGGCCAGCCCAACATCGGACGATGTCGCCTGGATCATGCCGACCATCCCGCTCAGGCGGTCGACCATCACGTTGAAATCGTCGCGCAACTTCAGATAATCCGCCGGCACCGGCGCCTCGATCCGGCAGGTCAGGTCACCCTGAGCGAGGCGCTGCAGCCCTGATGCGAGAAGATCGACGATCTGCTCTTGCTGGCGGGCGCCGGCGAGTTGTTCCTTGACCGTCAGGGCGCGCTGCTCGTCGGTCAGGAGCCGCTCCGCCTCGGCTGCCTGGCGCGTGGCGGCAGCCTCCGATTCCATCGTCCGCATCGCCAGCGCATTGCTGCGGAAGATCTGCAACGCCTTCGCCATGGCGCCGACTTCATCCGCCCGGTCGCTATGGGGCACGCTCGCCTGGAGATCGCCATTCGCGAACTGGGTCATGACCTGGGTGAGGCCGCTCAACGGCCGGATCGCGCGGATCGACCACCAGGCGAAGGCGAGGCCAATCAGCAGGGCCGAACCGAGCAGCAGCAGCGTCATTGCCGTGAAATTCGCGGAAACGCCGCGCACACTCTGGCCGAGCCTCTGGTTGTTGGCCTCCTGCAGATCGATGAACTGATTGATCCGTGCCAGCCATTCGGTGAAGAGCGGGCGCGCCTGCGCCATCATCACCTGTTTGGCCTGCGCCGCATCGCCAGCCTTGCGCAGGGCGATGACGCGGTCCGAAACAGGCAGAGTCCTGGCTTCGGTCTCCTTGATGCTCGCGAGGATGCGCGCTTCGTCGGGCGAGACCTGAGCGGGGTCTGCAAGCATCCGGTCCAGAGACACAGCCGACTGACGATAGGCTTCGGCCAGGCGCTCGATGTCGGCGACATTCGCCTGCACATCGGCAGCACTGTCCACGAGCGTGACGTCGCGCAGGCTGATCGCCCGATCATGAACGCTGCCGCGGAAATTGATCGCGAAGCGCTGCTTGACCGAATTCAGATCGTTGATGGTCGTCAAACCACGATTGATCAGGTCGACCCGGTTGATACTGATGAATCCGAGCACGGCCGCAAGGATCAGCGTCGTCGAAAAGCCGATCATGACGCGGTGAACGATACGCGTCTTTTGTATTGCCGAAAACATGATTTACCCTCGCCCTAGGCAGGTTTCTCTTCAATAGAATATGCTGTCTGCCGCAGGCTCTGATTTAATCGATCGCCGTCATCCGGTTTTGCTTTTTGACCGACCGGCTTTCCGCGCCCTGCTGCTCCTCAATCACCCGCATGAGGTTAAGAGGCGCTTAATTTCCGCACTTGATTGACTATTTTATAGGCAATCTAAGGTCACCTAAAATAATCTTAACAACCTTAGGGCGACCCTGACGCAACTGGAGTCGAGGATGAAAAGGGGACGCTCAGGGCTGTATTGATGCTGAAAGGCGTCATTGCGGCCCGCTCGCAGGCCGGGCTGTCAACGGACCGGCGACACCGGGACGGCGATGCCCTTGCCCATCAGCGTTTGGCGCCGCGAGGGCACGACACCGGCGCATGCATCGGCTCGCTTAGAAAAGGCAGCGCGCCGCGATCGGCCGGAGCGGCCCTGGTTCGGCCAGCAGAGGACATTCCAATGCAAAAGGCCCTGCCGGTCGGGCAGGGCCTTGGGTGGCATTGCGCGGGTGGGACCGGCTCAGAACTCTTCCCAGCCCGCATCACCGGCGCGGCTGTTGGCGACCTTCCGGGCGGGCGCCGGCGCCGGGCGCGGCGCGGGAGCCGCCATGCGGGGCGCCGGAGCCTTGCGAGCGAAGGCGGCTTCGGCGAGCTGGCGCAGGCGGGCGGGCTCGCCGGCGGGGGCCGGCGCTGCCGTGGCGCGGCCGTC
>NCCO01000137.1 GCA_002279705.1 Allobosea sp. 12-68-7
CAGGACCGAATGGGCGAAATCGAGCGCCGCCTCGGCGAGCGCGATGATCTTGATGTGGTCGGTTTTCTTGTGGCCGGTGGTGTTGGCCGCCATGTCGGACATGACGCCATCGGCCCGGCCGCCCAGGCGCTGGGTGAGGAGGGCGGGCGCCTCCTCGTCCATGAAATCCATCTCGACGAGGTCGATGCCGGGGATGGGATCGACCGGCAGCAGGTCGATGCCGACGATGCGGCCCTTGCCCTTGTCGAGGCCGATGCGGGCCGCGGCGATCTGGCACCAGCCGCCCGGCGCGCAGCCGAGATCGATCAGCTTCTGGCTCGGTTTCAGGAAATGGTATTTGTCGTCCATCTCCTCGAGCTTGAAGGCGGCGCGGGAGCGGTAGCCCAGCTCGCGGGCGCGCTTCACATAGGGGTCGTTGAGCTGGCGCTCGAGCCAGAGCTGCGAGGAGTGCTTGAGCTTGCCGGCCTTCTTGACCTTGACGCGCATGTCGCGCGCGCCGCCGCCGCCGGCCACGGTCTTGGGAGCCTGCTTGCCGGGCACGCGCGCCCCGCAGGTACCGCCGGTCTTGGCGGCGCCCGTCCTCGGGGAACCGGTGCCCTTGCCCCCGGCCTTGCCGCCTCCTGTCTTGCCGCCGCCGCTCATGCCGGGGTCCGGATCGCGAAGGCGGGTCGTGGGGACAGCGTCATCTCATCTCCGGCGCCAGGCGCGGTCTTCATGCATCATCCTGAGCAGGATGCCCTCGCGCAGACCACGATCGGCGATGCGGACGCGCTCGCTGGGGAAGGCGCGGCGGATCGCTTCGAAAATGGCGCAGCCGGCCAGCACGAGATCGGCCCGCTCGCGGCCGATGCAGGCGTTAGCCGCCCGGGCTGCGTAGTCCATTTCGACGAGCCGGTCGATGACGGCGAGGATGTCGTCCTGCCGCATCCACAGCCCGTCGACCTCGCGCCGGTCATAGCGGGCCAGGCCGAGATGGATGCCGGCGACCGTCGTCACCGTGCCGGAGGTGCCGAGCAGGTGGAAATTCCGGGCGCCGCTGGCGGCTGCGGCCTTTGCGGCGAAGGCCTTCAATTCGCGGGCACAATCCTCGACCATGGTCTCGAACAGCGCGCGGCTGACGTCGACGCCGCCATAGCGCTCGGCCACCGTGACGACGCCGATCGGCAGCGAGGCCCATTCGCGGATGCGTGCGGCCGGGTCGCGCGCCTCGTTGCGGCCGCCCATCCAGATGATCTCGGTCGAGCCGCCGCCGATGTCGAAGACGATGACGCCCTCGGCGGCGGGGTCGGCCAGCGCGGCGCAGCCGGACACGGCCAGCGCGGCCTCGGTGCGCTGGTCGATGATCTCGAGCTCGAGTTCGGCTTCCTCGGCGACGCGGCGGACGAAATCGGAGCCGTTGTCGGCGGCCCGGCAGGCCTCCGTCGTCACCAGCCGGGCGCGGCTGACATTGCGGTGGAGCATCTTGCCGCGGCAGATCTTGAGCGCCTCGACGGCGCGGTCCATCGCCGCGTCGCACAGGCGGCTGCTGGCCGCCAGCCCCTCGCCCAGCCGCACGATGCGAGAGAAGGCGTCGACGACGCGAAAGCCGTGCTGCGCCGGCCGGGCGATCAGCAGGCGGCAATTGTTGGTGCCGAGATCGAGTGCGGCATAGGTCGCGGGCGGATTGCGCGGTGTGGCTTGCGGACCGGCGGCGGGGCGGGTGCCGCCGAGGGGGGCGCCGGGTCCGGCGAGGTGCTGGCCGAAAGCCGCGCCGAGCAAGGCGCTGGCCGGTGGCGGGCTGGCGCCGTGGCCATGCGGCAGCGCCGCCGCCGCCATCATCCGCTCCTGCCGGTCCTCGACCTCCACGCCGCCGTTCCCCTGACCTGCCGCCGGGCCCGCCTCGCGACGGATGCCCCAGCGGACGCATCGGACGAAAGCCCTGATGCGCCTTGGATTCGAAGCGTAACAACAGCGGGACCGCAGTGCCAAGCGGAACCTTCTGTCGCGGCCCGTTCGGCGGTGGAGGCTCAGGCCTTGCCCTGGCGGGGAGGCTTGCGCCAGTCTCCGCCGCCATGGCCCGGGCAGGACGGGCCGCCGCCGCAGAAAGAGAGGCCGACATGGCCGCCGCACGCCATCTCCTCGCGATCGACCAGGGCACGACCTCGTCGCGCGCGCTCGTCTTCGATTCGGGCCTCGGGCTCGTCGCCAGCGCGCAGCGCGAATTCGCCCAGCATTTCCCGGCCTCCGGCTGGGTCGAGCACGAGCCGGAGGACATCTGGGAGAGCGTGCTGTCGACCTGCCGGGAGGCGATCGCCAAGGCCGGACTGACCGCCGCCGACATTGCCGCGATCGGCATCACCAACCAGCGCGAGACGACGCTGGTCTGGGATCGAACGACCGGCCGCGCCATCCACCGCGCCATCGTCTGGCAGGACCGCCGCACGGCGCCGGCCTGCGCCGCCCTCGTCGCCGCCGGCCATGAGGGGCTGGTCGCAGCCCGCACCGGCCTGCGGATCGACCCCTATTTCTCGGCGACCAAGATCGCCTGGCTGCTCGACAACGTGCCCGGCGCGCGGCGCCGCGCGGAAGCCGGCGAACTCGCCTTCGGCACAGTGGACAGCTTCCTGCTCTGGCGCCTGACCGGCGGGTCCGTGCATGCGACGGATGCGACCAACGCCTCGCGCAGCCTGATCTTCGACATCCATCGTGGCGTCTGGGACGAGGAGCTGCTGGCGCTGTTCGACATCCCGGCCTCGCTGCTGCCGCCGGTGAAGGACTGCGCCGGCCTCTTCGGCGAAACGGACCCGGCGCTCTTCGGTGCGGCCATCCCCGTGCGCGGCATCGCCGGGGACCAGCAGGCGGCGACGATCGGCCAGGCCTGTTTCGCGCCGGGCATGGTGAAGTCGACCTATGGCACGGGCTGCTTCGCGCTGCTCAACACCGGGGAGGCGCCGGTCGTCTCGCAGCACCGGCTGCTCAGCACGGTCGCCTATCAGCTCGATGGGCGGCGGACCTATGCGCTGGAAGGCTCGATCTTCATCGCGGGCGCGGCGGTGCAATGGCTGCGCGACGGGCTCGGCCTGATCAAGGAGGCGAGCGAGACCGGTCCGCTGGCGCGCGCCGCCGATCCGGCGCAGGAGGTCTATCTCGTACCCGCCTTCGTCGGGCTCGGCGCGCCGCATTGGGACGCCGAGGCGCGCGGCGCGATCTTCGGGCTGACCCGCAATTCCGGCCCGCGCGAATTCGCCAAGGCGGCGCTGGAGGCTGTCTGCTACCAGACGCTCGACCTGATCGAGGCGATGCATGCCGACTGGGGACAGAGCGCGGGCGGCGCGGGGCAGGGGACTGGTCAAATCGCGCGCTCGGTGCTGCGGGTGGATGGCGGGATGGCGGCGTCCGACTGGACGATGCAGCGCCTGGCCGACCTGCTCGACCTGCCGGTGGACCGGCCGAGCCTGCGCGAAACGACGGCGCTGGGCGCGGCCTATCTCGCCGGGCTCGACGCCGGACTCCTGCCCGAGCCCGACCGCTTCGCCGATCTCTGGCGGCTGGAGCGCCGCTTTACGCCCGGCATGGCCGACAGCGAGCGCCACCGCAAGATCGCGGGCTGGCGCGACGCGGTGCGGCGGACGCTGAGCGACCAGTGAGGCTGCAGCCCCGCGCGAGGCAGCCCGGGATCACGCTGAGCGTCCGCGGCGCGCGTCACCCGGCTGCCGCGTGCGACCTGACGCCGAAGTCGCGGCCGGGGATCGCGGCGAGGAGGGCCTTGGTGTAGGCGTGCCGGGGATCGCCAAAGACCTGTCCGATCGGGCCGGCTTCGACGACCTCGCCGTTCTTCATCACCGCCACGAGATCGCACACCTGGGCTGCGACGCGCAGGTCGTGGGTGATGAAGACGATCGAGAGACCGAGGCGCTGGCGCAGATCGCCCAGCAGCTTCAGCACCTGCGCCTGCACGGAGACGTCGAGCGCCGAGACCGGCTCGTCAGCGACGAGGACACGCGGCTCGAGGGCGAGCGCGCGCGCCAGGCCGATGCGCTGGCGCTGGCCACCCGAGAATTCATGCGGGTAGCGCTCGGTCGCCGCGGGGTCGAGCCCGACCAGCGCGAAGAGTTCGCGCGCCCGGGCCCGTGCTTCTGCGCGGGGCGTGCCATGGACGATCAGCCCCTGCGCCACCGCGTCGCCCGCCTTGCGGCGCGGGTTGAGCGAGGCGAACGGGTCCTGGAAGACCATCTGGATATGCCGGGTCTCGGCACGCAACTGCGATTTGGTGAGGCTGGCGATATCGGTGCCGTCGATCCGGATGGCGCCGCTCTCGGGGTCGATCAGACGCACCAGGCAGCGCGCCAGCGTCGATTTGCCAGAGCCGGATTCCCCGACGATGCCGAGCGTCGCCCCCTTCGGCAGCGTCAGCGAGACGTCGCGGACGGCATGGGTGACGCGCTGGCCGCGGCCGAGGAAGCCGCCGCTGCGATAGGTCTTGGAGACGTGCTCGACCGCGAGGATGGTCTCCGTGGCGAGTTCGCGCGGGGCCGGGGCCTTCAGCGGCGGAACGGCCGCGATGAGCTGCTTGGTATAGGGGTGCTGGGGATTGCCGAGCACGGCTTCCGCCGTGCCCTGCTCGACGACGCGGCCCTGGCTCATCACCGCGACGCGGTCGGCGATTTCGGCGACGACGCCGAAATCATGGGTGATGAACAGGACGGCCGTGCCCTTGCGCTGCTGGAGGTCGCGGATCAGCTCGAGGATCTGGGCCTGGGTGGTGACGTCGAGCGCCGTCGTCGGCTCGTCGGCGATCAGGACCCGGGGGTCGAGCGCCAGCGCCATCGCGATCATGGCGCGCTGGCGCTGGCCGCCGGAGAGCTCGTGCGGATAGGCCTTCGCCGCCGCCACGGGATCGGGGATCCGCACCTCTTCGAGCAGGGCCTGGACCTTGTCCCTGATCTGCGCCTGGCCGAGATCGGTGTGGAGCTGGAACATCTCACCGATCTGGTCGCCGATGGTGCGCAGCGGATTCAGCGCCGTCATCGGCTCCTGGAAGATCATGGCGATGCCGGCGCCGCGGACCTTGCGCATCTGCGGCTCGCTCAGGCCGGCGAGATCGCGCCCCTCGAACAGGATGCGCCCGCCATCGAGGGCGACGCCGGGCGGCAGCAGCCGCATCACGGCATTGGCCGTCATCGACTTGCCGGAGCCGGATTCGCCGACGACGCAGAGGATCTCGTTGGCGGAGAGCGACAGCGAGACCTCGCTCATCGCATGAGGGCGATCGGCGTTTCTGGGCAGGCTGACGCTGACGGCGTCGAGGGTGAGGATGGCGCTCATCGGCCCTTCAGCCTCGGGTTCAGCGCATCGTTCAGCCCCTGTCCGACGAGCGAGACGGCGAGCACGGTGATGAGGATGGCGACGCCGGGGATGGCGGAGACGTACCATTGCACCCGCAGCACGTCGCGCCCGGCGCCGATCAGATTGCCCCAGGAGGCGACGTTGGGATCCGAGAGCTTGAGGAAGGCGAGCGCGCTCTCGAGCAGGATCGCGATCGCCATGACGACGCTGGCGTAGACGATCACCGGGGGCAGGGCGTTGGGCAGGATCTCGCCGAAGATCAGCCTGGCGTCGCGCAGGCCCAGCGTCCGGCCGGCCTGGACGAATTCGCGGTTGCGCAGCGACAGGAACTCGGCCCGCGTCAGCCGCGCCGAGGCCGGCCAGGAGACGATGCCGATCGCGACCGTGACCGTGGTGATGGTGGAGCCGAAGACGGCGACGAGGACCAGCAGCAGGATGAAGTTCGGCAGGGTCTGGAAGGCCTCCGTGACGCGCATCAGCACGGTGTCGACCCAGTCGCCGTAATAGCCGGCGACGGCGCCGATGGTGATGCCGATCACCACCGAGATGAGCGTCGCGACGAGGCCGATCAGCAGCGAGATGCGGGCGCCGTGGAAGATCTGGGCGGCGATGTCGCGGCCGGAATTGTCGGTGCCGAGCAGGAAGCGCGGATTGGCGAACGGCCAGATCAGCGGCCGCCCCGCCAATGCCAGGGGATCGCGCGGGTAGAGCCAGTCGGCGCTGACCGCCATGGCGAGCACGAGCATCAGCAGCAGGAGGCCGATCACCGCCGGCGGACTGCGGAGATAGAGCTTCAGGAAGGACATCGCGTCAGCTCCCCGTGGTGATGCGCGGGTCGAGCCGGGCGTAGAGCAGGTCGACGATGAAATTGACGGTGATCACGAGCAGCGCCGAGACGAAGACGATGCCGAGCAGCGTGTTGAGATCGCGCTGGATCACCGATTCATAGGCGAGGCGTCCCAGGCCCGGCAGGGAGAAGACGCTCTCGACCACGACCGAGCCGCCGAGCATCGTGCCGGCCTGCAGGCCGATCAGCGTCACCATCGGCAGGAGCGCGTTGCGCAGCACATGGCGGACGACGACGCGGGTCTCGTCCATGCCCTTGGCGCGGGCGGTGCGGACGAAATCGAGCGTCAGCACCTCCAGCATCGAGCCGCGCATGATGCGCAGATAGATCGCCATGTAGAACAGCGCGAGCGTCAGCGTTGGCAGGACGAGATGGCGGGCGATGTCGAGCGTGCGCGCGAAGCCGGTGCGGGCGACCGTGATGTCCTCGAAGCCGCCGGCCGGCAGCCATTGCAGGTAGATCGAGAAGACGACGATCGCCATCAGCCCGAACCAGAAGGTCGGCATGGCGTAGAAGACGAGGCCGAGCGTCGAGATCAGCGTGTCGGGCCAGCGGTTGACGCCGCGCGCGGCGATGACGCCGAAGATCAGGCCGAAGAAGAAGGCGAGCGAGAGCGAGGCCGTCATCAGCAGGACCGTCGCCGGCAGGCGTTCGGCGATGACGGTCGCGACCGGCTTGCCGTAGATCGCGGAGAAGCCGAGATCGAGCCGCACCAGCCGCCAGAGATAGTTTCCGAGCTGGGCCCAGGCGGAAACGTCGAGCCCATAATACTGGCGCAGCTGTCTGGCGGTCTCGGCGTCGCCCCCGCCCATCTGCGCCATCAGCGCATCGACCGTGTCGCCCGGCGCGAACTGCAGCAGGACGAAGACCCCGATCAGGATCAGCAGCAGCGTCGGGATCGAGGCGGCGAGACGCCGCCCCGCGAGGGTCAGGATGCGCATCGGTTCTGCATTTCAGCGATCGCGGGCGGTCACTCCGCCAACCACAGATCGTGCCAGGAGCTCGAGCCCCAGCGCGGCGTGTTGGAGTGGTTGCGCGCCTTGGCGCTGATCGCGGTCAGGAAGATCTGCTCGATCGGCGTCCAGATCGGCAGTTCGGTGTTGGCGCGGCGGACGAACTCGCCATAGAGCGTCTTGCGCTTGGCCGCATCGACCTCGGTCGCCGCGTCGTCGATGATCTTGTCCATGGTCTCGTCGGTCCAGCCCCACTGGTTGGTCCAGGGCGCACCCTTGGGCTGGCCCGAGCGGTACCAGACCGTGGTCGAGACGGCCGGATCGTTGCGGTACTGGTGCCAGCCGGTGGCGAGGTCGAAGGCGTGCTCGTCATAGACCTGCTTCAGGAAGCCGCCGCCATCGGTCCTGACGACCTCCACCTTGATGCCGATATCGGCCAGCGACTGCTGGATGAAGGTGGCGAAGAGGGTGATGTCCTCGCCCCAGGGCGCCGGCAGCAGGCGCAAGGAGAAGCGGGTGCCACCCGCGCCGGCCTTGAAGCCGGCCTCGTCGAGGAGCGCTGCGGCGCGCTTCTTGTCGAAGGGGTACTGCGGGCCGTTGTCGGCGGGATAGAAATCCGTCGAGACCGAGGGCACGGGGCCGGTGCCGCGCTTGGCGAAGTCGCCGAGGAAGTTCTCGATGAAGAAGGGGATGTCGAGCGCATGCGCGATGGCGCGGCGGACGCGGATGTCGGCGAGTTCCTTGCGGCGGAAGTTGAACTCGATCGTGTTGGTGCGGGCGTTGCCCTCGTTGCCCTTGGTCGAGACGATGAAGCGCTTGTCCTTGCCGAGGCGGGCGGCGTCCGAGATCGTCAGGCCCGAGAAGGGGCTGTAATGGATCTGGCCGGCTTCCATCTGGGCGGCCGCGGCCGAGCGGTCGGTGACGACGCGCCAGACGATGCGGTCGAGATGGGGCGCAGTGGGACGCCAGTAGTCGGCATTGCGGTCGGCGATGACGTGCTGGCCGCGCTCATAGGTGACGAACTTGAACGGGCCGGTGCCGATCGGCGCCAGATTGGCCGGGTTCTGGCGGATGTCGCCCTTGCCCTCGTAGATGTGGCGCGGCGAGATGTAGCCGAGATCCGGCAAAGCGCGCAGCAGCAGGTTCAGCGGCATCGGCCGCTCGTAGCGGAAGACCGCGGTCAGCGGGTCGGGCGTGTCGACGGCGGTGAGGAAGAGCTGCAGCGTCGTGCCGTAGTTGAGGATCTTCTTCCACATCTCCATGGCGGTGAACTGCACGTCGGCCGAGGTGAAGGGGCGCCCGTCATGCCACTTCACACCGTCGCGCAGCTTGAAGGTGATGGTCTTGCCGTCGGGCGCGGCTTCCCAGCTCGTCGCCAGCACGCCGACGGGCTTGCCCATGGCGTCGAGATCGACCAGCTGCTCCTGGATCTTGCCGCCGAT
>NCCO01000138.1 GCA_002279705.1 Allobosea sp. 12-68-7
CCCCCACCCCAGCCCTCCCCACCGCAAGCGGGGGGAGGGAGCAAGGCCGGGCTTCCGCATCAAATCCCCCGCGCTCGCGCCGCCGCGCCGAGGAAGCCGCGCGTCGTCGCGAACAGGTTGGGCTCCTCCAGGAGGAAGGCGTCGTGGCCCTTGTCGCTCTCGAGCTCGACGAAGGAGACCGAGGCGCCCGCCGCGTTGAGCGCATGCACGATCGCGCGCGAATCCGCGGTCGGGAACAGCCAGTCGGAGGTGAAGGAGGCCACGCAGAAGCGCGTCTTCGTGCCGGCAAAAGCCTTGGCCAGCACGCCGTCATGGTCGGCGGCGAGGTCGAAATAGTCCATCGCCCGCGTCACGTAGAGATAGGAGTTGGCGTCGAAGCGCTCGACGAAGGAGAGCCCCTGGTAGCGCAGATAGCTCTCGACCTGGAAATCAGCGTCGAAGGAGAAGGTCGGCGCCTCCCGGTCCTGCAGCTTGCGGCCGAATTTGCGGTGCAGCGCCGGCTCGGAGAGATAGGTGATATGCGCGCCCATCCGCGCCACCGAGAGCCCCTTGGAGGGCCGCGTGCCCTCTTCGAGATAACGGCCACCGCGCCATTCCGGATCGGCCATCACGGCCTGGCGGCCGACCTCGTGGAAGGCGATGTTCTGGGCGGAATGCTTGGCGGCGGTCGCCAGCGGCAGCGCGGCGAAGACGCACTCGGGATAGCTCGCCGCCCATTGCAGCACCTGCATGCCGCCCATCGAGCCCCCGGCGACGCAGAACAGGGTCTCGATGCCCAGGCTGTCGATCAGGTGCCGCTGGGCCCGCACCATGTCGCGAATCGTCACCATCGGGAAGGCGAGCCCCCAGGGCTTGCCCGTCTGCGGGTTGGTCGAGGCCGGGCCGGTCGTGCCAGTGCAGCCGCCGATGACATTGGCGCAGATCACGAAGAAGCGGTCGGTGTCTACAGGCTTGCCCGGCCCGACCATGGCGGTCCACCAGCCGCCCTTGCCGGTGATCGGATTGCGGCTCGCCACATGCTGGTCGCCGGTCAGGGCATGGCAGACCAGGATGGCGTTGGACCGCGACGCATTCAAAACGCCATAGGTTTGGTAGGCGATCTGCCAATGGTCGAGGTTGATGCCGCAATCCATCGCGAGCGGCGTGCCGGGGCCGAAGCGGGCCACCGCGCTCGTCGGCTCGTTCGCTTCCTTCAGGGGGTCGGCCAGGCTCGCGGAAAAGTCGCTCATTCTTGTCCGTTTCGACGCGATAATCTGGCTTGCCGGTCAGGTCGTTCGGAAGATCGAACCCTAGCGATGCCGCGACGCGTGCGTCATGTCAACGCGGCGTTGCGCCCGCGGCTTTGCCAAGGGCGGGTTGCGGCGCTAAGAGCCTCCATCTACCCCCGGTCCTCGGGACGAGGGCCGTTCCTCGCAATCGCGCTGCCATCATGACCGAAGCCGCCCCGACCACGTTCGCTGCGCCAACGACACTTGCCGATCTGCGCGCGGAGATCGATCGCATCGATGCGCAGATGCATGGCCTCCTGATGGAACGGTCGGCGATCATCGGGACGCTGATCTCGGTCAAGAAGACGCAAGTCTCGGGCTCGGCCTTCCGCCCTGGACGCGAGGCCGACATGATGAAGCGCCTCGCGCTGCGCCATCAGGGCCTGCTGCCGCTCGACACGATCGAGGGCATCTGGCGCCTCATCATCGCGACCTTCACCTATGTCCAGGCGAATTACTCGGTCCACGCCGATGTCTCGGGTGGCGATGCCGCGATGCGCGATTCCGCCCGCTTCCATTTCGGCTTCACCGTGCCCTTCGTCACCCATGCGGATGCGCGCGCGGTCATCCGTGCGGTGGCGGGCTCGGCCGGCGATCTCGGCATCTTCCGCATGGACCAGGGCGCCAGCGCGGGGATCTGGTGGCGGGACCTGATCGGCGCGGACGCTCCCAAGATCATTGCGCGCCTGCCCTTCATCGAGCGGCCGAACCACCCCGCCGGCACCCCGGTCTACTGCATCGCCAAGCCGCTCGCGGACGCGGCCGTGCGCGAGATCGTGCTCTATGCCGCCCGCGTCGAGCGCTGGTCGGAGACGCTGCGGGCCGGGCTCGCCCAGCATCTGGCCGAGGTCTCGGCCTCGGCCGCCGATGGCTCGCATCTCTCGCTGCTGGTTGCTGCGTCGGGTGAGGTCGATCAGGCCACGATCCGCGCCTCGCTCGAACCCGCCGGCCTGAGCGACTTCGCCGAGATCGGCAGCCACGCCGCCCGCTTCGCCTTCAAGCCCGTCCGCTCGTGAACCCGCTTCCGATGTCGTCCTGAACCACCCGTCGTCATCCTGGGCGCCGCGCAGCGGCGATCCGGGATCCATCGTAGCGTGTCGCGCCCTCCGATGGATCCCGGTCGACCTGCGGTCGCCCAGGATGACGGAGCGGGTGTTACAATCGAAGAGAGCCAAGACCATGTCCGCAGCCACCCGCCCCATGCCCCGCCCCGGCGTCCTCGACATCGAGGCCTATGTCCCCGGCAAGTCGGCCGCTCCGGCCGGCGTGAGGCTGCATAAGCTCTCCTCCAACGAGACCCCGCTGGGCCCCAGCCCCAAGGCCGTCGAGGCTTACGGCAAGATCGCTGGCAAGCTCGAGCTCTATCCGGACGGCTCCTCGACCAAGCTGCGCGAGGCGATCGCCGGACGCTACGGGCTCGATGCCGGCCGCATCCTCTGCGGCACCGGCTCGGACGAACTGCTCCAGCTGATCACCAAGGCCTATCTCTGCGATGGCGACGAGGGCGTTTTCACGCAGCATGGCTTCCTCGTCTACCGGATCGCCATTCTGGCCGCGGGCGGCAAGCCCGTCGTGGTCGACGAAAAGAACTTCACCGCCGATGTCGACGCGATCCTCGCGGCCGTGACGCCGCGCACCAGAATCGTCTTCCTCGCCAACCCCAACAACCCGACCGGGACCTATCTGCCCTTCGACGAGGTCAAGCGCCTGCATGCCGGGCTGCCCTCGCATGTGCTGCTGGTGCTCGACGCGGCCTATGCCGAATATGTCCGCCGCAACGACTATGCGTCGGGCCTCGAACTGGTTGCCGAGAGCGAGAACGTCGTGATGACGCGCACCTTCTCGAAGATCTACGGCCTCGCCAATCTCCGCATCGGCTGGATGTACGGCCCCGCCCATATCATCGACGCGCTGGAACGCATCCGCGGCCCGTTCAACGTCAACGGCGCGGCGATCGAGGCCGGCGCGGCCGCGATCGCCGACGAGGCCCATGTCGCCGCCGCGATCGAGCACAACGATAAATGGCTGGCCTGGACCACCGCCGAGCTGGAGAAGCTCGGGCTGACGGTCACGCCCTCCGTCGGCAATTTCGTGCTGGTCCACTTCCCCGCCGCGCCGGGCCGGACGGCGAAGGAGGCCGACGCTTTCCTGACGCAGCGCGGCCTGATCCTGCGGGGCGTCGGCTCCTATGGCCTGCCGGATGCCCTGCGCATGACCATCGGCACCGAGGAGCAGAACCGGCTCGTCGTTGCCGCCCTCAGCGAATTCCTGGCGGCGTGATGGCGCCGTCCCAGGACAGCTTCGCGCCGCGGCGGGACGCCCCGCTCTTCGGGCGGCTCGCGATCATCGGCATCGGGCTGATCGGCTCGTCCATCGCCCATGCCGCGAAGGCGCTGAACCTCGCCGGCCGCGTCGTGCTCTATGACCGCGAGCCGGAGGTGCGGCAGCGAGCCCGCGAACTCGGCCTCGGCCACGAGATCGCCGAGACCGCGGCGGCTGCCGTCGCGGACGCGGACCATATCGTGCTCTGCGTGCCGGTCGGCGCCTGCGGCGCGGTCGCGGCCGAGATCGCCGCGATGCTCAAGCCGGGTGCGGTCCTCTCCGATGTCGGCTCGGTCAAGAACGCCGTGGTCGAGGCGGTGACACCGCATCTTCCCGAGGGCGTGCATTTCGTCCCGGCCCATCCCGTGGCGGGCACGGAGAATTCCGGCCCCGACGCCGGCTTCCCCAGCCTCTTCCTTAACCGCTGGTGCATCCTGACGCCGGCGGAGGGCACCGATCCGGCCGCCATCGCCGCGACGCGCCAGTTCTGGGAGGGCATGGGCGCTATCGTTGAGGTGATGACCGCGAGCCATCATGACCTCGTGCTCGCCGTCACCAGCCATCTGCCGCATCTGATCGCCTACAACATCGTCGGCACGGCGGAGGATCTGGCGGCGGTGACGCAGTCGGAGGTGATCAAGTTCTCCGCCGGCGGCTTCCGCGACTTCACCCGCATCGCGGCCTCCGACCCGACGATGTGGCGCGACGTCTTCCTGCACAACAAGGATGCGGTCCTGGAGATGCTCGGCCGCTTCAGCGAGGACCTGGCGGTGCTGACCCGCGCCATCCGCTTCGGCGATGGCGACACCCTGCACAAGCACTTCACCCGCACCCGCGCCATCCGCCGCGGCATCGTCGCGCTCGGCCAGGAGAAGCCGGAGACGGAAAAGCTGCGCAAGGACTGACGAAGAAGCCGGATTTTCCGGCCCGCGCCTCGCGCCATCGCCTTGCCAAGAATCGGCCGGGCTGGTAAAGGCTCCCGCGTTGCCGCTTTAGCTCAGCTGGTAGAGCACCTCATTCGTAATGAGGGGGTCGGGGGTTCGAATCCCTCAAGCGGCACCATTGCTGCTGTGGTCAACGTCCGCAACCGCCCTAGAGCGGCGATTTTTGGTGGTTTTTGTGACTTATCGGTTCGTTGGGGGCCGGCGACGTTCGTTGACAACCGCTCGGATTGTTGGCCGAGCGAGCAAGGCCAAAAAACGGCGAGGCCAACTGGCCTTCTGCCGGTCTTGTCGACGCGCAGTTGAGCTAATCCCACCGCCCGCTCCAACTCAATCGGGCTGACGTAGCCGATGGTCGAGCGCCTGCGGACTGCGTTGTAGAGCCTCTCGATGTAGTCGAACACGTCCGCGCGGGCTTCGTCACAGGTCCGGTAGACCGTACCCCTGATCCGCTCGGTCTTGAGCGAGGATAAGAAGCTCTCCATGGCGGCGTGACTCAGACGAAACGGCCCCTGGCAAACCCGGGGTGCTTCACATCGGGTCAGGCGTCGTAGTCTGTATGTGGTCGGTGTTTAGAGGGGATAGAGGAAATCAGTTCGCCAACAGTGGCGGCCCTGCCGCTTCCCATCACCGTGATAGTGCCAGCCTACAACGAGGCTGGTTGTATCGCCGACACAATCCGTTCCCTGCAGGGACAGACGCGTCCACCCCAGACGATCCTGGTTGTAGATGACGCCTCCGACGACGGAACCGGTGACATAGCTCTTACGTATGGAGTGAAAGTTGTGCGCCCGGGCGTCAATACCGGCTCGAAGGCAGGCGCGCAGACCTTTGGGCTGGGCTTCGTAACAACGCCCTTTGTCGTCACGGTCGACGCCGATACGGTCTTGGCCACCGACGCCTTGGAGAAGCTGATCAACAGCCTCGCGGCCTCTGGTTCCGCCGCAGCCTGCGGCTATGTGCTTCCACGCCATGTCCGGACAATCTGGGAGCGCGGGCGTGCAATCGAGTATCTTTTTGCACTCGGCTTCTACAAGCGCGTCCAGAACGCGATCGGCCGCCCGCTGATCTCGTCGGGCTGCTTCTCGGCCTATCGAACGGACGCGGTGCGCGCGGCTGGCGGCTGGAGCATCGACACGATGACGGAAGACGTCGACCTGACGTGGACGTTCTACGCGCGCGGCCAGACAGTGAACTTCGTACCCGAGGCTCTTTCGCTGCCCATCGAGCCGACCAACTGGACCATGCTCGCCAAGCAATTGCGTCGCTGGAGCCACGGCCTTGTGCAGAACCTGGTCAAGCATGGCGCGACGGTGCGAGCGGACGCCCGGCTGAGCGCAATCGTGACGGTGATGTTGTGGGACTCGGCTGCGGCAACGATGCTGTATCTCCTCATCGCACCCATCCTGGCCCTGCTTGTCACGCCATGGGCGCTGCTCGTTTATGTGATCGACGTGCCGGTCATCGCAGTGCCTGTATGGATTGAGGCTCGGCGGCGCGGATTGCCGTGGCGCGTACTGCTCGACATCCCCGCATTCCTGTTGCTACGGCTCGTAAACAGCCTCTTCTTCATCGAAGCGGTCTGGACGGAACTTATCATGCGGCGAAGGCTCGCCGTTTACGAGAAGGGACATTGACATGTTCGCGGGCCTGCCGGGCACCGGCATCGGTGCGATCTTCTACGCGCTGGTCGCACTCTATGCCGCGATCAAGAACCCGCGTGGCGCGGATGGGCGGCTGGTCGCAGCCTCGCTCTGGGTACTGTCAACGATGCTGATTTTCTACTCTGGCATGTGGGAAGCCTACAGCAACCGGGACGCGACCGTGGCGCTACTGCGTGCGGCGACGCCGCTGGCGCTGCTTTCATTCGTACTCGCCATCGCGGGGCTCTATGCGCTGATCAGACGGAACAGCCAGCGCCCGGTTTCCCGCTGAGAAACCGCCGCCACCAGCGGGAAGCTGTGTAAGCGGTGAACTATGGCAGATCGTGCGCTGCCTGAACCGCCGATACACCCCGCTCCTTGATCAGCGGACCGCTTCAACCTTGAGCTCCTGCGAAAATTTCCGTCATTGTATCTGCCACCTCCGACTTCATGAAAGCAAAAATTTGCTCCTGACAGCTTATCGTCTTGCAGTTGCGCTCAATGATCGCGACCGCTTCAAGTTGCTCTATGGACGTGATACCAACGGCCCTTATGAGACCTGTGCGCGGGTAGTCGCCAACGTTCGCCAGAAAACGATAAAAGTGTTTGACACCATATTCTTGGTGAAGTTATGCGGTGCCCTCAAGCGCGCCACTCCCAATCTCCCGCAGCGTCATCGGATCAGGCCTTGCTCAGCGAGTGAGGGCGCGCGATGCTGCCCATCTCTTCATCGCCATCATGGCGCATTTTGCTGCGCGCCCCACGATTGCCCCGAGATTTTTTTGATGCCATGAATTGGTTCCCGGAGGAACTAATTCCATGCCTAGCCTGCCGCACGCGGATCTTATTCTCCAGAACGGTCCGGTCTATCTCGGGCTGAAGGAGGGCTACGCCTCGGCAGTCGCGCTCTGGGCGGGCAAGGTTCTGGCGACCGGCACGCCGGCCGACATGACGCCGCTGATCGGTCCCGGCACCAAAGTGATCGACCTCGCCGGCCGCATGGCGACGCCCGGCCTCTACGAGGCGCATCTGCATCTGCTGCCGCTCGGGCTGACGATGAAGGAGCTCGACATTCGTCCACGCTTCGTGCGCACGCTCGACGGGTTGCTGGAGATGATCGCGCAGGCGGCGGCGAAGGCCAAGCCCGGCGAATGGATCCTGGCGCGCGGCTACGACCATTTCGAACTCGACGTGAAGCGCCATCCGCACCGCACGGAGCTCGACCGCGCCGCGCCGGACAACCCCGTCTACATCGTGCGCGCCTGCGGCCATCTCTCCGTCGCCAATTCGCTGGCGCTGAAGCTCGCCGGTGTCGACGAGAAGACCCCCGTTCCCGCCGGCGGCGCGATCGAGCAGGTCAATGGCGTGCTGACCGGGCTGATGGCCGAGAACGGCCGCGACGCCGTCAAGAAGGTCATCCCCGATCCGACCGACGAGGAACTCGTCGCGGCGATCGAGCGGGCCGGGCGCTACTGCAATGCCTTCGGCATCACCTCGGTCATGGACGCCGCGGTGGGCATGCGCTCGCGCTATCGCGAGGTCGCGGCCTATCGCACGGCGCAGCGCACGGGCCGCCTGCCGGTGCGCACCAACATGTGCCTGCTCGGCGGGCATAACGGCATCGTCGAGCAGTGCTTCGCCGACGGGCTGGTGACGGGGGCGGGCGACGACTGGCTCAGCGTCGGCCCGGTCAAGATCTTCACCGACGGCTCGGCCGGCGGCCGCACTGCGGCGATGAGCCTGCCCTATCTCGGCGAGCCCGAGACGAAGGGCATTTTCTGCCTCACCGACGACGAGATGGACGCGCTGACCCGCGACTATCACGCCAAGGGCTATCAGCTCGCGGTGCATGCCATCGGCGATGCCGCGATCGAGCAGACGCTCAACGCGATGGAGAACGGGCTGAACGACCACCCCGATCCCGACCGCCGCCACCGCATCGAGCATTGCGGCTTCAACTCGAAGGCGCAGATCGCCCGCATGGTCCGCCTCGGCATCGAGCCCGTGCCGCAGCCGGTCTTCATCTATGATTTCGGCGATCTCTATCTCTCGGTGCTGGAGGCCGACCGCGTCGAGGCCTGCTATCCGATGCGGGACTGGATCGAAGCCGGGCTGAAGCCTGCCGCCTCCTCGGACGCGCCGGTCTGCGACGCGAACATCTGGCCCAACATCTACACCATGCTGACCCGCAAGACGGCGCGCGGCACGGTGATCTCGCCGGACCAGACCCTGACGATCGACGAGGTCATCTCCGCCTACACCGAGTTCGGCGCCTATGTGAACCGCTGCGAGGACAGCCGCGGTCGCCTCCTGCCGGGCATGGCCGCCGACATCGCGATCTTCTCGCGCGACCTGTCCACCGCGACGCCGGAACAGCTCTTGCACGAGACCCGCTGCGACATGACGATTATCGCGGGCAAGGTCGTGTACGAGGCGGAAGCGTGATGGATTCGTCATTGCGAGCGGAGCGAAGCAATCCAGGGGGGCGTCGAGCGGGCCGGCTGGATTGCTTCGCTGCGCTCGCAATGACGGGGGCGGAGCACCCATGCTGAATCACATCGCCCAGCGTGTCGCCATGTCGGTGCCGGTGCTGTTCGGCGTTCTGCTGTTCGGCTTCCTGCTGCTGCAGCTCGTCCCCGCCGACCCCGCCGCCATCGTCGCCGGCCCGACCGCGAGCCCCGAGCTGGTCGAGCAGATTCGCAAGGATCTCGGGCTTGACCGGCCGGTCATTGTCCAGTTCGGCATTTATCTCGCCCGCGTCCTGCAGGGGGATCTCGGCGTCTCGCTGATCTCCAACACCAGCGTCGTCGCCGAACTCGGCGAGGCGATCGGGCCCACCGCCGAGCTGATGTTCGCCTGCCTGGTCTGGGCCGTGCCGCTCGGCATCGCGCTCGGCACCATCGCGGCCGTCTATCGCGGCCGCCTGCTCGACCGGGTCGTGATCGCGATCTCGGTCGCCGGCGTCTCGACCCCGGTGTTCTTCATCGGCCTGATCCTGATGCAATATATCGGCTACCATTGGGGGCTCTTGCCCTTCATCGGGCGCGGCGGCCCGCTCTGGAGCCTGGAGGGGCTCGCCGCCATCGCGCTGCCGGCGCTGACGCTCGGCCTCGTCTTCGTCGGCCCGATCGCCCGCATGACGCGCACCGCCGCGCTCGAGGTGCTGAGTGCCGACCATGTCCGCACCGCCCGGGCCAAGGGGCTCTCGGAGCGCGCCGTCGTGCTGCGCCATGTTCTGCGCAACGCCCTGATCCCGGTCGTGACGTTGATCGGCCTGCAGGCCGGCTACCTGCTCGGCGGCGCCGTCGTCACCGAGACGATCTACTCCTGGCCCGGCGTCGGCCGGCTCGCCGTCGGTGCCATTCTCGCCAGCGACTTCCCGCTGGCCCAGGGCGCCATCCTGATCTTGGCGCTGGCCTTTCTGGTGATCAATCTGATCGTCGACATGCTCTATGCCGTGCTCGATCCGCGGGTGGAAAAACATGGCTGACATCGCCGTCACCGCCCCCGTCGCGAGCCGGCCGCTCAGGGCCTTCGGCCGCCGCATCCTGCGCGACAAGCTCGCCTTGCTGGCGGCAGTCCTGCTGGTGCTGATCGTGCTGGCGGCGGTGTTTGCGCCCTGGCTCGCGCCCTTCGACCCCTACAACACCACGCGCCGCCCCTTCGTTCCGCCGGTCTGGAGCGACGGCTCGCTGCCGCAGCACTGGCTCGGCACGGACGGGCAGGGCCGCGACATGCTCTCGCGCCTGCTCTACGGCACGCGGCTGACGCTGGTGATGGGCCTGGCCTCGATCATCATCGGCGGGGGGCTGGGCGCCCTGGTCGCCCTGCTCGGCGTCTATTACCGCCGGCTCGACCCCTACATCATGCGCGCCGCCGACATCCTTCTGTCCTTCCCGGCGATCCTGCTCGGGCTGGCGCTCGCCGCCGTCGTCGGCCCCGGCCTGACGGCCATCGTGATCGCGCTCTCGATCGCGACCATCCCCGACGTCGCCCGCATCACCCGCAGCGCCGCCATCGTCATCATGGGACAGGACTACATGGAGGCCGGCCGCGCCATGGGGCTGCCGGACCGGACGCTGATCTGGCGCTACCTCGCGCTGAACTGCCTGTCGCCGGTCTTCGTCTTCATGACCCTGCGCTTCGGCCAGATCATCCTGATCGGCGCGGCACTCTCCTTCCTCGGGCTCGGCGTGCGTCCGCCGGAGGCGGAGCTCGGCATGATGGCCTCGCTCGGCCGCGACGCGCTGTTCTTCGCTCCGCATATCTCGCTTTTGCCGAGCCTCGTGATCATCGCCATCGTGCTCTGCGTCAATCTGCTGGGCGACGCGCTGCGCGACCTGCTCGATCCGCGCATGCGGAACCAGTGAGGCACCGAATTCAACCGCTCGTTTCAAAACAAAGGGGAGACCGATCGTGAAGCATCTCACATCCATCGCCACGGGCGCTCTGCTGGGCCTCGCGGCTCTGGCCGGCCCGGCGGCCGCACAGGGGTCCAACGCCAGCCTGACCATCGTGCGCGAGGTCGACAGCGACCGCTACGATCCGCACCGCTCGACCGCGCGCGCGGCCTCCGAGGTCATCTTCATGATGGCCGACACGCTGGTCTCGCTCGACCACGACATGTCGACGATCAAGCCCGGCCTCGCCACGTCCTGGACGATGTCGCCGGACGGCAAGACCTACACCTTCAAGCTGCGCAACGACGTCTCCTTCTGCGACGGCAAGAAGCTGACGGCGCAGGATGTCGTCTATTCGATCAAGCGCTGGATCGATCCCGCCACCCGGTCGCCGGTGCGCTGGCGCGCCGGCAAGGTCGACGACATCGTTGCGGTCGACGACACCACGGTCGAGTACAAGCTGACGGCGCCCTTCTCCGAACTGCTCTACCAGCTCACCCAGAGCTTTGCCGTGATCGTCGACAAGGCGAATGTCGAGGCGCTCGGGGCCGATTTCGGCGTCAAGGGCTTCAACGGCACCGGCCCCTATTGCTGGGGCGACTGGAAGCCGCGCAACGAATTCCGCCTGAAGAAGCACGCCGCCTACAAGTGGGGCCCGCCGATCTACGAGAACAAGGGCGCCGCCCAGATCGAGGAGATTGTCTGGCGCATCGTGCCCGAGGAGAACACTCGCCTCGCCGCCGTGATGACCGGCCAGAGCCAGGTCACGCAATACGTCCCCTATTCCGGCCTGTCGCAGATCCGCGCCAACCGCAACCTCAAGCTCGTCGACTCCAAGGAAGCCTTCTGGACCTATTTCGTCGGCTTCAAGATCGACAAGGACGGCGTCAGTGATCCGGCCGTGCGCAAGGCCATGGTCATGGCGGTCGACCAGAAGGCGATCGCCGAGAACCTCTATTTCGGCGAGGTCGAGCCAGCCTACAGCTATATCTCCACTGAGGCGCTCGACTGGAACAAGTCGGTCACGCCGCTCAGGACCAATGTCGCGGAAGCCAACAACATCCTCGACGCCGCCGGCTGGGTGAAGGGCGCCGACGGCTTCCGCGCCAAGGACGGCAAGAAGCTCTCGCCGGTGGTCTACGGCTTCACGGGCTCGACCTGGCAGAAGCTGATGGAGGCGATCCAGGGCGACCTGCGCAAGATCGGTGTCGATCTCAAGGTCCAGCTCTTCGACGCCACCATCGCCTGGGACGGCGCTGAACGATGCCGACCGCGCCGCAGCCTATGGCGAGGTGCTGAAGAAGGTGCATGAGGCGGCGGTCTGGCTGCCGCTCTACCATGAGCCGATGAAGATCGCGGCCTCGGCGCGGCTGGCTCCCTTCAAGGCCCACAACATCTACGGTTGCGGCCTCTACAAGGGACTGGATCTGAAGTTCGTGCGCTGATCTGTCGTCATTCTCGGGCGAAGCGGAGCGCAGACCCGAGAATCTCCTGCCAGAGATGGTCGGCCCAAGGCCGACCATGACACCCCCATTCTGCCCAGCCGGAGCCCGCCATGCCGATCACCCTCATCGCCAATGCCAGCTGGATCGTCGCCTACGACGCCAAGGCCAAGGGGCATGTCTATCTGCGCGACGGCGATGTCGCCTATGACGGCGACCGGATTGTCCATGTCGGCGGGACGTTCAAGGGCAAGGCGGACGTGACGGTCGACGGGCGCGGCAAAATGGTGATGCCGGGTCTCGTCAACATCCATTCCCATCCCTCCTCCGAGGCGATGACCAAGGGCTGGAACGACGAGCTCGGCTCACCGAAGATGTACGGCACGGCGCTCTACGAGTTCATGCCGCTGTTCCGCTGCGATGCGCAGGGCATCAAGTCCTGTGCGCAGGTGACCTATTCCGAGCTCTTGATGTCGGGCGTCACCACGCTGGTCGACATGTCCGTCGCCTGGGATGGCTGGCTCGAGACCTTCAAGGCCTCGGGCCTGCGCGGCGTCTTCTCGCCGATGTACCGCTCGGCCCGCTGGTACACCGACAACGGCCATCTCGCGAAATACGAATGGGACGAGAAGGCCGGCGAAGCCGCCATGGCCGCCGCCATGAAGCTGCTCGACCAGGTCGCGGCCGATGATTCGGGACGCCTCTCCGGCATGGTCTCGCCCTCGCAGATCGACACCTGCACGCCCGGGCTGATTCAGGCGAGCTATGCCGAGGCCGAGGCCCGCAAGCTGCCCTTCCAGATCCACGCGGCGCAGAGCGTGGTCGAGTTCCACGAGATTACCCGCCGCCACGGCATGACCCCGGTCGAATGGCTGGAATCGCTCGATGTGCTCGGGCCGTTCTCGATCATCGGCCACGGCATCTTCCTCGACCACCACTCCTCGGTGAAATGGCCGGCGACGGACGATCTCGGCTGCCTCGTCGAGACCGGCACCAGCGTCGCCCATTGCCCGATCGTGTTCCAGCGCCGCGGCATCGCGATGCAGAGCTTCGGGCAATATGTCGCCGCCGGCGTCAATGTCGGTATCGGCACCGACACCTACCCCCACCACATGCTGGAGGAGCTGCGGGCCGTCTGCATCGGTTCGCGCATGATGGCGGAGGACGTCTACGATCTCAGAACCTCCGACGCCTTCAACGCCGCGACGCTGGGCAGCGCCAAGGCGCTCGGCCGCGACGACATCGGCCGCCTCGCCAAGGGCGCCAAGGCCGACATCGTGCTCGTCGACGTCACCCACCCGATGATGCGCCCGCTGCGCGATCCCGTGCGCAGCCTGATCTATGCCGCCGGCGAGCGGGCCGTGACGACGGTCATCGTCGACGGCGTCACCGTCGTCGACAACGGCAAGGTCCTGACGATGGACTACACCGCGGCCGCCGCCGAACTCGAAGAGGCCCAGCGCCGCGCCGAACCCAAGGTCAAGGACCTCGACTGGGCCAAGCGCGACCATCTCGAGATCTCGCCGCTGACCTTCCCGACGCGTGGCTGATCGTTTCCCGCTGCGTATCGGCAAAGGCGGAATCCGCGCGGGACGCCGCCGGCGCTCGAGGCCGGGGCCGGGGCAGGGGCTGCCTGCGTCAGCCCGCAGCTTGATCTCGCCGCGTCATCGACCTACCGTCCGGTAGGTTGGCGCATCGTGACGGGAGGCCTGCATGTCCGCAGTCGAGAGGATCGGAGCCGAGGGAACGCTCGCGCGATCGCCCTATTTCACCGAGGAGCATGAGGCGCTGCGCGACCAGGTCCGCCGCTTCGTCGAGACCGAGATCAAGCCGCACGCTCTTGCCTGGGAGGAGGCGGGCTTCGTCCCGCGCGAGGTCCTTCGAAAGATGGGCTCGCTCGGCTTCCTCGGCATCCGCTACCCCAGCGAATATGGGGGCTCCGAGATGGACACGATGGCGACCGTCGTCTTCGCCGAGGAACTCGGCCGCTCGACCTTCTCGGGCGTCGCGATCACCGCGCTCGTCCACACCGACATGGCCTCCGTCCACATCGCCAATTCCGGCAGCAAGGCCCAGCGCGACCGGCTGATGCCGGCGATCGTTGCCGGCGAGAAGATCGTCGCGGTTGCCGTGACCGAGCCCGACGCCGGCTCCGACGTGAAGGGCATCCGCACCACCGCCCGCCGCGAGGGCGACAGCTATGTGCTCAACGGCGCCAAGGTCTACATCACCAATGGCGTCCATGCCAATCTCTACTGCGTTGCCGCCAAGACCGATCTTGCGGCCAAGCCCTCGCAATCGGTCTCGATCTTCCTGGTCGAGAAGGGGACTCCGGGGTTCCGCGTCGCCCGCGAGCTGGACAAGCATGGCTGGCGCTCCTCGGACACGGCCGAGCTCGTCTTCGAGGATTGCCGCATTCCGGCCGAGAACCTCCTCGGGCAGGAGGGCCGCGGGTTCTATGCGATCATGAGCAACTTCCAGAACGAGCGCACGGTGATCGGCGCCATGGCGATGGGCGAGGCCCAGGCCGCCATCGACCTGACGCTGGACTATGTGAAAACCCGGAAAGCCTTCGGCGCCCCGCTCTGGGACAAGCAGGCCATCCGCCAGAAGCTCGCCATGCTGGCGGCGAAGGTGGAGGCCGGCCGGCAGCTCGTCTACCACGCCGCCTGGCTCGACGCGCAGGGCGTCGATGCGACACGCGAGGTCTCGATGGTCAAGGCCTACTGCGGCGAACTCGTCAACGAGGTCATGTATGCCTGCCTGCAGTTCCATGGCGGCATGGGCTACATGCGCGAGAGCACGATCGAGCGCATGACGCGCGACGCCCGGGTGCAGGCCATCGGCGGCGGTGCCACCGAGGTCATGCTGGAAGAGGTCGCCAAGCGGCTGTGAGCGCGGCGACCGACAATGTCGCGCGGGCGGCCGCCCGCGGCGGATCGCGCCGCTTGATCCTCGACACGGCGGCGCGGTTGCTGCGTTCAGGCGGCTATCATCAGACCACGCTGCGCGAGATCGCCGAGGCGGTCGGTATCCGCAAGGCGAGCCTCTATCACCACTTCGCCTCCAAGGAGGAGATCGTCGAGGCCGTGGTCAATGACGGCGTCCGTTTCGTCCACGACGCCGTCGTCGCTGCGCTGGAGAAGACGACAGGGGCGCCGCCCGGGCGAAGGCTCGAGGCGGCGATCACCGCCCATCTGACCGCTCTCAATGGCCAGCGCGACTATACCACCGCGAGCTTCCGCGTCTTCACCTTCGGCGCGACGCCGGTGCCCGAGAGCGTGCGGGCGGCGAGACGGGCCTATGAGGATGTCTGGCGCAACCTCATCGCGGAGCTGCAGGCCGCCGGGGCCCTGCCGAAGGAGCGCTCGCCCGACCTGATGCGCTACCTGATCCTGGGTGCGATGAACGGCTCGATTGATTGGTTTCGCCCCGGGCGCTTCGCCACCGCGGATGTGGCGCAGGAGTTTTCGACCCTCCTCCTCGCGCGCTGACGCAAATCGGCATCGCATCGGAAGCGATTGGTCAATTTAACTCGCTTTTGAGGGGTTATCTCCGACAAGCGCCGCATGGCTGGGGATAAACTGACGTTTGGCGGCGAGTTTCGCGATTCCGCGATCGAGCAGGCCTTCACGATCGCGCGTCACGAAGAGACGCTCAGGCAGTGCCGGCTGCTGTTCCTGCTCTCGGCCGCGCTCAACACACTCTTCCTGTTGAGTGACTGGCGCTTTGCCGGAACACCGCAGTTCTTCATCGCCGTCCCGGCCCGGCTTTCGGTCGTCGTGGTCTCGCTGCTGTGCTTCCTGATGGTCCGGCGGGCGACCGATGTCGGACGCGCTCTGGCCGCGACGCTGCTCTGGGAGGCGACGACCGCCGTGGCGGTCGCCTTCCTGGTCAGTTCACGCAGCGATCTGGCGCTCTTCGTGGTGCTGCTGCTGCCGTCGATCTTCTACCTTGTCGCCCCCACCCCCTTCCGCTTCACGCTGCTCATGGGCATCGGTGCCAGCGTGCTGATGCTGGCGGGCTATCTCGGCCGAGGCCCCTATCCCTCGACGCTGCTCGGGCTGGTGCTGGTGCTGGCCATGCTGAACTTCGCGCTCAGCCTGGTCGTCATCCATGCCAATCGGCTGCGCCGGCTGGAATGGCTGGCGACCCGATCGGAGCGGACGGCACGCGAGGCGCTCGAAGCGAGCCAGGCCCTGCTCGAACGCGTCTTCATGGCGGTGCCGATCCCGCTCGTGGTCACGGCGGTCGCCGATGGCAGCTATCTGCGCGCCAACGAGGCGGCCGTGCGCTATCTGGCGGCGCCCGGTGCAACGGGCCTCGCCGACCGCACGATCGCCGACAGCATCGGGATCGACGATCGGCGCCGCGCGATCGCCGAGTTGCGGGATCGCGGACGCATCGAGGCGCTGGAGGTGCCCCTGCGGGACGGGCAGGGCCGGATGCGGGAGGCCGTCATCACCGCGGCCTCTGTCCCGACCGGGCAGAGCCAGGCCTTCGCGGCCGGCATCGTCGATGTCACCGAGCGCAATGCCGCCGCCGCGCAGATGCGCTGGCAGGCCACCCATGACGCGCTCACCGGTCTGCCCAACCGCCTGTTGTGCCAGGAGCGGCTGAGCCAGGCGCTGGGTCGCGACATTCCTGGTGTCGTCGCCCTGTTCCTGATCGATCTCGATGATTTCAAGGCGGTCAACGACACGCTCGGCCATGATGTCGGCGACCAGCTGCTGGTCGCCGTCGGCGCCAGGCTCAGCGCAGCGCTCCAGCCTGGCGATGTGGTGGCGCGGCTGGGCGGTGACGAGTTCGTGGTCATCGCCGAGCTGGCGGACGGCTTCGATGCCGCCACCAAGGCGCAGCGGCTTCTGCAGGCCGTGCGTCAGCCCCTGGCCGGTGTGGAGATCGCCGGCCCCATGAGGGCCAGCATCGGCTTCGCCCTCGCGCCGCAGCACCATGACGAGGCCGGCGAACTGCTCAAGGATGCCGATCTCGCCCTGTATCGGGCCAAGGCGCTCGGCCGCAACATGGCGGTTGTCTACGAGCCGGCGATGCGTGAGGCGATGAACGCACGCGTCGAGATCTGCAGCGCGATCTGCGACGCGCTCACACAGGGGCGGATCCTGCCGTTCTACCAGCCGCAGATCGATCTGCGCAGCGGGGCGGTCGACGGTCTCGAGGTGCTGGCGCGCTGGGATCATCCCGACCGCGGCATCGTGCCCGCCGGCTCCTTCCTGCTCGCCCTGCAGGATCCCGAGACGGCGCGCCAGATCGGCGAGGCGGTGCTCACGCGCGTTCTCGCGGACCGGTGCCGCTGGCGCGACGAGGGCCTTGCGGTGCCGCGGCTCTGGATCAATCTCGCGCCCGGCGTGTTCCGCGATCCGCTGTTTGCGGAGGGGCTGCTCGACAGGCTCCGCACCGCGGGACTAGCGGCGGAACAGTTCGGCGTCGAGGTCACGGAGAACGTGCTGCTGACCCGCAAGGGCGACCAGGCCGGACCGGCCCTGCACCGGCTGCGGGCCGCCGGAATCAGTGTCGCGCTCGACGATTTCGGCACGGGCTATGCCTCGCTGACCCATCTGCGGCGTTTCCCCGTCGACGCCGTGAAGATCGACCGCTCCTTCGTCGCGCGGATCGGCGAGCAGGGAGAGGATGCGGCGATCGTACGCGCGGTCGTGGCGCTCACGACCGAACTCGG
Organism: Allobosea sp. 12-68-7; assembly: GCA_002279705.1. GTDB lineage: Bacteria > Pseudomonadota > Alphaproteobacteria > Rhizobiales > Beijerinckiaceae > Allobosea. The sequence goes on from NCCO01000138.1 coordinate 17,712, forward strand.
CCTCGACGTGGTCGCCGAAGGCATCGAGGCGGTGTCGCAGCAGGAGTTCCTGCACGCCCATGGCTGCCGCTACGGCCAGGGTTATCTTTATGCTCCGGCTGTCGCGGCCGACGACGTGCCGCGCCTGCTTGCGCGAAAGCACCTGCGGCCCGCCGTCGACGCAGGGCAGGGCGGCGTCGTTCCGGCCTGACGCGGCGGCGCAGGCTTTGCTAGCCTTGCGCCATTCGGGCCGCGACCGGCCCGCCCCCGGAGACCTGTCGACCCATGCGCGCCTTCTACCACCCCGACCAGTCGATGCACGATCCGCAGCAATATCTGCGCTATGGCCGGGTGGTCGCGCCGAAGGACCTGCCCGAGCGGACGGCGCGGCTGCTCGCGGCGCTCGAGCGGCACGCCATTGCGCCCGAGCGGCCGGCCTCGCACGGCACCGGCCCGGTGCTGGAGATCCATGATGCCGGCTTCGTCCGTTTCCTGGAGACGGCCTGGGCGCGCTGGCAGGACCTGCCGGCCGAGCGCGGCCCGGAGGTCTGGCCCAGCACCTTTCCCTATTGGAGCGGCCGCCCTGAAGAGGCCGTCCGCGCGCCCTGCCGCCCCATCGGCTTCATCGGCCAGCTCGGCTGGTATCTCGGCGACATGTCGGTGCCGATCGGCGAGCATTGTTGGCGCTCGACGCTGCTGTCGGCCGAGACGGCGGTGACCGCGGCCGACGCGGTCATTGCGGGCGATCGCGCCGTCTATTCGCTCTGCCGGCCGTCCGGCCACCATGCCCGCGCGGATCGCGCGACGGGCTTCTGCTACCTAAACAATACCGCAATCGCAGCCCAGCGCCTTCGGTCCAGATTCGGCAAGGTCGCGATCCTCGACGTCGATGCCCATCACGGCGACGGCACGCAGCAGATCTTCTATCGCCGCGACGACGTGCTGACGATCTCGGTCCATGCCGACCCGTCGAACTACTACCCTTTCTATACAGGCTATGAGGATGAGCGTGGCAACGGGCCGGGCGAGGGCTTCAACCTCAACCTGCCGCTGCCTCATGGCGCCGGCGGGGCCGAGATGGCGGCCGCCGTCGACAGGGCCGGCGAGGCGATCAAGGCCTTCGGCGCCGATGTCGTCATCGTCGCGCTCGGCTACGACGCCCACAGGGACGATCCCATCGGCGTGCTGAAGCTGGACGCCGCGGATTTCGGCACCATCGCCACGAAGGTGAAATCCTTCGGCCTGCCGACGCTGGTGGTGCAGGAGGGTGGCTACGCGATCGAGGCGATCGGCGAGTGCCTCGATGCGTTTCTCGGCGGGTTCTAAAGGGTGGCGTTTGGTTCGTCATGGTCGGGCTTGACCCGACCATCTCATGACGAGTTCCCCCGTTAAGCGACCAATTTGGCAGGAGATTCTCGGGTCGCCCGTCGGGCGCCCGAGAATGACGAGCCTGCGTCTCAGATCACCGCCTCGATCAGGAACGGACCCTTGCGACCGAGCGCGCCCTTGAACAGCTTGGTGAACTCCTCGGCGGTGGTCGCTCGCGCAGCCTCCACGCCCATGCCGCGGGCCATCGCGACCCAGTCGAGCGCCGGCTCGTCGAGGTTGAGCATCAGCGTGGCGTTGCGGCCGAAATCATTGACGCCGACGGCGCGCATCTCGCCATGCAGGATCGCATAGGTCCGGTTGGCGAAGATCACGGTGACGATGTCGAGGTTCTCGCGCGCCTGCGTCCACAGGCCCTGGACCGTGTACATGCCGGAGCCGTCGGCCTGCATGCCGATGACCTTGCGGTCGGGGCAGGCCACGGCCGCGCCGACACACATCGGGATGCCCTCGCCGATCGCGCCGCCGGTCAGCTGCAGATAATCGTGCTGCGGTGCGTTGTGGCACTGCTGGTAGAAGACGCGGCCCGACGAGACCGACTCGTCGCAGATGATCGCGTTCTCGGGCAGCAGCCGCGCCACGATGGTGCAGACCTTGTCGGCGTCGAGAGCGCCCGTGGGCAGCGCCGTCTCGGTCTGCGCCTTGGCGATGAAGGCGGGCTCGACCTGGGTGGCGCCCGTCTCCGCCGCCAGCGCATCGAGCGCGCCGACGAGGTCGTCGCCCATCTTGCCGAGCGTGGTCACGGTGCAGCCGTCATGAATGAGCCGGCCGGGCTTTCCGGGATAGGCGAAGAAGCCGACCGGGATCTGCGCGCCGACGAGCACCAGCAGGTCGACGTCCTTCAACTGCTCCAGCGCCATGTCGACGGGGTAGAACACCTTGGGGATCGCGACGCGCCCGGCGCCACGCTCGATCCGCCCGTTCGACATCTGCCCGTACATCTTGCAGCCGGTCGCCGCGCAGATGCGCGCCGCGGTCTCGAGCGCGCCTTCGCGCAATGATGCGCCCGTCATCATCAGCGCCGCGCGCGAGCCATGCTGGCGCAGCGCGGCGGCGACCTCGCGGATGGTCTCGGCCCGACATCCTCCGGCGTCGCGATCCGGTGCACGTAATGCGACATCGGCCGCGCCAGGCTCTCGATGTCGCTGGTCAGCGGGGCATCGTTGACGAGATGATAGGTCGCATGGTCGCCGACGACGTTGAGCATCGGTGTCCAGGCGCGCCGGGCGTTGTGCATGTTGGCGAGTGCGTTGGCCATGCCCGGCCCGCAATGCAGCAGCGTCGCCGCCGGCTTGTCGGCCATGCGGGCATAGCCGTCGGCCGCGCCCGTCACCACACCCTCGAAGAGGCCGAGCACGCAGCGCATCTCCGGCTTGCGGTCGAGCGCCGCGACGAAATGCATCTCGGATGTGCCGGGATTGGCGAAACAGACATCCACGCCGTTGACGAGCAGCGTGTCGCAGAGGCGGTCGGCACCGTTCATTCGGATTGTTCCTGGCGGGAGAAGAGGCGGGGCGTTGAAAGCGCGCTCAGGGGAATGGATGTTCCCGTTCCTGTCAAACGAGAGAATGTCATCGCTGTCGCCAGCCCCGGTAATCGACGGCTTGACGGATTTGCATATGCATTTAACCTCCGCTGGAACGAAGGTTGCATCCGGCTGCGCCATACGCTGCGATGGGCTCCAGCCCTCGGGCAGCGGGTTGGACATCACAACAGGGGAAGGGTTTCGTCATGACGGGTTTGAAGCGTTGGGGAACGGTGGCGGGTCTGGGTCTCGCGGCGACGCTGGTCGCCGGCGGCGCGCAGGCGCAGACCAAGGTCAATATCGGCATTTCGGGGTGGACCGGCTTCGCGCCGCTGACGCTGGCCAAGGAAGCCGGCATCTTCGCCAAGAACGGGCTCGACGTCACCATCAAGAAGATTCCGCAGAAGGACCGCCACCTCGCCATCGCGTCGGGCGACATCCAGTGCGCGGCCACGACGGTCGAGACCTGGATCGTCTGGGACGCCGCGGGCGTGAAGACCAAGCAGATCTTCCAGCTCGACAAGAGCTATGGCGCCGACGGCATGGTGACGCGCAACGCCACCGGCTCGATCAAGGATCTCAAGGGCAAGACGGTCGCGGCCTCGGCGCCCGGCACCTCGCCCTATTTCGCGCTCGCCTGGTTCCTGAAGGAGAATGGCATGTCCATGAAGGACGTGACCGTGGTCAACATGGAGCCCGGCCCGGCCGCGCAGGCCTTCATCGCCGGCCAGAACGACGCGGCCATGACCTATGAGCCCTATCTCTCGGCCGTGCGCGCGAAGCCCGAGGCCGGCAAGATCATCGCCACCACGCTCGACTATCCGATGGTGATGGACACCTTCGGCTGCACACCGGCCTTCCTCGCCGCCAATGACGCCGCCGCCGCCGCGCTCACCAAGAGCTATTTCGAGGCGCTCGACATGATCGCCAAGGAGAAGGACAAGGCCTTCGGCATCATGGGCGCCGATGTGAAGCAGTCCGCAGAGCAGTTCGGCAAGTCGGCCGCCTTCCTGAAATGGGCGGACGCGGCCGGCAACAAGGCCTTCTTCTCGGGCGAGTGGCAGGCCTTCTCGGCCAAGGCCGCCGACCTGCTGCTCGAGATTGGTCTGATCAAGGCCAAGCCCGATCTCGCCAGCCTCGTCGAGACGAAATACGTCGCCGGCAAGTGAGCTGACCTCGTTCCCCGCCGAGCGAGGCGCGGGGAACCCTCTCCCGTAGGGAGAGGGCAGGGTGAGGGGTCGGCCGATTGACGCTTCGGTCGGGAGTTCACCGCTGACTCGTTTCGTATTCGGCGCTTCACTGGTCCAGGGGCCGACACCTCACACCTACCCCTCTCCTTACAGGAGAGGGGATCCCGCGCTTCCTCTCGTCAGCGACTTCTTCATGAAACCCCTCCAGCCGGTCTCCGCGTCCTCTCGCGTCGCCTATGGCGTCGCCTTCTTCGCGCTGTTCGTGGCGCTGTGGTCGGTCGCGACCTTCGGCGGCTATGTCCAGAAGCTGTTCCTGGCCGACCCTCTCACCATGGTCCGGGAGGGCTACAACCTTCTCTTCCAGTATGGCTTCGCCTTCGATATCGGCATGACGATCTGGCGCGTCGTCGGTGGCTTCGTGCTGGCGGCTCTCGTCGCTCTGCCGCTTGGCATCATGATGGGCGCCTACAAGCCGGTCGAGGCCTTCCTCGAACCCTTCGTCTCCTTCGCCCGCTACCTGCCGGCCTCGGCCTTCATCCCCCTGCTGATCCTCTGGGCCGGCATCGGCGAGGCGCAGAAGCTGCTCGTCATCTTCATCGGCTCGGTCTTCCAGCTGATCCTGATGATCGCGGTGGCAGTCGGCTCGATCCGGCGCGATCTCGTCGATGCCGCCTATACGCTGGGCGCCACCGACACCTCGGTGGTGCGGCGCGTGCTGTTGCCCAATGCGGCGCCCGAGATCGCCGAGATCTTCCGCCTCGTGCTCGGCTGGGCCTGGACCTATGTCATCGTCGCCGAGCTGATCGGCTCGTCCTCCGGCATCGGCCACATGATCACCGACAGCCAGGCGCTGCTGAACACCGGCCAGATCATCTTCGGCATCATCGTCATCGGACTGATCGGCCTGGTCTCGGATTTCCTGTTCAAGGCGGTCAACCAGCGCCTGTTTCCCTGGGCGCAGAGATAGTCGGTCGCAAGATGAGCAAGCTTGTTGTCGAGAACGTCGGGAAGATCTTCCCGGCCCAGCGCGGCGGCCAGCCGACGCGCGCCCTGATGCCGACCGCTCTCAGCGTCGGCGACAACGACTTCATCGCCATCCTCGGGCCCTCGGGCTGCGGAAAATCCACCTTGCTGCGCATCATCGGCGGGCTGGAGACGGCGAGCGAAGGCCAGATCATGCTCGATGGCGCCCCCGTCTCCGGGCCTGGCGCCGATCGCGGTTTCGTCTTCCAGAGCTACACGCTCTTCCCCTGGCTGACGGTCGTCCAGAACATCGCCTTCGGCCTGCGCGAGAAGGGCATCGCCGAGCGCGAGCGGATTGACATCGCCCGTGGCTGGGCGGAGCGGGTCGGGCTGGCGAGCTTCGTCGATCATTTTCCCAAGCAGCTCTCCGGCGGCATGCAGCAGCGCACCGCGATCGCCCGTGCGCTGGCCAACGACCCCAAGATCCTGCTGCTGGACGAGCCCTTCGGGGCCCTCGACAACCAGACGCGTGCGCTGATGCAGGAAATGCTGCTCGGCATCTGGGAGCGCGAGCGCAAGACCGTTCTGTTCGTCACCCATGACATCGAGGAGGCGATCTTCGTCGGCTCGCGAGTCGTGGTGATGAGTGCCAGGCCCGGCCGCATCAAGGCCGACATCGCGGTCGACCTGCCCCATCCCCGGCCCTACACCATCAAGACGAGCCCGGAATTCGTGGCCCTGAAGGAACGACTCGTCGAGGAGATTCGCGCCGAGGTGATGGCAGCCGGGCATTGAGCGCGGCGCCGCCCGCCGCCGTGACCCTCGCGACTCATTGACACGCTCCCGTGATGATGCTTGTTTCAATTCCAATTGGCCTGACCACATGGCCAAAGCGAGCTTCCCGTCAGAGGAAGCCAGGGACGGAAACCGGGAGCAGACTGTGCCGCTCGAAACTGTCGAGTCGCCACGCCTTTATCGTCAGATCGCCGACCAGCTCCGCCATCTCATCGATCGGCGCGAGTATCCGGTGGGCGGCCGGCTGCCGCCGGAGCGCGAGTTGGCGGAAAAGCTGGGCGTGTCCCGCCCCTCCGTGCGGGAAGCCCTGATTGCGCTCGAGGTCGAGGGGCGGGTCCGGATCCGCATGGGATCGGGCGTCTACGTCATCGACAAGCCTGCCGGTCTCCCCGCTCTGGCGCCGCTGGCCGACGAGGCACCGGAGGGACCGTTCGAGGTGCTCAAGGCGCGCGAGCTGATCGAGAGCGCGGTCTGCGCGGAGGCCGGCTCGCAGGCCGGTCGCCACGATGTCGCAAGCCTGGACGCCATTCTCGCGCAGATGGAAAATCCGGATCTGACCGGCGACGAACTGGTTGCGCTCGATCGGGCCTTCCATGTCGCCATCGCCGCCATCCTCGGCAATGCCGTGCTGGCGCGCTTCGTCGGGCTGCTGTTCGACCAGCGCATCAATCCCTATTTTCGCCAGCTCGCGAGCTATTTCGAGAACGCCGACTCCTGGCGCGAGGCCGTGGCGGAGCATCGCGAGATCCGCGACGCGATCGCCGAGGGGCGAGGGGAGGCGGCGCAGGCGGCGATGCGGCAGCATCTGCAGCGCTCGCAGGAGCGGTTCTCGCAGAGCTTCGGCGAAGGGCCCGCTCCGGCGGGGTCGGCGCGGCGGGACGGCGTGCAGGTCAGCACGCGGCAAGGCGGGCGGGAGAGCGTCGTGACCCGCCTCGTCAGGAAGAACTGACGCTCGAAGACCACGACAACAAGAAGACTGAGACGACCAAGGCAACGAGAGCGATCCCACGGGAGGGACCAACATGATGAAGACCTATCTGACGATGGCGGCGGTGGCCGCGAGCCTGATCGCGGTCGGCGCGCCGGCCCAGGCCCAGACCAAGCTGAAATGGGCGCATGTCTACGAGACCTCCGAGCCCTTCCACACCGAATCGGTCTGGGCGGCGGACGAATTCAAGAAGCGCACCAATGGCCGCTACGAGATCACCGTCTATCCGGCCTCGCAGCTCGGCAAGGAAACCGACATCAACCAGGGCCTCACCCTGGGCACGGTCGACATCATCATCTCGGGCTCCAGCTTCGCCGCGCGCTCCTTCGCGCCGATCGGGGTGACCTACTACCCCTTCACCTTCCGCAGCCCCGAGCATCTGCTGGCCTACACCAAGAGCGACGTCTTCACCGACATGGCCAAGGGCTATCAGGAGAAGACCGGCCACCAGATCGTCTCGGTCACCTATTACGGCACGCGCCACACCACCTCGAACAAGCCGATCAAGAGCTGTGCCGACATGAAGGGGCTCAAGATCCGCGTGCCCGACG
>NCCO01000278.1 GCA_002279705.1 Allobosea sp. 12-68-7
ATCCTGGGTGGCGGCTCGGCCTATTTCCTGCCGAAGACCACGCCCGGTTCCAAGCGCAAGGACGATATCGACTATATCGCCAAATTCCGCGACGCCGGCTACGGCTTCGTCTCCACCAAGGAAGAGCTGGCGGCCGCCGCCGCGGGCAATAATTCCGGCAAGCTGCTCGGCCTGTTCCATACCGGCAACATGGACGGCACGCTGGACCAGAAGTTCCTCAAGAAGGGCACCGTCGGCAAATTCCCCAACCAGCCCGACGTGCCGGACATGATGGTCGCCGCGCTGGAGGTGCTTTCCAAGAATCCGGACGGCTTCTTCCTGATGGTGGAAGGCGCCGAGATCGACAAGAACGAGCATCCGCTCGACTGGGAGCGGGCCGTGTTCGAGACCATCACCTTCGACAAGGCGGTGGGGATCGCGCGCGACTTCGCCAGGACCCATCCCGACACGCTCATCATCGTGACCGCCGACCACACCCACGGCGCCTCGCTGATCGGCACCATCGACGACCCATCACCTTCGACAAGGCGGTGGGAATCGCGCGCGACTTCGCCAAGACCCATCCCGACACGCTCATCATCGTGACCGCCGACCACACCCACGGCGCCTCGCTGATCGGCACCATCGACGACGAAAAGCCCGGCACCGAAATGCGCGAGAAGGTCGGGACCTATCGCGACGCCGGTTTCCCCAATTATGAGGACAAGGACGGCGACGGATATCCGGACCGGGTCGATGTGTCCCGCCGCCTCGCCATCTTCGCCAATAATTTCCCGGACTATTACGAGACATTCCGCCCGAAGCTCGACGGCCAGAACGTGCCGGCGGTGAAGAACGAGAAGGGCGAGTATGTGGCCAACGAAGCCTATAAGAACGTGCCCGGGGCCGTGCTGCGCATCGGCAATATTCCCAAGAGCGAAGACACCGCCGTTCATGCCGTGGACGATGTTGTGCTTCAGGCGCAGGGACCGGGCTCGGAAAACATCCATGGCTACATGGAGAATACCGAAATCTTCCGCGTGATCGCGGAAGCCATGGCGCTCGGCGAGGCCCAGCAACGCGCCGACGCCGCCAAATAGCGCAGGCACGGCGCCCAAGACCGCGGCCGCCCGCAGACGCGGCGCGCCCGCCGCTCCGGTCGAGGCCGGGAGGGATCCCCCTTCCGGCCTTCGGCATCGCAGGACGCATAGGCATGACCGAGCATATTTTGCCCCCCACGCTCGCAAGGCGCCGCCTGCTGCGGTTGCTCGCGGGCGCCGCGGGCTGCGTGGGTCTCAGCGGCGGAGTGCTCTTTGCCGGTGCGCGGGCGCTCGCGGCCGAGGTGCTGGATTTCGACGATCTTTACGCCAAGATCACGGTGCTGGGGCTCGAATTCTCCGAAAAGGTGAAGCAGGCCAAGGGCAAGGCGGTGACCATGCGGGGCTATATGGCGCCGCCGCTGAAGGCCGAGGCGAAATTCTTCGTCCTCACCAAGATCCCCATGTCCATCTGTCCCTTCTGTTCGTCCGATTCCGACTGGCCGGACGATATCGTCGTGATCTATCTGCGCGACCGGCAGACCTTCGTTCAGTATAACGCGCCGATCGAGGTTTCCGGCACGCTGGACGTCGGGTCCTGGATCGATCCCGAGACCGGGTTCGTCAGCCAGTTGCGCCTGAACGACGCGCGCTTCCGGCCGGTATGACCATGCCCGACCTTTCCTTGGAGGCGGTCCGCGTCTCCTTTCCCGGCCTTGCGGCACCCGCGCTGGACATTCCGGCCTTGCACGTTGCCGCCGGCACCCGCCTGGCGGTCACCGGGCCCTCGGGGGCGGGGAAAACCACGCTGATCAATCTCATCGTGGGCCTCACGCGTCCCGACAGCGGCCGCATCTCGTGGGGCGAGACTGATCTCGCCAGCCTCGGCGAGGGCCGGCGGGACCGTTTCCGCGCCGCCCATGTGGGCCTGGTCATGCAGAATTTTCATTTGTTCGCGGGCCTCAGCGCTTTGGACAACGTGCTTCTGCCGGCCCGCTTCTGGAGCCTGCGGCTGGACCCGGAGCTGAAGGCGCGCGCGCTCGCTTTGCTGGAGCGGGTCGGCGTGCGCCGGTCCCGGAAA
>NCCO01000279.1 GCA_002279705.1 Allobosea sp. 12-68-7
GACGGGCGGTTTCATCGGCACGGCCGGCCCCGGCGAGATCGCCTCGCCCGCCAATGCAGTGGCGACATTCCCGAGCAGGGTTTTCGTCGCAGTCGGCCGTTACGACGGCAGGATCTTCATCTTTTCGCCCGACCTGGCCAATCGCGCCCCGATCATCGAACTGCTGGGTGCGAAAAGCCCCGTCAATATGATCGCCATCAACGCCGCAGGACAGCTCGCCGCGGCGGCAGGCCAGGAACTCGTCGTCTGGGACGTCGCGACGGAACTTGCCAGGCGCGGCGCGAAACCCTGATCGCGCCGCCATTCGGATCGCAGACGTCGACCTCAATTATCCAGGAAGCTCCTGAGCTTCCGGCTCCGCGACGGATGCTTCAGCTTCCGGAGCGCCTTCGCCTCGATCTGGCGAATACGCTCGCGGGTGACGCTGAACTGCTGGCCGACCTCTTCCAGCGTGTGGTCGGTGTTCATGCCGATGCCGAAGCGCATGCGCAGCACGCGCTCCTCGCGCGGGGTGAGCGACGCCAGCACGCGCGTGGTGGTCTCGCGCAGGTTCGACTGGATCGCCGCGTCGATCGGCAGGATCGCGTTCTTGTCCTCGATGAAGTCGCCCAGATGCGAATCCTCCTCGTCGCCGATCGGCGTTTCCAGCGAGATCGGCTCCTTGGCGATCTTGAGGACCTTGCGCACCTTCTCCAGCGGCATGGCGAGCTTCTCGGCCAGCTCCTCCGGGGTCGGCTCGCGGCCGATCTCGTGCAGCATCTGGCGCGAGGTCCGCACGATCTTGTTGATCGTCTCGATCATGTGGACGGGGATGCGGATCGTGCGGGCCTGGTCGGCGATCGAGCGGGTGATCGCCTGGCGGATCCACCAGGTCGCATAGGTCGAGAACTTGTAACCCCGGCGGTACTCGAACTTGTCGACCGCCTTCATCAGGCCGATGTTGCCTTCCTGGATCAGGTCGAGGAACTGCAGGCCGCGATTGGTGTATTTCTTGGCGATCGAGATCACGAGGCGCAGATTGGCCTCGATCATCTCCTTCTTCGCCTGCCTGGCCTCGCGCTCGCCCTTCTGGACCATCAGCACGATCTTGCGGAACTCCTGGATCTCCAGGCCGGTCTCGCTCGCGAGCGTGTGGATCTCGTCACGCAGGCTCTTGATGCGCTCGAGTTCGGCCGCGACGAACTCCTTCCAGCCGCGCGAGCCCAGCTTGGAGACGCGCAGGACCCATTTCGGATCGAGCTCGCCGCCGACATGCTGCTTGAGGAAATCCTCGCGGCCGACGCCATAGCTCTCCGCCAGGCGCAGCAGGCGCGTCTCATGCGAGATCAGGCGCTTGTTGATGTCGTAGAGCTGCTCGACCAGCGCCTCGATGCGGTTGTTGTTCAGCGAGAGCGACTTCACCGCGGTGATGATGTCGTCCTTGAGCTTCTTGTACTTCCGGTCCTGCGACGGCGAGAGCTTGGTGTTCTCCAGCCGGTTGGCGATGTCCTGATCCTGCAGGCGGCGCAGCTTCTTGTAGTTGTCGGCGATCGAATCGAACGTCTCGAGCACGCGCGGCTTCAGCTCGGCCTCCATGGCCGAGAGCGACACGTTGTTCTCCATGTCGTCTTCGTCGAGATCGGGCGGCAGCTCGCCCTCGGGCGCCTCGCCCTCGGCGGCCGGCGCGGCCTCCGCCTCGCCGGCCTCGCCCGGGACCTGCGTCGGGTTCTTGCCGTCGGGGCCGGCATAGGTCGCTTCGAGATCGATGATGTCGCGCAGCAGGACCTTGGCTTCGTTGAGCTCGTCGCGCCAGATGATGATCGCCTGGAAGGTCAGCGGGCTCTCGCAGAGTCCCGCGATCATCGCCTCG
>NCCO01000139.1 GCA_002279705.1 Allobosea sp. 12-68-7
GCCGGGATTTCGGAGCCTCGCTTTCATGCTCGCGATCGGGCTTGCGCTTGCGACGGCGGGGGCTGCGCTGGCCCAGGGCGTTCTCTACCGCAGCCATGACGGCGATCCCGGCAGTCTCGATCCGCTGCGGACGACGAGCGTCGCCGAAGCGCATCTGCTGCGCGACCTCTATGAGGGCCTCGTCATCCATACGATGAAAGGCGAGATCGCGCCGGGCGTGGCCGAGAGCTGGACGACGAGCGAGGACGGGCTGGTCTGGCGCTTCACGCTGCGTCGGGATGCGCGCTGGTCGAACGGCGAGCCGGTGACGGCATCCGACTTCGTGTTCTCGCTGCGGCGCATGGTCGATCCGCGGCATGGGGCGCCCTATGCCCCCCTTCTCGATCCGATCCTGAACGCCGAGCGCATCCAAAAGGCCGCCGAGGACGTGCGCGTGGAGGATCTCGGCGTGTTGGCGCTCGGGCCCGGGCTGCTGGAAATCCGGCTGGAACGCCCGACGGCCCATCTGCTCGAACTGCTGGCGCACCAGGCCACGCTGCCGGTCTACCCGGCCACCGCGGACCGGCCCGGCCGGATGGCGGCGCGCGTGGCCGACTGGGTGTCGAACGGCCCCTATGTGCTGAAGGATTTCGTGCCCAGCTCTCATATCCGGCTGGACCGCAACCCCACCTTCCACGCCGCCGCCGACGTCCGCATCGAGACGGTGTTCTCCTATCCCATCCCGGATGCGGCGGTCGCGGCGCGGCGCTTCCTGGCCGGGGAACTGCACCTGACCACCGACATCGCCACCGACCAGATCGCGGCCCTGCGCGGGCGGCTGGGCGCGCAGCTTAGCGTCTCGCCGGCGCTCGGCACCTATTTCCTGGTGCTGAACACGGCGAAAGCCCCCTACTCCGATGCGCGTCTGCGCCGGGCGCTGTCGCTCGCGATCGACCGCGAGTTCATCGCCGAACGCGTCTGGGCCGGCACCATGCTGCCGGCCTATGGCGTGATCCCGCCCCATATCGGCAATTACGGCGAGCGCGCCGAACTCGACTTCAAGGCCGCCTCCCCGCTCGAACGCGAGGATGAGGCGAAGCGGCTGATGGCGGCCGCGGGCTACGGGCCCGGCATGCCGCTGCGGCTCGAGCTGCGTTACAACCGCAGCGACAACAACCGGCGCACCATCGCGGCCATCGCGGAGCAATGGGCGGCGATCGGTGTCGAGACCTCCCTCGTCGAGACCGACAGCGCGGCGCATTTCGCCCATCTGCGAGAGGGCGGCGAGTTCGACGTCGCCCGCTATGGCTGGATCGGCGACTATTCAGATCCGCTGAGCTTCCTCTTCCTGTTCCGGAGCGACAACACCGGCTTCAATGTCGGTCGCTATGCCGATCCGCAGTTCGACGCGCTGCTGAAGCTCGCGGCCGGCGAAGCCGATCTCGCCAGGCGCGCTGCAATCCTGCGCGAGGCCGACAGCCTGATCGTTCGCGACCAGCCCTGGATTCCGGTGCTGCACTATTCCCACAAGAACCTCGTTTCGAGCCGGCTCGCCGGTTTCGCGCCGAACCCGCAGGGCGCGATCCCCTCGCGCTTCCTGAGCTTTCGCCCCTAGCCAGAGCGGGGCTGCCCCCGCATCGACGCCGGCATTCGCCCCTCGCGCCCAGCTTACGTCTCGGCTAGGAGCGATGCTGTTGGAAACCCGCTGACGAGAGCCGACCGATGTCCCGCATTGTCTATGTGAACGGCGCCTATCTCCCCGAAGAGGACGCCAAGATCTCGGTCTTCGACCGTGGCTTCATCTTCGGCGATGGCATCTACGAGGTTTCGGCGGTGATCGGCGGCAAGCTCGTCGATTGCGAGGCGCATCTGGCGCGGCTCGCGCGCTCCTGCGGTGAGATCCGGCTCGCCCTGCCCTGGTCGACGGCGGAACTCGTGGCGATCCATGAGGAACTGATCCGGCGCAACGCCCTGGACGAGGGCGGCGTCTATCTGGAGGTCACGCGCGGCGCGGCTGATCGCGACTTCCCCTTCCCGAAGGATGTCACGCCGACGCTGGTGATGTTCACCCAGGCCCGCAACTTCGTGAACGCCCCGGCGGCGAAGACCGGCATCAAGGTGGTGTCCACGCCGGATCTTCGCTGGGCCCGGCGCGACATCAAGAGCGTCAACCTGCTCGCGCCCGTGCTCGCCAAGCAGTTCGCCGCCGAAAACGGCGCCCAGGAGGCCTGGATGATCGAGGACGGCGTGGTGACCGAGGGCGCCTCGTCGACCGCCTGGATCGTCAAGGGCAAGACGCTGATCTCACGGCCGCTCTCCAACAAGGTCCTGCCCGGCATCACCCGCAAGGCCGTGCTGGCCTATATCGCGGAGACGGGTTTCGCCTTCGAGGAGCGCGAATTCACGCTGGCCGAGGCGCTGGACGCCGAGGAGGCCTTCATCACGTCGGCGACCAGCCTCGTCATGCCGGTGACGACCATCGACGGCCACAGCATCCACAACGGCGCCCCGGGCCCGACCGCGCTTCGCCTGCGCGAGATCTACATCGATTTCGCGCGCAAGGGCGGCGTGCTGGGGTGACCTGAGGCTGCCTGCTCCGCAACCTCACCGTCGTCCCGGACAAGCGGCGCAGCCGCGCCGATCCGCGATCCATCGAAGAGCGCTGTTCCCGACATTGGATCCCGGAGCTCCGCTGCGCTGCGTCCGGGATGACGGGGAGGTTCGTGCGTCAATCGGGACGGGACGGCCGCGGCACCCGCTCCCCCATCACATAGGTCGCGACGACGTTGCGCTCGTCGCCGAGCGTGACCAGCACGAAAAGCTCCTCGGCGAGGTCGCGCGCTGTCTCCAGCCGATGCGCCATGGCGCGCTGCGCGGCCGCGTCGAGCACGACGACATCGGCCTCGTGGCCGGGTTCGAGCGAGCCGATCAGGTGGTCGAGCTTCAGCGCCCTGGCGTTGCCGAGCGTGATGGCGTGGAGCGCGGCGAAGGCCGAGAGCGACTGCCCCTGCAATTGCAGCACCTTGTAGGCCTCCGACATCGTCCGGAGCATCGAATAGGAGGTGCCGCCGCCGATATCGGTCGCGACCGCGACCGGCACGCCCTCCGCCCGGGCGCGGGCCCAATCGAACAGGCCCGATCCCAGGAAGAGGTTCGAGGTCGGGCAGAAGACGGCGACGCTGCCGGTTTCGGCGAAACGGCGCCATTCCCGGTCGGTCATGTGGATGCAGTGGCCGAGCAGGCTTCTGGGGCCGAGCAGGCCGTAATGCTGGTAGATGCCGGCATAGTCGCCAGGCTCGGGATAGAGTTCGTTGGCCAGTGCAATCTCGGCCCGGTTCTCGTTGATATGGGTCTGGACATGGCAGTCCGGGTGCTCTGCGGCGAGCCGCCCCGCGGCCGCCATCTGCTCCGGCGTCGAGGTCACGACGAAGCGCGGGGTGATGGCATAGAGCTGCCGACCCTTGCCGTGCCAGCGCTCGATCAGCGCCTTGGAATCCGCGTAGCTGCTTTCGGCGGTGTCGGTGAGCGCTTCGGGCGCGTTGCGGTCCATCATCACCTTGCCGGCGATCATGCGGGTGTTGCGGCGCTCGGATTCGGCAAACAGCGCTTCCGCCGATTGCGGATGCACGGAGCCGTAGATCACCGCCGTCGTGGTGCCATGGCTGAGCAGTTCATCGAGCAGGAAGGTCGCGAGCTTCTCCGGGTGGCCCTGCTGCGCCAGCCGCTGCTCCTCGACGAAGGTGTAGCGCTCGAGCCAGTCCATCAGCTGGGCGCCATAGGAGGCGATCACTTGCGTCTGCGGCATGTGGAGATGGGCGTCGATGAAGCCGGGCATGATCAGATGCGGGCGGTGGTCGATGATCTCTGCCCCCGCCGGCAGGGTCGGCAGGATGGCCTCCGCCGGGCCGACCGCGCGGATGACGCCGCCCTCGATCACCAGCACCCCGTCCGCGACATAACGATGCGCGGCATCGCCGACGTCGTGCGGATCGGCCATGAACCACAAAAGGCGGCCGCGCAGGGCAAGAAGGGGGCTGGTCTGGCTCACGAATGCGCACTCCGGCTCGGATTCACATCACATCTGCACCAAATCAGAGCTTCCGGCCAAGCGGGGATCATGCCTAATCTGAGAGCATGATTTGTGTTCATCTCCGATGCGGGGCCGTTGGTACAGGCTGGCACGCGAGGCAGTCCCCTTCCCCCCGCTTGCGGTGGGGAAGGGTTAGGGATGGGGGGGCGCAAAGCCAGAGCTCCGTCCGGTATGATCTCGCCGAGCGGCGCAGCCCCCCACCCCGGCCCTCCCCATCGCAAGCGGGGGGAGGGAGCGCCCATGCGTGATACGCTCCGCTTCCTCCTCGGCGACGCGCTGATCGAGATCGCAGACTGCGATCCGACGCTGACGGTGCTCGACTGGCTGCGGCTGGAGCGGCGCCTGACCGGCAGCAAGGAGGGCTGCGCCGAGGGCGATTGCGGCGCCTGCACCGTCGTCGTCGGCCGGCTCGATGGCGGGCGGCTGCGCTACGAGGCGATCAATGCCTGCATCCGCTTCCTGCCGACGCTGGACGGCTGCCAGCTGCTGACGGTGGAGCATCTCAAACGCGCGGACGGCAGCCTGCACCCGGTGCAGCAGGCGATGGTCGACTGTCACGGCTCGCAATGCGGCTTCTGCACGCCGGGCATCGTGATGTCGCTCTTCGCGCTCTGGCTCAACGAGGAAGCGCCATCGGTTGCGCGGATCGAGGATGCTCTGGCCGGCAATCTCTGCCGCTGCACCGGCTACGAGCCCATCATCGCGGCGGCGCAGCGGATGTATGCTGGCGATGGCAACAGGCCGGACTCGGAGACGATCACTGCGAGGCTGCGCGATCTCGCCGATGACGAGATGCTCGCCCTCTCCGGCTCCGGCGGGCAGTTCTTCGGCCCGGCGACCATCGGGGAGCTGGCCAATCTGGTGGCCGCCCATCCCCAAGCGACACTGATCGCGGGTGCGACCGATGTCGGGCTCTGGGTGACGAAGGGCATGCGCCGGCTTGACCCGGTCATCTCGCTCGGGCGGATCGCGGCGCTGCGGGAGATCGCGGACCGCGGCGATCACCTCGTCTTCGGCGCGATGGCGACCCATGCGGAGGCCCGCCCCGTTCTGGCGTCGCTCTCGCCGCAACTCGACGAGCTGATGCGCCGCTTCGGCGGCGAGCAGGTCCGCAATGCCGGCACGATCGGTGGCAACATCGCCAATGGCTCGCCGATCGGCGACCTGCCGCCGGCGCTGATCGCGCTGGGCGCGAGGCTGGTGCTGGCGCGCGCCAATCCGCACCACAGCCCTCATCCTGAGGAGCCGCGAAGCGGCGTCTCGAAGGATGATCCAGAGGGCGCTGGAGCATCCTTCGAGACGAAGCCTCCGGATTCTCCTCAGGATGAGGGCTCGTATGGGATTTCCCGCCGCGACATCCCGCTGGAAGACTTCTTCCTCGACTACCGCAAGCAGGACCGGCGCGAGGGCGAGTTCGTCGAGGCGGTGATCGTGCCCAGGCCGGTGCCGGAGGCGCTGATTCATGTCTCGAAGATCTCGAAGCGCTTCGACGAGGACATCTCCGCCGTCTGCGGCGCCTTCCTGCTGCGGCTCGATTCCGCTGGCCGCATTGCGGAGGCCCGGCTGGCCTATGGCGGCATGGCGGGCACGCCCAAACGCGCCGCCGCCGCGGAGGCCGCGCTGACCGGCCGGCGCTGGGACGAGGCCGCCGTGAACGCCGCCATCGCCGCACTGGCGAGCGACTTCACCCCGCTCAGCGACATGCGGGCCTCGGCCGGCTACCGGCTGACGGTCGCGGGAAACCTGCTGCGGCGCTTCCTGATCGAGACGACGCAATCGGGGATCGAGACCCGCGTCGTCGGCCCGCTCGCGGAGGCGGCCCATGGTTGATGCGCGCCGCCGGCTCGACAGGGAAGCCTCTGCGGTCGTCGGAGCGCCGCGCCTCCACGATTCCGCCGCCCGCCATGTCGCGGGCGAGGCCGTCTATATCGACGACATCGCGGCGCCGGAGGGGCTGCTGCACGCCTATCTCGGCCTGAGCCGCATCGCCCATGGCCGGCTGGTGTCGCTCGATCTCGCGCCCGTGCGGGCAGCTCCCGGCGTGGTCGCCGTGCTGACGGCGGCCGATATTCCCGGCGTCAACGACATCTCCTCGACGCATCGCCATGACGAGCCGGTCTTCGCGACGCAGACGATCCTGCATCACGGCCAGCCGCTCTTCGCCGTGGTCGCGCAGACGCGCCAGGCGGCGCGGGAGGCGGCGGCGCTGGCGCAGGCGGTCTATGAGGAGGCCCCGCCGTTGCTCGACGTCGCGGCGGCGCGCGCGGCCGGCGGCGCTCTGGTGACCGACCCACTCAAGCTCGAACGCGGCGATGTCACGGCCGCGCTGGCGGAAAGCCCGCGCCGGCTCAAGGGCTCGATGACGATCGGTGGGCAGGATCATTTCTACCTCGAGAGCCAGATCGCGCTCGCCATTCCCGGCGAGGAGGAGGACATGCAGGTCTTCTCCTCGACGCAGCACCCGAGCGAGGTGCAGCACATGGTGGCGCAGGTGCTGGGCGTCGCCTCTCATGCCGTCACCGTCGAGGTCAGGCGCATGGGCGGCGGCTTCGGCGGCAAGGAAACGCAGTCCAACCTCTTCGCCTGCGTCGCCGCGCTCGCCGCCCGCAAGCTGAGGCGGCCGGTGAAGCTCAGGCCCGACCGCGACGACGACATGATCGTCACCGGCAAGCGGCACGATTTCGTCGTCAATTACGAGATCGGCTTCGACGATGAAGGCCGCATCCATGCGGTCGATGCGGTCTATGCGGCGCGCTGCGGCTGGAACGCGGATCTGTCGGGGCCGGTGACGGACCGCGCGCTGTTCCACATGGACAATTGCTATTTCTACCCGGCGGTGCGCGCCCGCTCCGAGCCGCTGTTGACGAACACCGTCTCGAACACCGCCTTTCGCGGTTTCGGGGGGCCGCAGGGCATGGTCGGGGCCGAGCGCTTCATCGAGGAGGTCGCCTTCGCGACGGGGCTTGATCCGCTAGAGGTGCGCCGGCGCAACCTCTATGGCGGCACGCCCGGCGAGGGGCCGGGCCGCGATCTGACGCCCTACCACCAGACCGTGACCGACAATATCGCGGGCGAGGTCATCGAGCGGCTGGAGCGCTCCTGCGACTACCGCGCAAGGCAGGCGGCGATCCGGGCGGCGAATGCGAAGAGCCCGGTCGTGAAGCGCGGCATCGCGCTGACGCCGGTGAAGTTCGGCATCTCCTTCACCGCCACCTGGTACAATCAGGCCGGCGCCCTGGTGCATGTCTACACTGACGGTTCGGTGATGCTGAACCATGGCGGCACCGAGATGGGCCAGGGCCTCTACGTCAAGGTGGCGCAGGTGGTGGCGCAGGCCTTCGGGATCGGCCTCGACCAGGTCAAGATCACCGCGACGACGACCGGCAAGGTACCCAACACCTCGGCCACCGCCGCCTCTTCGGGCTCGGATCTCAACGGCATGGCGGCGCTCGACGCCTGCGAGACGATCAAGGCGCGGCTGACCGACTTCGCCGCCCGGCGCTGGCAGGAAAGCCCGGAGGCGATCGTCTTCCGGCCCGGCTTCGTGCAAATCGGTTCCCGCGAGATCGCCTTCGCCGATCTGGTCAAGGCGGCCTATATGGGCCGGGTCCAGCTCTCGGCCACGGGCTTCTACGCCACGCCGAAAATCCACTGGGACCGCAAGGCCGGGCGCGGCCAGCCCTTCTACTATTTCGCCTATGGCGCGGCCGCCGCCGAGGTCGCGGTCGATACGCTGACCGGCGAGTACAAGGTCGAGCGTGTCGACATCCTGCATGATTGCGGGACCTCGCTGAACCCGGCGATCGACAAGGGCCAGATCGAGGGCGGCTTCATTCAGGGCATGGGCTGGCTGACGACCGAGGAACTGGTCTGGGATGCGAAGGGCGTGCTCAAGACGCATGCGCCCTCGACCTACAAGATCCCCGTCGCCTCCGACCGGCCGCGCCTCTTCAACGTCGCGCTGCTGGAGGACGCGCCCAATCGCGAGGCGACGATCCACCGTTCCAAGGCGGTCGGAGAGCCGCCGCTGATGCTGGCGATCAGCGTGCTACAGGCGCTGTCGGATGCGGTTGCGAGCGTCGGCGGACACCGGATCTGCCCGCGGCTCGATGCGCCGGCCACGCCCGAGCGCGTGCTGGCGGCGGTGGAGCGGGTTCGGGCGGAAGCGGGCGGATGAGCGCCGCTCCCTCAGGACAACCGACGCGGCCTTCTTCTCCCTCCCCCCGCTCGCGGTGGGGAGGGCCGGGGTGGGGGGCAGTGCCGCTCGGCAAGACGAGGAAGGACAGCGCTCTGGCTTTCCGGCCCCCCACCCTAACCCTCCCCACCGCAAGCGGGGGGAGGGCATGAGCCTCTCCGCCTTCCTCGCCCGCCACCTCGCGGATGGCGCCATCCTCGTCGCCCTCACCCGCGCCGCAGGCTCCACGCCCCGCGAGGCCGGCGCGACGATGGTGGC
>NCCO01000140.1 GCA_002279705.1 Allobosea sp. 12-68-7
TCGCCGCCATCTCGACCATCGTCGCGCGCTTGGCGATATGGGTGAAGAGCGTCGGCCGCGTCACATAGAGCGAGCCCTTGGGGCCGAGCAGGCCGAGATTGAACGGCTCGACCGTGCCGGACGCATTGCCGAAGCTCGCCAGCACGCCGAAGGGCTGCAAGGTGTCGAGCGAGGGCAGGAAGGTGTCCTTGCCGACGCCGTCATAGACCACGGCGCAGAGCTTGCCGCCGGTGATCTCCTTCACCCGCGCCACGAAATCCTCCTCGCGATAGAGGATGACATGGTCGGCGCCATGGGCCTTGGCGAGCTCGCCCTTCTCCTTCGAGCCGACGGTGCCGATCACGGTCGCGCCCAGCGCCTTGCCCCATTGGCAGAGGATCAAGCCGGTGCCGCCGGCCGCGGCGTGGACGAGAATCGTGTCGCCCGGCTTCACCTTGTAGGTCCGGTGCAGCAGATACTCCGCCGTCATGCCCTTCAGCATCATGCTCGCGGCGGCCTCGAAGGAGACCGCCTCGGGCAGCGCAACGGTCGAGTTGACCGCGACGATACGCTCCTCGGCATAGGAGCCGAGCGTCGCGACGTAAGCCACGCGGTCGCCCGGCTTGAATTCGGTGACGCCGGGGCCGACGGACACGACCTCGCCGGCCGCCTCATTGCCGGGCACGAAGGGCAGATGCGGGGCGGGATAGAGCCCTGTGCGGAAATAGGTGTCGATGAAGTTCAGGCCGATGGCCCGGTTGCGCACCAGAAGCTCGCCCGGCCCCGGCGCCGGCAGCGTGATGTCCTCGAGCTGCAGCACCTCGGGCCCGCCGGTCTTGTGGATGCGGATCGCCTTGACCATGTCGTCGTCTCCCTGAATTTATCGCTGGACCATAAGGCCTTGGCGCGGCTGCGCAACGGGGCCGGGGCGCGGCCGGCGCATCACGTCCCTGCGATCCTGCGACGCCCCGCCCCGTGGCCAAGCCCGCCCGGCTGGCGTAACCACAACGGCATGACGACACCGCGCAGGGACCAGGTCGACATCGCCATCGTCGGGGCCGGCGCCGTCGGGCTCGCAGCCGCGCTCGCGCTGGCCGAGGGCGGCCGCCGCATCGCCCTGCTCGGCCCCGTCCCCACCCATCGCGACGGCCGCACGGTCGCCCTGCTCGATGGCTCCTGGCGGCTGCTCGGCGAGCTCGGCCTGCACGACGCGCTGGCCGACAAGGCCGCGCCGCTGGCGGTGATGCGCCTCGTCGACGACACCGGCAGCCTGTTCCGCCAGCCCCCGGTCGAGTTCCGCGCCTCGGAGGTCGGGCTGCCCGCCTTCGGCTGGAATGTCGAGAATGCCGAGCTGGTCGCGGCGCTGGCCGCCCGGCTCGCAACCACCGCCGGAATCCGCCACGCGCCCGGCCTGGTCTCCGGCATCGCGACCGACGAGGACGGCGTCGTGCTGTCGGGCGAGGACTTTTCGCTGCGGGCCAGCCTCGTCGTCGGCGCCGACGGGCGCCGCTCGCGGGTCAGGGAGGCGGCCGGCATCACGGCCCGCGACTGGGATTATCCGCAGAGCGCGCTGACCGCGATTGTCGCCCATGCCCGCGACCATCGCGACGTCTCGACCGAATTCCACACCCGCAAGGGTCCCTTCACCCTCGTCCCCCTGCCCGGCCGCCGCTCTTCGCTGGTCTGGCTGCTCGATCCCGCCGAGGCCGACGATGTCGCGGCGCTGGACGACGCCGCCTTTGCCCGCCGTGTCGAGCGACAGGCGCATTCCCTGCTGGGCGCGATGCGGCTCGACGGGCCGCGCGGCCGCGTGCCGATGGGCGGGCTCTCGGTCGAGCGCTTCGGCGCCGATCGCATGGTGCTCGTCGGCGAGGCCGCCCATGTCTTCCCGCCGATCGGCGCGCAGGGACTCAATCTCGGCCTGCGCGACGTGACGGCGCTGCGCGATGCGGTCGACGCGGTCTCCGATCCCGGCGCACCGGCCGCGGTCGCGTCCTATGACCGGGCGCGGCAGACGGATGTGCGCCTGCGCACCGGCGCGGTCGACACGCTCAACCGCACCCTGCTGACCGATCTGATGCCGGCCGATCTGCTGCGCGGCGCCGGCCTTCTGGCGCTGTCCCGCATCGGCCCGCTGCGGCGCCTGGTGATGCGGCAGGGGCTCGCGGGCGGGATGGCGCGGTAGCGCCCCGCCTT
Organism: Allobosea sp. 12-68-7; assembly: GCA_002279705.1. GTDB lineage: Bacteria > Pseudomonadota > Alphaproteobacteria > Rhizobiales > Beijerinckiaceae > Allobosea. The sequence goes on from NCCO01000140.1 coordinate 2,176, forward strand.
ACCCCAGCAGCCTCTCGGTATCCGCGCCGCTCGCCGCGACCTCGCGCAAGGCCGCCGCCTGCTCGCGGAACACCGGCGCCAGCGGCAGCGGCGTCGAGACCAGCCTGCGCCCGCCCGGCTCCTGCACCTGCGTGTCGAACAGCCCCCGCGCGGTCGCATGCGGATCGGCCACCGCCTCTGCAAGCGTCCGCACCACCGTGCAGCAGCAGTCGCGCGGCTCCAGCGTCTCGCGCCAGTGAGCGGCGGGCCGGCCGGCGATGATCGCCGCGATGGCGGCACGGGTGGCGTCGGGATCGGGACGATCGTCGCGCAAGGCGGGCGACAACCCGATCGTCTCGCAGAAGACCTCCCAGAATTTCGGCTCCAGCGCGCCTACGGCCAGGAACCAGCCGTCCTGTGTCGCATAGAGGCCGTAGCGCGGGCTTCCCCCCGTCAGCAGCCCCTCCCCACCCTCGGGATAACGCCCAATGGCCTGGCCCTGCGCCAGCCCGTACCAGACGAAGGCCGGCATGGCGTCGGCCATGGCGATGTCGAGATGGCAGCCCTTCCCGCTGCGCTCGCGCTGGCGCAGCGCCAGCAGGATGTTGAGCACGGCCGGCATCGTGCCGCCGGCGATGTCGGCGACCAGCGGCGGCGGCAGCGGCGGCGGGTCACCGGTGCGCAGCGACTGGCCGAGCAGCCCGCCGATCGCCTGGTAGTTGATGTCGTGCCCGGCCTCCTGCGCGCGCGGGCCGGACTGGCCGTAGCCGCTGATCGAGCAGTAGATCAGCCGCGGATTGACCGCCGACAGTGCCTCACAACCGAAGCCGAGCCGCTCCATCACGCCGGGCCGGAACTGCTCGATCAGGATGTCGGCGGCTTCGATCAGCGGCGTCAGCCGCGCCAGCGCGTCGCGCGCCTTCAAGTCGATCTCGACGCTCGCCTTGCCGCGGTTGAGCACGGCATAGGGGGCCGACGTCTCGCCGAAGCGCGGCGGGAAGCGGCGCATCTCCTCCCCGCCCGGCCGCTCGATGCGGATGATGCGGGCCCCCGCCTCGGCCAGGAACAGGCTCGCCATCGGCCCCGGCAGCAGGGTGGAGAAATCGAGGACCGTGAGGTCGTCCAGCGGCAGCATCGGCGTCCCAGGCATCGCGATACCCGGTGGAAACGTCTCGCGGGTCCTCAAGCCCTCATCCTGAGGAGCCATTCCGAAGGGAATGGCGTCTCGAAGGATGGTCCAGGAGGCTCCCGAACCATCTGGAGCATCCTTCGAGACGCAAGCCTCTCGGCTTGCTCCTCAGGATGAGGGCTATCGCGGCGAGCCGTCTCCCCGGGCGTCAGGGAAAGAGATCGGCAGCCATCCTGCCCGTCTTCACCAGCCACAGGAAGCCCGTCAGCGACACCATCGAGACGACGGTGCCGATCAGGATGCAGGCCGAGGCACGGTCGATGCCGACGCGGTACTGCGTCGAGATCATGAAGATGTTCAGCGCCGGCGGCAGCGCCGCCATGATCACGCCGGTGAAGATCCAGATGTCGGGGAAATTGCCGATCGCCGAGAGCAGCACCCAGATCAGCAGCGGGTGCAGCACCAGCTTGATCGCCACCAGCACCGGCACCTCGGCCGGCAGCGTCTTCATCGGCCGCAGCGCCACGGTGACGCCGAGCAGGAAGAGCGCACACGGCGCGGCCGCCTGCGCCAGCCACAACGTCATCTTGTCGAGCACCGACGGCAGCTCGAAATGGGTCGCGCTCGCGAGCACACCGAGCAGCGTCGCGACGTTGAAGGGATGCGTCGCGACCTGCCAGGCGACCTGCCGGGCGGTGTCGAGCGGGCTCTTCTTCTCGACGCCGGCGAGCGCCATCAGGAACGGGATGATCGAGAACAGCAGCAGGCTGTCGAACACGAAGATCAGCACGAGCGGCGCGCTCGCGCCCGGGCCCAGTGCCGCCAGCAGCAGCGGCGGCCCCATATAGCCGATGTTGGAATAGGACCCGGCGACGCCCTGCATCACCGCCTGCGGCAGGTCGCCCCGCGTCGCCCGCAGGCCGACCGCCAGCGACAGCATGAAGACCAGGAAGGTCGAGAGCGTCGTCGCCAGGATGAAGCGGCCATTGGCGAGTTCGGTCACCGGCTTGTCGGCGATCAGCCGGTAGAACAGCGGCGGCAGCGCGACATAGATCAGAAAGAACTGCAGCCAGACCAGACCCGCCTCCGGCAGGCGCTTCCACCGGCCGATGACGAAGCCGAGCAGGATCAGCCCGAAGAAGGGCGCGACGAGATTGGCGATGGTGGCGAGATCGGCCATGCGGTCGACAGTCCCAGCGGAGGCGCCGACCGCGAGAGGGGTCGGCCTGCCCGGCGCTGTTTAGCCGGTGCCGGCCGGCACGCAAGCGGCAACGGCGCCGGGGCGGGTGGCGGGAGATACAGGTAGGACTGAGAGCCTAGGAATAAATGGACGGATTCTCGTCCTAGGCATCCTGTCTCCCCGCCCTCTCCCGCCCAAGGGAGGATGGACGCGCCCGTCCCGCTCGGCCAAATTCGCTGCACCGCAGCAGGGAGCGCCCGATGACCATCAAGACGCCGCGCCAGTTCTTCCGGCCCCTCGCGATCGGCGCGCCCGAGCCCTTTCGGGAGCTGCCGCTGCGGCTCGAGCGGATGATCCATTTCGTGCCGCCGCATCTCGAGAAGGTCCGCGCCAAGGTCGGCGACCTCGCGGGTCAGGTCGACATCGTGCTCGGCAATCTCGAGGACGCCATCCCCGTCGAGGCCAAGCAGGCGGCCCGCGACGGCTTCATCGCCATGGGCCAGGCCGTCGATTTCGGCAGGACCGGGCTGTGGACGCGGGTGAACGCGCTGAACTCGCCCTGGTTTCTCGACGACATCACCGCGATCATGGCGCAGATCGGCGGCAAGCTCGACGTCGTCATGGTGCCCAAGGTCGAGGGGCCCTGGGACATCCACTATGTCGACCAGCTGCTCGCCCAGTTCGAGGCGAAGCATTGTTTGCCCAAGCCGATCCTGATCCACGCCATCCTGGAGACGGCCGAGGGCGTCAAGAACGTCGACACCATCGCCACCGCCTCGCCGCGCATGCACGGCATGAGCCTCGGCCCCGCCGATCTCGCCGCCTCCAGGGCGATGAAGACGACCCGCGTCGGCGGCGGCCATCCCGAGTACAAGGTCATCGCCGATCCCACGCCCGATGGCGGCCCGCGCGCCGTCGCGCAGCAGGATCTCTGGCACTACACGCTGGCGAAGATGGTCGATGCCTGCGCCGCTGCCGGCATCAAGCCCTTCTACGGCCCCTTCGGGGATTTCTCGGACGAGGCGGCCTGCGAGGCCCAGTTCCGCAACGCCTTCCTGCTCGGCTGCGCCGGCGCCTGGACGCTGCACCCCTCGCAGATCGCCATCGCCAAGCGCGTCTTCAGTCCGGACCCGGCCGAGGTCGCCTTCGCCAACCGCATCCTCGAGGCGATGCCCGACGGCTCGGGCGCGGTGATGATCGACGGCAAGATGCAGGACGACGCCACCTGGAAACAGGCCAAGGTCATCGTCGATCTCGCCCGGCAGGTCGCAGCCCGCGACCCCGATCTGGCGGCCCGCTACGGGATGTGATCGACGGATGCGTCAAAACGGTTGATTTTGACGCATTTGCGACGCAATTCTCACGCAAGGGCGCAAGTTCAGGCTCGCTCGCGCCAAGACGGTTCACCACGAAGACGGTGCGCCACGACAGGATGGATCGCTCACCCATGGAAGCACGTTCCGCCAAGTTCCGGATCGGCCAGGTCGTCAAGCACCGGGTCTACCCGTTCCGGGGCGTGATCTTCGACGTCGACCCGGTCTTCTCCAACACCGAGGAATGGTGGCTGGCGATCCCCGAGCATCTGCGCCCGTCCAAGGACCAGCCCTTCTACCATCTCTTCGCCGAGAACGACGAGACCGAGTACGTCGCCTATGTCTCGGAGCAGAACCTCGTCATCGACGAGACCGGCCGCCCCGTGCGCCATCCGCAGGCGAAGGAATTCTTCCGCCGCGACCGCAAGGGCCGCTACCAGATCGACCGCGCCGGGCTGAACTGACGCGCACGCCGCCGCTCGCCCTCACCGGAAACGAAACAGGCCGCCCTCGCGGGCGGCCTGTCTGCTTGTCGGGGTGAAGCCCGCTCAGGGCTTCGGCGGGGTCGCCGGAGCGGCTCCGGGAGCGGGGACCGGCGCCGGCGCGGCGCCCGGCGCCGCATTGGCTCCGCCGCCGCCGAGCCGCTGGCGCAGTTCCTCCTGGCGCTTGGCCAGTTCGTCCTGAAGCTGCTTCTGCTGCTGTTCCAGCAGCTTGGGGTCGATCGCCGCGCCGTCGAAGCCCTTGGCGAAATCGGTCAGCGGAATGGCGAAGGAAACCTCGCGGGCGCCCTGGTTCTGGACGCTGACGCTCAGCGTGTTGCCCTTCTTCATCGCATTGATGAAATCGTCCTTCACCTGCGCCTCGGCGAAGCAGCCATTCGGGAAGCAGATGGCGAAGCGGCCCGGCGTCGGCTGGGCGGTGTCCACACCGAAGCGGATTCCCGGCTGCAGCAGGAGGCCCAGCGGCATCAGGAAGCGCACGATCTTGTTGGGATCGCCCTTGACGTCATAGACCGCGACGGCGAGCACCGGCTGCCCCTGATCCGAGACGAAGTCGCGGGTGGTGTAGCAGATTTCCTTGTTGGCGGCCTCGTCCTTGCCGCAGACCTTCGTCCAGGTCGTTTGGGACGGCTCGGGCTTGACCTGCACCACGGTCGGGCCGGCGCCGGCAGGCGGCTGGGCGGGCTGCGCCGGCTGGGCCGGGCGCGGATTGGCGGGACGCGGCTGCGCCTGCTGCGCGACGGAGGCCATCGGGGCGAGGCCGATCGCCGTGCTGAGAGCGAGGCTCAGGGCGCGGACAGACAGGCGAAACGAAGCGGACATGTAGTTTTCCTTATCAGCGAATTCGGGATCACGACTTCGCAAGCCGCGCACGTCACCACCGGCAGCCCCATCGCATATCCCTGCCGGCCATCGCAAGCGGTGCATCAGGGGCGAATGCGGCGTGAGCATGACGTCTCCCTTCGGCTTTAGCCAGTTCCGCTGCGGGATTCCAGCCCGAATAGCTGACGGAGAGACGGCCCGCCATGCTATCTTGTGTGCCAGAATCAGGTTGGACGATGCATTTGCTTCACGCGGCCGAGACGGCATCCAGGGCCGCCGCCATGGCCCTCCTCGCCCTGCTGGCCCTGCTTATCGCATCGGCCACGACGGCTCGCGCCGAATCACAGCCGCCGTTCGACCACGCGATCGCGATGCATGGCGAGCCGGCCCTGCCGCGCGGCTTCGCGCATCTGCCCTATGCCGATCCCAGCGCGCCGAAGGGCGGACGCATCGTGCTTGGCCAGCAGGGCACCTTCGACAGCCTCAATCCGCTGGTCGTGCTCGGCGTCGCGCCCGATGCGGTGCCGCGCTATGTCCAGCAGAGCCTGCTGTTCCGCTCGGCCGACGAGCCCTTCACCGCCTATGGCCTGCTCGCCTCGCGGGTGGAGCTGAACGAGGCGCGCACCCGCCTCGCCTTCGAGATCGACGAGCGCGCCCGCTTCTCGGACGGCACGCCGGTGACGGCGCAGGACGTTCTCTTCACCTTCGAGATGCTGAAGACGAAGGGAAAGCCGTTTCATCGCGCGAGCCTCGGCCGCGTCACCAGCGCCACGGCCCCCTCGCCGCGCCGGGTCGAGTTCGAGCTCGGCGACGGCCGCAACCGCGAACTGCCGCTGGTCATCGGCGCCATGCCGATCTTCGCCAAACATGCGACCAATGCCGAGACCTTCGGCGAGACCAGCTTCAAGCCGGCGCTCGGCTCGGGCCCCTATGTCGTCGCCGACCTCGTGCCGGGCGCCACCATCACCCTGAAGCGGCGCCGCGATTTCTGGGCCGAGGACCACCCGCTGACGCGCGGGCTCTATAACGCCGACGCGATCCGCTACGATTTCTACCGGGATTCCAACGCCCTCTTCGAGGCCTTCAAAGCCGGGCTCTACGACGTCCGCATCGAGCCGGATCCGACGCGCTGGATGACCGGCTACGACGTGCCGGCCGTGCGCGACGGCCGCATCCTGCGCGAGACGCTGCATTTCGACGCGCCCAAGGGCATGACCGGCCTGGTCTTCAACACCCGCCGCCCCTTCTTCGGCGATGTGAGGGTGCGCGAGGCGCTGGCCATGATGTTCGATTTCGAATGGGTCAACCGCAACCTCTTCCACGGCGTCTACCGCCGGGCGGGCAGCTTCTTCTCGGATTCGACGCTGTCGGCCCTCGGCGTGCCCGCCGATGCGCGCGAGCAGGCGCTGCTCG
>NCCO01000280.1:0-1825 GCA_002279705.1 Allobosea sp. 12-68-7
CACAAGGTCACCCGCGGCAACACGCCGATCCCGGTTTCGCCCAAGGAAATCCTGCTGCTCGAACTGCTCCTGCGCCATCGCGGCGATGTGCTGTCTCGAACCTTCATTGCCGACAAGGTTTGGGACATGACCTTCGACTGCGACAGCAATCTCGTGGACGTCAACATCCGCCGCCTGCGACAGAAGATCGACGACCCCTTTCCCCGCAAGCTGATACACACTATCCGTGGGCGTGGCTATGTCATCGAATAGCGTGCTGAGCCGCTGCGTGCCGTCATCGATCGCAGGCCGCCTGACAGTCTGGTTCTGCGCCTCGGCCTTCTCTTTGGTCCTGGTCGCCGCCTTTGTTCTCTACGACGCCGTCCGGGCGACCGTGCAGTGGACGGAGGATCAGGTTCTCGCACAGCATTTCCTCGAAATTAGCTCACTGCTGCAGACGTCCAAGCCTGACACCGACATGATCGCGCATGAGGTGAGCGCGGCGGCCAATGGCCACCGCCAGGTCCTGATCCGTGTGTTGACGAATGTCCGGGACCTGGTGCTGGAGACACCGGATATGGACAAGCGGCTGCCGGCCACGCGCTTCCACGCGCCAGCCCCCAGCGGAACGCCCCATTTCGAAACCATCGATGAAAACGGCTTCAGGTTTCGGGCACTTAGCGTGCTTGTGCCGCTGGCCGAAGGCTGGCCTAAGGACACCGTAGTCCAGATCGCCATGGATACGACTCTCGACGACATGGCGGTCGGCCGCTTCAGGATCGTGCTCGTGACAGTGATCCTGCTGTCAGGCGCATTATGCGCCCTCGTAGGCTGGATCATCATTCGGCGCCAGCTCTCGCCGCTGCGGCGCGTGATCCACGCGACCACCAGCATCGAGCGCGCGACGGCGAATGAGCGCCTCGACACGGCTGGCCTACCGACGGAGCTGGCCCTTCTCGGCCTCGAATTTAACAACATGCTTGACCGGCTCGAGGGCGCCTATTCGCGTCTCCGGCAATATGCCGACAACGTCGCCCATGAACTCCGCAGCCCTGTCAATCGCATGCTGCTGAATGTCGAGGTGGCGCTCTCCAAATCGCGCGACGAGGCATCCTACCGCGACGTTCTGGAGAGCACGCGAGAAGACATGCTGACGATGGCGCAGATCGTCGACAATCTCCTCTTTCTGGCCAGGGCAGAAAGCGACGAGATCCAGCTTCAGATGGAGCCCGTGCGCCTCGCCGAAGAAATCGCCAACGTGCACGAGTTCTATCTGGCGCTGGCCCAGGAGAAAGGCATCCAACTACGAATCGGCGCTGACCCCGAACTCGTGATCGTGGGCCACGCCATGCTGCTCAGGCGGGCCTTGAGCAATCTCCTGAGCAACGCCCTGTCACATACACCACCCGGCCAGTTCATTGACATCACGGCCCATCGTGACGGCGCTAGGGTGGTCGTCGCTGTCGCCGACGGTGGCGACGGCATCGAGGCCGAGGATCTGCCCTATGTCTTCGATCGCTTCTTCCGCGGCGATCGCTCGCGATCGAGCTCCGAACGCCGCCTCGGCCTTGGGCTGTCAATCACGAAAAGCATCGTCGCCATGCATCACGGCCTGATTGCGGTTGTCAGTACCAAAGGCACCGGCACGCGTTTTAGCATGACGTTTCCGGCCTCTATGCGCGCTCACGGCTAACCGCGCAAAAGGTGTCCGAGATGTTGAGGACATCCGATCGCGTCGTGAAGGGCCCAATCTCCTGTGAAAGTGGTTCCAAGGGATGAATTGGAAAGCTTTCGACGGTCTCACTGCACGAAGCGGTCGTGAAACGTCATGCCAGCCAGCATCGCA
>NCCO01000280.1:1852-2343 GCA_002279705.1 Allobosea sp. 12-68-7
CACAGGCCGAGCGAGAGCGAAGCGATTGCTGGCCCAGGACATAAGCCCGCCATGCCCCAGCCGAGCCCGAACAGCCCCGAACCGAGAATGAGCCGTCGGTCGATCTGCCCCGGCGGCGGGATATGGAAACGCTCGTCGAGCACAGGGCGCGGCAGGCGGCGCACCAAGACCATGGCTGCGAGCGCGACCATGAGCGCTCCTCCTAACACGAAGGCGAGGCTTGGATCCCAATGGCCGCTGCCGAGATTGATGAAGCCGATGACGCGGGCCGGATCGAGCATGCCGGATAGCGAGAGCCCGAAGCCGAAGATCGCACCGGCGAAGAGAGCGACGAACAGGCGTGGCAGGGACTGCGTCATCCGACGAGCCTCATCAGCGTGGCTGTCGCGATGCCGGAGACCAGGAAGGTGAACGTGGCGGCGATCGAACGGCGCGAGAAGCGTGCGAGGCCGAGGACGCCGTGCCCCGACGTGCAGCCCGAACCCATGCGC
>NCCO01000280.1:2366-3397 GCA_002279705.1 Allobosea sp. 12-68-7
ATTGGGAGCGAAGCGACGATCGTGACCGGCGGCGAATGGCCGAACGCGACGGCAAACAGCACCGGGCCGGCTACGAGCCCGATGACGAAGGCGGCGTTCGTCGGCACCTGGGCGCCCTGCGCCAGTCGCCCAACGATGCCGCTTATGCCGGCGATGCGGCCGTTGAACAGCAACAGCAGCGCAGCGGCCAAGCCGATCAACATGCCGCCGAACAGCGAAGGCCAGTAACTCATCTTTTTAGTGCCTCCTGCTGGCAAAAAATCTCGTAAAGCGCCCCAATAAGCTGCGCTGCCTTCTCCGCAGCCAGGCGGTAGAAGATCTGCTTGCCCTCGCGCCGCGTCTCGACAACTCCGGCCTCACGCAGCACGGTGAGCTGCTGCGAGAGTGTCGGTTGGTGGATGTCGAGCCGGGTTTCGAGCTCCCCGACCGAATACTCGCCCTCGGCAAGTGTGCAGGCGAGCATCAGCCGCACCGGATGCGCCATCGTCTTCAGCAGTCCCGCAACCTCATCGGCGCGGGCTGTCATATCGACCGGGGTGACAGCCACGCTCGTCCTGCTCACCAGGCCGCCCCCTTCAGCGCATCGAGCGGGATCTTCAGATAGCGCCGGCCGTTGTCCTCTGCTTCGGGAAGTCGCCCGCCCCGGATGTTCACCTGCAGCGCGTGCAGGATGAGTTTGGGCATCGGCAGGGTCTTGTCGCGTGCCGCGCGCAACGCGACGAAGCCCGCTTCATCCATACCCGCGACATGCGGATTTGCCCGTTTCTGTTCTGCGACCGTGCTTTCCCAGCGTGCTTCGCGCCCACCCGGCCGATAGTCATGGCCGGTGAAGAGCCGTGTCCCGTCGGGCAGAGCGAGAATCTTTTGGATCGAGGCCCACAGCGCCCTGGCGCTACCGCCTGGAAAATCCGCCCGCGCACTGCCGGAATCCGGCATAAACAGCGTGTCATGGATGAAGGCGGCATCGCCGATCACATAGGTGACCGATGCGAGCGTGTGCCCCGGCGAGAATAGCACATGGCCATCCAGCG
>NCCO01000141.1 GCA_002279705.1 Allobosea sp. 12-68-7
AATGTGTCGGCCTCGTGCGGCCCGATCACCGGCACCGACAGCGCCTCGGCCAGTTCCGTCGCGCCCCCGGCATGGTCGAGATGGCCATGCGTCAGCCAGATCGCGGCCGGTGTGACCCCGACCTCCTTGAGGGCCCCGCGGATGAGTGCGACGTCTCCGCCGGGATCGACGATGACGGCCTGCTTTGTGCGGGTGCACCAGAGGATCGAACAGTTCTGCTGGAACGGCGTCACGGGGATGACGGCGATCTGGAGGGGAGGCTGGGTGTCGGTCATCGGACGTGTCTTTCCTGCAGGATTGCGGCCGCCGTCATTGCGAGCGAAGCGAAGCAATCCAGGACCCTGGAGCCATCTGGATCGCTTCGCTGCGCTCGCGATGACGATACCTGTTTCACCGCCTGCCGCCGCAACGGTTGGCGAGCAATGTGCGATAATCCGCCAGTTCCGAATCCATCATCGCGACGTTCTGCTCGCGCTCGGCTCCGGTCTGACAGGTTGCAAACACGGCGCGGGCGTTCTGCAGGAAGCCGACATGCTCGCGCCAGGTCCGGCACTGGGTCGCCTGATCGGCATTGGCGACGGCGGCGAGCCGCGTCTGCTGCCGGCGCAGCGCGCCCTCGTTCTGGAAGAGATCGCGCGAGCAGGTCGCCGGCCGGGCCTGCGCCGCGGCGGGCTCGGCCGCCACCAGCACGGCCGGCAGCAGGGCGTGTGTGGCGGCCGCGGCGAGGAGAAGCCGCCTCATCCGAGGTTCAGCTCCTTGAAGAAGTCGTTGCCCTTGTCGTCGATGACGATGAAGGCCGGGAAATCCTCGACCTCGATGCGCCAGACGGCTTCCATGCCGAGCTCGGGATATTCCAGCAGCTCGACCTTGCGGATGCAGTCCTGCGCCAGCCGGGCGGCCGGCCCGCCGATCGAACCGAGATAGAAGCCGCCATGGGTCTTGCAAGCTTCCCGAACCGCCGCAGACCTGTTGCCCTTGGCGAGCATCACCATCGAGCCGCCGAAAGACTGGAACTGATCGACGAAGGAATCCATCCGCCCCGCGGTGGTCGGCCCGAAGGAGCCCGACGCCATGCCGTCGGGTGTCTTGGCAGGGCCTGCGTAATAGACCGGGTGGTTCTTGAGATAATCGGGCATGCCCTGCCCGCTTTCGAGCCGCTCGCGGATCTTGGCATGGGCGGAATCGCGGGCGACGATGATCGTGCCGGTGAGCGAGAGGCGAGTTTTGACCGGGTACTTCGTCAGGGTTGCCAGGATCTCGCTCATCGGCCGGTTGAGATCGACCTCGACCACGTCTCCACCGAGGGACGTGTCCTCGACCTCGGGCAGGTATTTCGACGGATCGGTCTCCAGCGCCTCCAAGAAGATGCCGTCCTTCGTGATCTTGCCCTTGGCCTGGCGATCGGCCGAGCAGGAGACTCCGAGTCCGATCGGCAGCGAGGCGCCATGGCGCGGCAGGCGGATGACGCGCACGTCATGGCAGAAATACTTGCCGCCGAACTGCGCGCCGACGCCCAGCGACTGGGTGAGCTTGTGGATCTCCTCCTCCATGGCGAGGTCGCGGAAGGCGTGGCCGCTGGCTGAGCCCTCCGTCGGCAGCGCATCGAGATATTTCGTCGAGGCGAGCTTCACCGTCTTGAGGTTCTGCTCGGCCGAGGTGCCGCCGATGACGATGGCGAGGTGGTAGGGCGGGCAGGCGGCGGTGCCGAGCGTGAGGATCTTCTCCTTCAGGAAGGCGATCATGCGCTCCTTCGTCAGCAGCGAGGGCGTCGCCTGGAACAGGAAGGTCTTGTTGGCCGAGCCGCCGCCCTTGGCGACGAAGAGGAACTTGTAGGCGTCCTCGCCATGACCCTTGCCTTCGGCGTAAATGTCGATCTGCGCGGGCAGGTTGGTCGCCGTGTTCTTCTCCTCGAACATCGACAGCGGCGCGACCTGCGAATAGCGCAGGTTGCGCTTGAAATAGGCGTCGGCGACGCCCTCGCCGAGCGCCTCCTCGTCCTCGCCCTCCGTCCAGACGCGGCGGCCCTTCTTGCCCATGATGATGGCGGTGCCGGTGTCCTGGCACATCGGCAGCACGCCGCCGGCGGCGATGTTGGCGTTCTTCAGCAGGTCGTAAGCGACGAATTTGTCGTTCGAGGTCGCCTCGGGATCGTCGAGGATCTTGCCGAGCTGGGCGAGGTGGCCCGGCCGCAGCAGGTGGTTGATGTCGATGAAGGCCTGCTCGCTGAGGCGACGGATCGCCTCGCGTGACACGTTCAGCACCTCGCGGTCACCGATCCGCTCGACGGAGACGCCTTCGCTGCCGAGACAGCGATAGGGCGTCTCGTCTGGTCCGAGCGGGAAGAGATCGACATGGGTATAGGCCATCGGCGGCACTCCGGCATGCAACGACGTTCCCCTCGCCCTGCGGGCGGGAGCTTCGCGCAAGCGAATAGCCGATGTTGCGATCTGGTCAAATGCAAGACGGCGGAAGAGCGCGGCCCCGCGACCGGCGGTACCCTGCTCAGGCAGCCTGCGCCGCCGATTCCGACAGGATCGCGTAGATCGCTGCGGGGTCGCGAACGGCACGCACCTGCTCGAGGACCGACGGGTTGCGCAGCACGCGGGCGACGCGGGCGAGTGCCTTCAGATGGTCGGCTCCGGCCCCCTCGGGCGCGATCAGAACGAAGATGATGTCGACGGGCTGCCCGTCGAGCGCGTCGAAGTCGACCGGCTTCTCGGTTCGGGCGAACAGCCCGACGAGCCGGTCGATCCCGGCCATCCGGCCATGAGGAATCGCAATACCCTCGCCGATGCCGGTCGAGCCGAGTCGCTCCCGCTGGAGCAGCGCCTCGAACAGGTCGCGCTCGGGCAGGCCGGTGAGCTGCGCGGCATGCTGGGCGAGTTCCAGCAAGGCCTGCTTCTTGCCGTTCGCCCGCAGCGGGGAAATCACCGCCGCGGGGCTCAGGAGATCGATCAGCGTCATGCGCCAGTCCATGCATGTCCCATGCCGCTCAATCCAACATGCGGCAGGGTCAAGGTTCGGGCCCGCGCGGAACTCCGCCAGACCTATGACAGCGACGCCGGAGGATCGATCCAGCCGATGTTGCCGTCGCGGCGGCGGTATACGACGTTCATCCGTCCATGGCCAGCATGGCGGAACATCACGACCGGGGCGCCGGTCAGATCGAGTTCCGCGACGGCGTCGCTCACCGTCATCACATGCAGCGATTTGGTGGATTCAGCGACGATAACCGGGTTGTCGCCGACCCCATCGACGTCGAGCTCCTCAATTTCCTCATCTGGAGCCGCGATCACATAGCTGGGGATTTCGAGTGCGGGCTCGCGCCCGTTGGCACTGGCCGAGCGATCCTTGAGCCGTCGCTTGTAGCGACGCAGGCGCTTCTCGATGCGCTCCGCCATCTTGTCGAGGCTGGCATAGGCATCATGCGCCGTACCGGACGCCTCGAGCGTGATGCCCGACGACAGATGCAGCACGCCGTCCGTCTTGAACGCCGTCCCGTCCTTGCCGACGGTCACATGGCCCTGGTAGCCACCTTCGTAATACTTGCCGAGAGCGGCGGCGACACGGGCCTCGGCCTGGCCGCGCAGGGCCTCGCCGACATCGAGGTTCTTGCCGGAGATTCGCAAGCTCATGGAGTGCTTCCCCTTGTTAGCCACGGTCAGGACATCGACCGTCTTAGGGAGCTAAGAACTCGCTACCGCCTCTGTCAATGATATGGCCCAAAGCCGTCGCAACGGTGGCACGGCCTCGTCAGCGGCTGCCCATGGCCATGGCGACCTTCTCGCGCCGGCGCTCCATGGAGGACGGAATCCGGAGGGATTCGCGGTACTTCGCGACGGTGCGGCGGGCGATGTCGATGCCGCCCTCCTTGAGGCGTGCGACGATCGCGTCGTCGGAGAGGACGTCGGCGGGGGCCTCGTCGTCGATCATCTGCCGGATGCGGAAGCGCACCGCCTCGGCGGAATGCGCCTCGCCATAGCCGGTGGCGGCGATGGCGGCGGAGAAGAAGTACTTCATCTCGAAGACGCCGCGCGAGCAAATCAGATATTTGTTCGAGGTCACGCGCGAGACGGTGGATTCATGCATCCCGATCGCGTCCGCGACGGTCTTCAGATTGAGCGGGCGCAGATGCTCGACGCCATGGGCGAAGAAGCCGTCCTGCTGGCGGACGATCTCACTGGCGACCTTCAGGATGGTCCTGGCCCGCTGTTCGAGCGAGCGCGTCAGCCAGTTGGCCGTCTGCAGGCATTCGGCGATGAAGGCCTTCTCCTCGTCGCTGCGCACCGCCTTGGAGACGCGCGCATGATAGGTCTGGTTGATCAGCACGCGGGGCAGCGTGTCGGGGTTGAGATCGACCAGCCAGGAACCGTCCGGAGCAGCCCGGATGAAGACGTCCGGGACCACGGTTTCCGCCGTCGAGCCACCGAAACCGCGGCCAGGCTTCGGGTCGAGGCGCCGGATCTCGGCGACCATGTCGGCGACGTCCTCGTCGTCGACCCCGCAGAGCCGCTTCAGGGCGGCGAAGTCGCGCTTGGCCACGAGGTGGAGATTGGCGACGAGGGCCTGCATCGCGGGATCGAACCGGTCGCGGTCGCGCAGCTGAATCGACAGGCACTCGGCCACGTCGCGCGCCGCGACGCCCGAGGGGTCGAAGCCCTGGACGATGCGCAGCACATCCTCGACGCGCGCGACGGAGACGCTGAGCCGCTCGGCGATGTCGGGAACGGGCTCGCCGAGATAGCCGGCATCATCGACGGCATCGATCAGATGCCGGCCGATCAGCCGCTCGACGGGGTCGTGAACGGCGAGATCGAGCTGGGCGCTCAGGTGATCGTGCAGGGATGCCTCGGCTGCGAGGCTGCTCTCGAACCCGTCCGGCCCCTCCTCGAAGGACCCGCCGGAGCCGCCATAGGCGCCGCCGATGATCGGCAGGCTGTCGGCCCCGCTGCTCTCGAGCCGGGCCACCGTCGGCTGCTCGCTCTGGAAGACGTTGTCGAGGCCGGTGCCGAGACGGTTTTCCATACCCTCCTGGCTGTTCAGGCTCTCGGCCCGCTCGTAGCTCTCCGCCTCAGCCGCATGCGAGCCCTCGGCGACATGGCTCTGGAGGGGCCCGTCAGTGGTGTCGTCGCGCTCGAGCAGCGGATTGCGCTCGAGTTCACCCTCGACGAAATTCTGGAGTTCGAGATGCGACAATTGCAGAAGCTTGATCGCCTGCAGCAGCTGCGGCGTCATCACCAGGGACTGGCCCTGGCGCAGCTCCATGCGCGGCATCATCGCCATGCGCTTGCGACCTTCCCACTCCGCACGCCGGAAACGGCACGCTTCTTGCTTGGAGAACGAGCCTAGCGCTGTCGCGCCCGCTCGTCAAAGGCCTTGCTCCGCCATGACCTCGTGAGGTTAATGCGCCGCAACAAAATTGCGCAAGTGCGAAATCGGCCAAGTGACCGGAGCCGGTGGAGCGGTCACCGGCGGGCCCGCGAACGCAGCGCCGGGGGCATGGCGGCTAGAGGCGAAAATCCTCGCCCAGATAGACGCGCCGGACATCCGGATTGGCGATGATCTCGGCCGGAGAGCCCTCGGTCAACACACGTCCCGAATGGATGATGTAGGCCCGGTCCACCAGACCGAGCGTTTCGCGAACGTTGTGGTCGGTGATCAGCACGCCGATGCCGCGATCGGTCAGCTGCCGCACGAGCGCCTGAATGTCGCCGACCGCGATCGGGTCGATGCCGGCGAATGGCTCGTCGAGCAGAATGAAGGAGGGCTTTCCGGCCAGCGCCCGGGCGATCTCGCAGCGCCGCCGCTCGCCGCCCGACAGCGCGATCGAGGGCGCCTTGCGCAGGCGGGCGATGGTGAACTCCTCGAGCAGCTGGTCGAGTTGGCGCTCGCGCTCCTTGCGATCGGGCTCGACCACCTCGAGCACCGCGCGGATGTTGTCCTCGACGCTCAGCCCCCTGAAGATGGAGGCCTCCTGCGGCAGGTAGCCGATGCCCAGCCGCGCGCGCTGATACATCGGCAGCTGCGTGATGTCGTTGCCTTCCAGCGAGATGGTGCCCAGATCGGCGGCGACCAATCCGGTGATCATGTAGAAGATCGTGGTCTTGCCCGCGCCGTTGGGCCCGAGCAGGCCGACCGCCTCGCCCTGGCGGAGATAGAGGCTGGCGTCGCTGACGACCATGCGCCCGCCATAGCTCTTGCGCAGCCCGCTGACGGCGAGAATGCCCTGACCGCCGATCACGACGGCTTCCGTCGCCGCTGACGGCGTTTCGGCAGCGGCGGAGCGGCCGAACAGGCGGCTCATGAGCCCTCCCCCGCGGCGATGGGTCGGAAGTGCCGACGGGGCGGGCGCCGTCTCGGATTGCGGCATCTCAGTGATCGTCACGGTGGAGGACTGCGCCTGGCCTGGGAAGGTCGCGGCAGGAGGCCCCGGCGCGCGGCGCCGGAGCAGCGGATCGTCAGTTGGTCGGCGTGGCGGGCTTGGCGCCGGCTGCGCCCTTGTTGGCCTCAGCCGCGTTCGGAACGAAGAAGCCCTGGACACGACCGCCCTTGACGGTCTCGACATTGGCGATGCCCGTGACCGTGTTGTAGGTCAACTTCTCGCCACGGGTGATGTTGGGGCCGTCGTTGAGCGCGACGTTGCCGGTCATCACCACGGTGTTGTTCGCCCGGTCGAAGACGGCGTTGTCGGAGGTGGCGGCCTGCGTCTTCGAGACGACGGTCACCGGCCCCTTACATTCGATGCGTTTGATCGAGCTGTCGCCGGATTTTCCTGGAGCGGCAGGCGCGGCCGGGGCTGCAGCCGGAGCCGGCTTGGCGCCCGCCGCGCCCTGACCGCCGCGTCCTTCATAGAACACGGTCATGATCGAGCAGCGCACCGTGGTCTCGCCCTGCACGGCCACGACATTGCCGCTGAAGACCGCGCGGTTGTCCTTGTCGAGCACGTCGAGCTTGTCGGCGTCGATCTTGATCGGCTCCTTGCTGTCACCGCCGAGCCCGCCGAGCGGCGAACTCGCCCCGGCACCGCCGCGTGACTTCGCCTGCGCCGCCGCCTCCTGCGGGGCTGAGGCCAGCATCAGGATCGCAAAGGCGGTCGCGAAAGCCCCCAGACGTCCGCCGGAGGCGCCGAGCTGAGAGGGCGGAGAAGCTGCCTGCATGATCACTGTCCCGTCCCGTTCTTCTGACCACCGGCCGCCGTCGCCTGCGCCGGCCGGAGCAATTCGAGCGCAGGCGTGCTGCCTTCCCGCTCGGGCCCCGCGATCGTGCCCGCCGGAGCGTTGGGGATGAAGGCGCGAACCCGACCCTGGAAGACGATCAGCGCACCGTTATCCTTCACGTCGAGCGAATCCGCATCGACCGTCGTGGTGCCCAGACTGACCTTGACCGGCTCCTTCGAGACGACCGTCCCGCCCTTGAAGTCGACATCGGCCGTCCGCATGCGGATGTCGTGGCCGTTCTCGGTCCGGACATGGACGTCGTCGACGAGCCGCAGCTTTTCCTTCTGCGTATCGAACAGGCCGCTCCTGGCGTTGACGGTGACCCAGCCCTCGCGCTCCATCTGGAGCCGCGCGGTCAGCGTCTGCAGCTCGACCTGCGTCGGGTTGCGGATTTCCTGAAGCGCCGCTTCGGCGGTCACCTCATAAGGGCGGTTGTCCTTGCGATAGCCCGACAGCCGCGGCGTATCCATCTTGACCTTGCCGCCGGAAATGCCGACAGCGCCCAGCGACAGGCTCGAAACTCCGTTCAGCGGATGGAGGAACGGAGTCACGATCAGGGCCAGCACGGCCACCGATGCGCTGATGGGGATGGCCCGGCGCAGGAAGCGGACGAGCCGGGTGTGCCGACGTGCCGCCCCGAAGGCGGCCTGGCGCCTTGCACCCGGCACGCCGACGCGGGCCGTCGGCCAGTCATGAGAAGTCATTGCCACAGTCATGCCCCGCGCAATGGCAGTCGCTAACGGCTTTTTCGTGTCGAACGGCGCACGCCCCCGCACCGTTCATCCGTCGCGAGACTGACGCAAGATGCCTTCGAAATTGTCAAGTATGAGCAAAAATGTCGGTTTCCGGCCACCCGGCCAGATCGAGCTCGGCCCGGTAGGGAAGGAACTGGAAACAGGCTCGCGCGAGATCGGTCCGGCCCTCGCGGGCGAGCATGATCTCGAGCCGCTGCTGCAGCGCGTGCAGATGCAGCACGTCCGAGGCGGCGTAGGTCAGCTGGGCTTCGCTCAGCGTCTCGGCGCCCCAGTCGGAGGATTGTTGCTGCTTGGAGAGCTCGATCCCGAGCAGCTCCCGCACCAGATCCTTCAGCCCGTGCCTGTCGGTATAGGTGCGGGCGAGCTTCGAGGCGATCTTGGTGCAGTAAAATCGGCGCTGCCGTCGCCGCGCGAGAGCTGGACGACGCAGAGACGATCCCGATGCGGGTTCAGGCCCAGCGTCTCGGTGTCGATGGCGACGCTGGTCCCGGCCTCGAAGCCGTCCGGCAGATCGCCGCGGTGGAATCGGATCGTCATCTCGCACCCTCGCTCGGCGTTATCGCGCCCTGTCATCCGGATCCGTGCCCGGCCGGGCCGCTCCCGATCGAGGAGAGCCGCCACCCTCCGCCGGAGCTAACGGGGCGGCCGCCCCCATTCAAGCTCTTTCGGGGCGGTGTCCGAACGACCGCGTTAACCTTTTATTCACCATATCCTTTCGGGGCAGGGCCGGGCATGCCACAACGGCGTCATCGGAGCCTGATCGATGCCCCTCTTCCGCCTGCTCGCCGATTTCGATGGACGCATTGGGCTGGGCCGCTTCTGGCTCGGCAGCGCCGTGGTCGCGCTGGCTCTGTTCGGCATCCAGCAGGCCGCGCCGTCCGTGTTCGGCCATGACGCCGGACGAGCCGTCGCCTTCGCCCAGGCCTTCGCCCTCTTCCCCTGGGCCGCGCTGGCGGCGAAGCGCGCGACCGACCGCGGCAGCAGCGGCCTCTACGGCATCCTTCTGATCTGCGCGATCGTTCTGCCAGGCCAACTCCGGCCCGTCCTGCCGCTCGCCTGGGCGCCCTCGCTCGACACCATCTCGCTGATCGCCTGGCTGTTCGCACTGGTTGATCTCGGCCTGATGCCGTCCGCACGGGACCGCGAGCCGCTTGCCGCGGACGGGGGCGATGCTAAACCGGGCGCATGGACACACAGCCCCGCCCCGCACTCGCCCTCGATCCCCTCGACCCCGTCGCGCTGACACAGGCGCTCGTCCGCTGCCCCTCGGTGACGCCCTCCGAGGGCGGCGCGCTGGCGCTCATCGCCGCAGTCCTGGCCGCCGAAGGTTTCTCGGTCGAGCGTCCGATCTTCAGCGCGCCCGGCACGCCCGACGTCGAGAATCTCTACGCCCGGATCGGCCGCGAAGGACCGGTCTTCGTCATCGCCGGCCACACCGATGTCGTGCCGGTGGGAGACGCCGGCGCCTGGACGCGCGACCCCTTCGGCGGGACGGTCAGCGACGGCGTGCTGCACGGGCGCGGCGCCTGCGACATGAAGGGCGGCCTCGCCGCCATGATCGCGGCGGCGCTGCGTTTCCGCCGCGAAACCCCCAATGCACCGGGCTCGATCGCCTTTCTCGTCACCGGCGACGAGGAGGGCCCGGCTATCAACGGCACCGTCAAACTGCTGGAATGGGCGCATGCCCGCGGCGAGCGCTTCGACCATTGCCTGCTCGGCGAGCCGACCAATCCGGCGACGATGAGCGACATGATCAAGATCGGGCGGCGCGGCTCCCTGACGGGCCGCCTCACTGTCCATGGCAAGCAGGGCCATGTCGGCTATCCGCATCTGGCCGAGAACCCGATCCGCGGCATCGTGCGACTGCTGGCGGCCCTCGAAGCCACGCCGCTCGACGGCGGCACAGCGCATTTCGACCCGAGCCATCTGGAGGTGACGACGCTCGATGTCGGCAATCCGGCGACCAATGTGGTTCCCGCCCAGGCCAGAGCCGTCTTCAACATCCGCTTCAACGATGTCTGGACGCCGCAAACGCTGGCCGCCGAGATCGAACGGCGCCTGCGCGAGGCGGCAGGCAACAGCGTGCGCTACGAGATCGTCTTCGACCCCACCAATGCGGTCGCGTTCCTGACCGAACCCGGCCCCTTCGTGGCGATGGTCGCGGATGCCGTCGAGGCCGAGACGGGTCGCCGTCCGGCGCTGTCCACCACCGGCGGCACATCGGATGCCCGCTTCATCAAGAGCTACTGCCCGGTCGTGGAGTACGGCGTCGTCGGCCAGACGATGCATCAGGTCGACGAATGCGTGGCTGTCGCCGACCTCGTGGCCCTCGAAGCCATCACCGGCCGGCTGCTGAGGGCCTATTTCGGCGGCAAACGGGCCGATTGACGGACATGCCGTCCTGACTCATAGTTTCCTTAGACGAAAGTCTGAGGATGGTGGGATGAAGCTTGCGGCCGACGATGTGGCGCGCTCGCTGCGCGCCTCATGGCAGCTGATGGCGCGCGGTGCCGATGCGCTCGACGAACTGGAACTGACGCGCAACGGGTTCTGGCGCTCCTTCGTCGCCCTGCTGCCCCTGACGCTTCCGGCCGCGATCGCGCTTCTCGCCGCCCTCCGGCTCCATGCCGGCCTGCCCAACTCGGCTGGCCTCTTCACCTCCCCCGGCCTGGCGCTGGCCGTTCTCGGCGCGACCGTGTCGAGCATCCTGGCCGTGCCGGCCCTGCTTTTTGCGCTCGCGCCGCAACTCGTGCACAGGCCCCGCTTCACGACCTTCGTCATCGCCTGGAACTGGGCGGGCATCATCTCCGTCGCTCTGGTCGCCGTACCGGCGACGGTCTTCGCGATCGGCTGGTCGACACCCGGTCTCGCGCTGATCCAGACGCTGGCCTTCGAGTTCGAGA
>NCCO01000142.1 GCA_002279705.1 Allobosea sp. 12-68-7
CCGCAGCCGGCCCCCCTCGTTGCCAGCCCGCTTCCGCCGCCTCCCGAGCCCGCCGAGGCGAGCGAGCCCGTGGTCGCGGTCGCCGCGGCGCCCGTCGTGCCGCCGGCGGTGCCCGAGCCGGCTGCCGAGGCCAAGCCCGAGCCCAAGCCCGACTCCCCGTCCAAGCCGGAGCCCGAGGCCGATCCCAAGGCGATCGACCCCTTCTCCGTCGATGCGATCGAGGCCGAATTCGCGCGCCTGCTCGGCCGCGACCCACAGGCGAAGTCCTGAGCCGCGCGATCAACAGGTTTCGCGCGCACGCGGCACTCTGACGCCGCTGCGCCCGTTGCTGGCGCGGCGAACCCGGCTCTAGCGTGGCGCAGTCCGACGGGTTGATTCGGGCGCAACCACGGCCGTGTGCGGGACCATGATCTGCTTCTCTGCGAGATGGCGCCGCTGCGTGCGGAGCCCGCGCGCCGTGACCGGCAGGCTCGCCCTGTGGGCGATCCTGCTGGCCGTGCCTGCGGGGCCGGCGCTGGCGCAGACGCTCTCGCTCGATCTCGGGCAGGGCGGCGGCGTCGCCGAGCGCGCGCTCCAGCTGATCGCGGTCATCACCGTGCTGTCGCTGGCGCCGTCGATCCTGATCATGGTGACGTCGTTCACGCGCATCGTCGTCGTGCTGTCGCTGCTGCGCTCGGCGCTCGGCACGCAGACGGCGCCGCCCAACGCCGTGATCATCGGGCTCGCGGTGTTCCTTACCGGCTTCGTCATGGCACCGACCCTGCGCGAGGCCTATACCACCGCCGTCGCGCCGCTGGTGGCGGGGCAGATCCAGCCGGCCGAGGCCTATAACCGCGGCATCATCCCGTTCAAGACCTTCATGCTGCGCCATGTCCGCGAGAAGGACCTGGCGCTGTTCATGGAGATGTCGCGCGAGCCGCCGCCGGCGACGCCCCAGGAGGTCCAGATCCATGTGCTGGTGCCGGCCTTCATGATCTCGGAGCTGCGGCGCGCCTTCGAGATCGGCTTCCTGCTATTCGTGCCCTTCCTGATCATCGACCTCGTCGTCGCGTCGATCCTGATGTCGGTGGGCATGATGATGCTGCCACCGGTGACGGTGGCGCTGCCGTTCAAGCTGATCTTCTTCGTCCTCGTCGACGGCTGGGGGCTCGTCGCCGGCTCGCTCGTGAAGAGTTACGGCGGCTGAGGGGCGGACTCCGTCTCAGCTCCGCCCGGGTGCGGGCGGCGTGCCCGCGGGCGCTGCTCCGGCGGCGGCCGGCGTCGGCGGGGGGGGCGCATCGGGCGCCGGAGGCTCGGCCGAAGCCTCGGGCTTCTTCTGGCGCGGGGCCGCCGAATAGGCCGGGTAGCGCTCGCGATAGGCCTGCATGAAGTCGGACAGGTTGTCGGCACCGGCCGCCGCGGCGGCGCGCGCCATGTCGCGGATGTCGGCCGCCTTGGTGCGGTTGGCCCCGGTGACGAAGGCGAAGGTGCGTGCGTCGCTGCTCTGCGCCATCTTGCTCGCGAACTTGCTGCGCAGCCTGTCGAGGGAGAGCGCCTCGTCGGACATGACATAGGAGATGGCCGCCCGCATCACGTCGGCGCGCTGGCCGTCGGTCAGGAGCGTCTCGCCGCGCCAGCTTTCGGCCAGGAGGCGCTCATGCGACTCGCCGGCCTCGCGCCAGCGTCGTCCGGTCCAGTAGATGTCGGCCCGCAGACGGTCGATCTCGGGGCCCTGCTCGACCTCGAGCAGGTCGAGGGCCTGGTCGGTGCGGGAGAGATCTGAGAGGGCCTTGGCCTCCAGCAGGAGGCGGGCGCGCTTGACGTCGGCGGGCAACTCGACGAGGCGCGTGCTGTTCAGGGCGCGGATCGCCTCGGCCGGCTTGCCGTTCATCAGATTGACCATGGCCAGCCGCGCCGCGACGGTGGAGCGGGCCGCGCCGGAAAGCCGCCGCTCGATCTGGTAGCGGAGGATCTCGCTGGCCTGGTCGAGCAGGTCGAGGCCGATGAGGCGGTCGGCGAGGAGCAGCGTGATCTCGTCGCCGCGCCGGCCGATCGGCAGGAAGTCCTTGAAGTCGTAGAACAGCGCCAGCGCCTCGATGCGCGGCAGCTTGTCGAGGCCGGGGCCGGTGAAGAGGTCGGCGAAGCGCTGGGCCGTCTCGTCCTGCATGCGCCGCGTCAGCGGATGCTCGGGGAAGGTCTCGCTCGCCCGCCTCGCGACCATGAAGGCGTCGCGCCAGCGCTGGGCATCGCCATAGAGCCGCCCGAGTTCGGCCAGCGCCTCGATCTCGAGTTCGCCGCCGCGCCAGATGATCGAAACGGTCTCCAGACGCGCCAGGATCTCGTCGGGCCCGATGTCGGCGCGCTTCTCGGCCTGGACGAGCTTTACCGCGCGAAGCTGCGCCTCCGCCGCGACGGGCCGGCTGCGGGCCTCGAAGAGCGGCCGATAGGCGGCGAGGGCGCTGTCGGGCTTGCCGGCGGCATCGTCCAGCATCGCCCGGAGCAGCTCGAGTTCCTCCTGGTTGACCACGTCGGGTGGCAGGCCGGCCAGCAGCCCGACCTCGCGCTCGGCGGCCGTCATGTCCTGCGTCGCCAGGGCGGAGCGCACCTTGGCGAGCCGCAGCTCCGCCTGGAGGTCGACCGGATAGCCATCGAGCATCGCGTCGCCGCGGCGGAAGCCGGCCATCGCGGGGGCATGGCGACCGCGCCGATGGTCGATCAGCGCGCGCCAGAGCCCGGTCTCGGGATCGTCCTTGATCGCCGGCGCGTCGAAGGCATCGATGGCGTCCTTGTGGCGGTGCATGCGGGCGGCGATCAACCCCTTGAGAAACAGGGCCCCGCGGTTCGTGCGCATGGCGGGATCGTCCGCCATCGCGGCCGTGAGCGGGCCCTTGGCCTCCGGCAGGAGGCCGTTGGCGGCATAGAAGCGGGCCAGCGTCAGGCGCGTGTCGGATTTGCGGGCGCGCGAGGCGCCCACGATCTCGCGCATCAGCGCGCGCTCCTGCTCGCGGACCGCGTCGACGACGAGGCTGTTCCACTGCTCGGTGTCGAGCAGGGGCGTGCGGACGTCCGCCGCCTTGGCCTCGCCGGTCTTGTCCGGGGCGGCCACGTCCAGCGAGACGGTCAGGCCGCCGCTGCGGCCGATGCGGACCTGCTCGGTGCCGGCCCGCACGAGGAGGTCGTCGGCACGCGGCATGACGACGACGCCATGCGCAGTCGGCAGCAGGCCGAACTCGACGAACTGGTAGGGCTTCGCGGTGACCCGGACGGGGCCGGTCGCGGTCGCCACGGCCATCGGCAGGCCGGAGGGGCCGGCCTCCAGCCAGTGAACGCCGGTCATGCCGCGCAGGGGCACGGCGACGACGGTGTGGCCCTGGTCGTCATTCGTCCGGGTCGGCGCCAGCGGTTGGGCCGGCCTGCCGCCCTGTTCGCCGAAGGCGAGCGTCCAGGTGGTGGCGTCGTCGAAGAGGCGGGTGAGCGGCTGTCCGGCGAGGCGCAGCCGGACCAGCACGACCTTGCCCTCGCGGCTCACGGCCCTCGACGAAGCCCGCGGCACCCGTCCGGCGCGGGAAGCGGAAATCGAGCTTCGTGCCGTTGGCCGTGATCTTGACCGGCTGCGGATCGGGATCGGCCACCGGCGGCGTGACGGCGGCTGCGGGCGCGGCGGCCGCCGTCGCAGTCTGGGCCTGGGTCGGGGCGGGGGGCGTGTCGGTCGATGGGGCGCCTGCGGGCGGCGGTGCCGCAGCGGCCGTCGCCGTGGCCGGCTCGGGTGCGGGCGCCGGGGGCTCGGGCAGCGCCACGGCCGGGGGCGGGGCGGGCTTCAGCAGGTCGAGCAGCAGCCCGTCCTCGTCGCGGAAGCTGCGGACCTGCCAGTCTTTCGGCACCTTGAGGGCGAGCATCGTGGCGCCGGCGGTCGTCTCCTGCCCGCGCAGGGCGATGCCGTCGGGGAGGGCGTTGCGGATGGCGGCGGGGTCGACGGTCATCGGCCGGTCGAAGGTCAGCGTCAGCTCGCCATTGGCCAGGTCCGGCTTCAGGTTGGTTTCCGGCGTGACGTCGAAGATCAGGCGCTCCAGCGTCGGCAGGCTGGCGCTGCGCAGGCCGAGCGCCCAGCGCGACTGCTCGGCGGCGCGGGCGGCCTCGCGGGCCTTGGCCTCGGCGACGCGCAGCCGCTCGCTCATGTCTGCGAGCACCTCGGGCGGCGGGCCGGGCACCAGGCCCTGCCAGTTCGCCGGCAGCAGATCGATGAAGGCGCGCTCGCCCGCCTCGATCAGATTGGCGCGATAGGGCCGGGTCAGGGCGAGCCGCAGGCCGCGCCCGTCCGGATCGACCCGGGCGATCGAGACATAGGTCGGGAGTTCGCGCGCGATGCGGGCGACATCGACCTTGACGCTCGTGCCGAAGGCCACCACCAGCACGCCGTTGGAGACGCGGATGCGTGTCGGCGTGGGCTCGTCGAAGGTCAGCGACAGGCGGCCGAAGCCGGGCGGCATGACCTCGCCGCGCATGGTCGCGCTCGCCGCGAGCGCCGGCGCAGCGAGGCCGGCGGCGGCGACGAGGGCCGACAGGGCGATGCCGAAGGCGAGGGAACGCGGGAGACGCAAAGTCGGACACTCACGCACAACACGACATGGTCGGAGCCGGCCGGACGGACCGCCCCGATCGCAGGACGCTAGCCTGTCAAGGATAATGCAGGGTTAAGGGCGCGCGCCGGCCGGTGCGGCGGATCAGCGCCGCCGCGGGGCGGGCGCGATCGCCGGCAGTTCCGTGCCGGGGAGGGCGGCGGCATCCAGCGCCGGTCCGGCCGCGACCGGGCTGCGCGCCATCGTCGCCAGCGCCACGGTCAGCTTCTCGGCCCGGTCGGGCGCCATCACGGCCAGCACCTCGGACATCTTGCGTGGGTTCATCTGCTGGACGACCGGGACGAGCACGTCGAGGCCGAGACGGTCGAAGACGCGGGCGGCGTCCTTGGGCTTCATCGCCTCGTACATGATGACGAGGTTCTTGATCGCCTTGGACTCCTCGCCCGCCGGCTTGGGGGCCCCACCGACACCCGCCTTGGTCTCCAGTTCCTTGAGATCGCCGACGCGGCTGTCGAGTTTCTTCTCGGCGGTGTCGAGCAGGCGCTCGCGCATCTCGAGCTCACGCATGCGCGACTCGATCTCCTCGCGCCGGGCACCGAGCCGCTCCAGCAGCGCCTTCTCGGCCGGGGAGGTCGGGGCGGCGACGCCGTTGATGATGCCGGCCTTGTTGAGCGGGTTGGCGGCGCGGGCAGCCTCTTCCTTGGCGGCGGCCTCGGCCTTTTCCGCATCCTTCTTGGGATCGGGCTTGTCGACCGAGCCCGTGGTCTCGGGATCGAAGAAGGGCGGGTCGGGCGTATGGGCATGGGCGATGACCTTGGCCATCGCCCAGACGTCCTTCTCCGGCTTGGCGGGTTTCTCCGGCGCCAGGGCCGGGGCGGCGGCGATCACCGGAGAACTGGCCGGGATCTTTCCGGGATAGGGCTCCGACGTCCAGGCGAGCAGCTTCAGCGCCAGGAGGCCCATGGCGCCGAGGATGACGGCTGGAAGCAGGCGGGGCCGCTCGATCACGCAGCGTGGCCCTCCAGCCGGCGCGCGGCGCGGGCCCGGATCGCGGCCGCCGACTGGGCGGCGCTCGCCAGCCGCGCGATCGGGGCCGGCTCGGCGGCGGGGGCCTCGGGCGCCTTCGGCGAGACCAGCGCGGCGGCGCTGACGATCTGGCCGATGCGGTCCATCACGACCTGGCCGGCCTCGATCTGGGCGGCGAGGTCGGCGGCATAGCGCTCGGCCGTCTGCAACCGCTCGGCCAGGGTGCGGTCGCAGTCGCCGAGCGTGTTCTTGAGCCCGGCGATGGCGCGCTCGGCGGTGTCGGTGGCGGCGATCAGCGCGCCCACGGTCTGGCGCATGCCGGCCTCGTCGGCCTTCAGGCGCTCGATGCGCTTGGTCAGCACGTAGCAGGTGATGATGGTGGCGACGAGGAGGCTGGCGACCAGCACGTCGGCGATGAGGGTGATCGTCATCTGGATACGCCTGTCAGGAGTTCTGGCCGTGCTGGTTGGTGTCGAAGGCGGCGATGGTCGTCTTGGAGCGGCGCAGCGGGGTGACGACCTGCACCGCGATCTTGTCGTCGACCCGGCCGATGCGACCGTCGGTCACGACGAAGTCGCCGCAACGCAGCGAGACGAAGGAATCGGGGCGGGCATCGAACATCAGCGTGTCGCCGATTTCGAGCCTCATCATTCGCTTCAGCGGCATTTGTGCCTCATGCAGCACGCAGGTCACCGGAACCTCGGTCTGCCAGACCTCGGTCGCGAGGTGGTTCTCCCAGATCGGATCGCGCCCGAGCTTCTCACCCATGAAGCTTTCGAGCAGCAGATCGCGGATCGGCTCGATCGTGGCATAGGGCAGGACGATGTGAAGGGCGCCGCCGCGGCCTTCCATGTCGAATTTCAGCTCGACGCGGATGGCGGCGTTGGCGGGACGCGAGATCGCGACGAAACGCGGGTTCGACTCGATGCGGTCAATGGTGAAGGTCACCGGCGAGAGCGGCTTGAAGGCCGCCTCGGCATCGCCGAGAATCAGCGAGATGACGCGGCGGATCAGCCGAATCTCGATCGAGGTGAAGGGCCGCCCGTCGACGCGCGGCGCCGGCTGGCCGCGCTTGCCGCCGAACATTGTGTCCATGATCGAGTACATCAGGGCCGATTCGATCGTGACCAGACCGAAATTGTCCCATTCCTCGGCCCTGAAGACCGAGAGCATCGCCGGCTGCGAGATCGAGTTGACATAGTCGCCGAAGCGCACCGAGCGGATGCTCTCGAGCGTGACCTCGACGTTGTCGGTGAAGAAGTTGCGCAGGCTGGTGGTGAGCAGGCGGACGAGACGCTCGAAAATGATTTCGAGCATCGGCAGGCGTTCATAGGAGACCGAGCCGGAATCGACGATCGCCTGGATGCCATTGCGCTCGTTCTTGTCGTCGCCGAGCGAGAAACCGAGCATCGTGTCGATTTCTTCTTGGCTCACCAGGCGGTCGGTCCCGCCTTCCGGCTCGCCTTCCTCCTCGACGATGTCGGGCATGGTGGCCCATTCGGCCGCCATGCTCTCCGGGCTCAGGGGCTCGTCCTTGGGAGGCGCGCCGGCGTTGTCGCGATCGCTCGTGCTCATGGGACTGTCGTCGCTTCCGTTACTGGACCTCGGCTCGACCCGGCCGGGTCACTGGATCAGCAGTTCCTTGAACAGCACCGCGTCGATCTTGGCCGGGAAGACCGTGACGTTGACGCGGCGCAGCAGCTCTTCCTTCAGGCGGTACATGCCGGCCGAACCTTCGAGGTCGGAGGGGCGCAGTTCGCGCAGGAAGACCTGGAAGGCGTCCTCGACGCGCGGCAGCAGCGGCTTGATCTCTTCGGAAATCTTGGCGTCCGCGGCCTCCAGCACGACCTTGATCTTGATCATCGGCTGGCGCTCCTGCTGCGGGCCCCCGGCGATGCTGATCATCATGTCCTTCATCTCGATGAAGGCGACCGGCTTCTTGACGTTCTTGGCCGCCTCGGCCGCGGCGATCTGCTCGGGCGAGGGCTTCTTCATGAAGAAGAACCAGCCGCCGCCACCGGCGCCCGCCAGCACCAGGACGCCGGCGACGATGATGATCAGCTTCTTCTTGCTCTTGCCGCCGCCTTCGGCCGTGCCCTCGGCGGGGGCGCCGTCCTCGGCGGGTTTGGGCTTCTTCGCCATCGCTGCATGCCCCGGAATGCCTTGTGGCCCGCCTGCGGCGGACCGTCCGAGCCACCCTGAACAGTCACGGTTAACGCGTCGTTAAGGAGGGCAGAATCTGCCGGGTCGATCTTGCCGCCCGGCCCTGCCCTGCAGGGTCCGCATGAGCCGCACCGACCATGAATGTCGTTTTAAAACAGTGGCTTGTCGGGATTAACCATCTTGGCATGGCGCTTGCGGACCCAAAAGATGTGGCCGCTGCGCTGGGGAGCGTCGAAACGGTCGCGGAACAAGGATCGGGAGATCACGCCGTGGAGAATGCGCTTCTCGTCGGCCTGTCGCGTCAGATGGCTCTGGCGCGTGAGCTGGATGTCATCGCCAACAACATGGCGAATGTCAGCACGAACGGCTTCAAGACGCGCTCGGCGCGTTTCAACGAATTCATCATGCCCAAGGCCAGCGCCGACAGCTTCGAGCCGGCCGACAAGCCGTTGTCCTTCGTCGTCGACAAGGGCACGCCGATCGACCTGTCGCAGGGCGCGGTCGAGCGCACCGGCAATCCGCTCGACGTGGCCCTGCGCGGCGACGTCTTCCTCGTCGTGCAGACCCCGGCCGGCGACCGCTACACCCGCGCCGGCTCGCTCGACATCAACGCCCGGGGCCAGCTCGTGACGCAGTCGGGCCAGCCGGTGCTGGGCGATGGCGGCCCGATCAACTTCGGCGCGTCCGACAGCAATCCGCGGATCGCGCCCGACGGCACGGTCTCCACCGACCAGGGCCAGAGCGGCAAGCTGCGCATGGTGCGCTTCGCCGATCCGCAGGCGCTCGCCAGTGACGGGGCCAACCTGTTCTCGGCCACGGCGGCGCCGCTGCCGGCGGGGCCCGAGGCCCGGCTCGAGCCCGGCGCGGTCGAGCGCTCCAACGTCAAGGCCGTGATCGAGATGACCCGCCTGATGGAGGTCCAGCGCTCCTATCAGAGCGTCGCCAACATGCTGTCGAAGGCCGACGAGCTGCGCAGCAAGGCGATTTCGCGCCTGGCCGACCAGCAGGCCTGATCCGGGACAGGAACCTTAAGCCATGCGCGCCCTTCAGACCGCCGCCACCGGCATGATGGCCCAGGAACTCAACGTCCAGGTCATCTCCAACAACATCGCCAACGTCCGCACCACCGGCTACAAGCGCCAGCGCGTCCATTTCCAGGACCTGCTCTACGAGAACTTCCGGCGCGCCGGCACGGCGACCTCGGACCAGAACACGCAGGTTCCCGCCGGCACCTTTGTCGGCTCCGGCGTCAAGACGGTCTCGACCGGCCGCGTGATGACGCAGGGCAACCTGTCCTCGACCGAGAAGCAGTACGATCTCGCCATCCGGGGCGAGGGCTTCTTCCGCGTCCGCATGCCCGACGGCCGCACGACCTACACCCGCGACGGCTCCTTCGACCTCGACTCCCAGGGCCAGCTCGTCACCCGCGACGGCTACCAGGTCGAGCCGGGCATCACGGTCCCCAACAACGCCACCAGCGTCAGCATCAACGCGCAGGGCACGGTCGAGGTGTCGCTGCCGGGCCAGGCGGCGCCACAGCAGATCGGCCAGATCCAGCTCGTGCGCTTCGTCAACAAGGTCGGCCTGGAATCGATCGGCGACAACCTCTTCATCGAGACGGCGGCCTCGGGCCAGCCGATCGACGGCTTCGGCGGCGGCGAGGGCTTCGGCACGCTGCAGCAGAACTATCTCGAAGAGGGCAACGTCCAGGCGGTCACCGAGCTGTCCTCGCTGATCGCGGCGCAGCGCGCCTATGAGATGAACTCCAAGGTCATCACCGCCGCCGACCAGATGATGTCGGCGACGACGGCGATGTTCCGCGGCTGATCGGGAGGCTGACGCTCATGACCCGCTCCATGCTCCACCTCTCGCTCGCCGCCGCGCTGCTCATCGGCGCCCAGGCCGCCGCCGCGCAGACGCCGTCGCCGAACCGTCCCGCCGTCGCGGTGGCCGCGCTTGCGACGGGCCCCGCGCCCGCGGCCGTGCCGACCCGGCCGAGCCGGCTGCAGCTGCGCTCCGACCTGACTTTGTCGCGCGATCTCGTCTCCTTCGGCGACCTGATCGCCGGGCTTGCCCCCGAGGCGGCCGCGATTCCCGCCTTCCGGGCGCCGGCGCTGGGTGAGACCGGCACGATCCAGGTCGCGCGCATCGTCGAGGCGGCGCGCGGCGCCGGCATCATCGCCTCCGTCGCCGAGCTCGAGAGCGCCGGCC
Source organism: Allobosea sp. 12-68-7 (assembly GCA_002279705.1). Lineage (GTDB taxonomy): Bacteria > Pseudomonadota > Alphaproteobacteria > Rhizobiales > Beijerinckiaceae > Allobosea. The sequence continues at coordinate 9,957 of NCCO01000142.1, forward strand.
AGGCGCAGGTCGTCGTCACCCGCGCGGCGCGGCGGATCATGGCGTCGGACATCGAGGAGGCCGTGAAGACCGGGCTGCAGGAGCGCTACGGCGTCGATGCCCGCGCCTTTGCCCTGACCATCGACGGCGGCGCCCCCTCGATTGCGGTCGAGCCCGAGCTGACCGGCGAAGCCGTGGTGAGCGATCTCGCCTATGATGCCCGCACGCGGCGCCTGCAGGCCCGGGTCACGGTGCCCGGCAGCATGGCGCTGCGCCTCAAGCCGATCCGCATCGCCGGCCAGCTCGTCGAGACCGTCGAGGTGATCGTGCCCCGACGCGCCATCGCCCGCGGCGAGACGCTGGGCCAGGCCGATGTCGTGGTCGAGCGCCGCCCGCGCGACGGCCAGGCGACCGACCTGATCGGCGATCCGCGCGTCGCCATCGACAAGGTCGCGACCCGGGCCCTGATGGCCGGGGCGCCGCTGCGCGCCGGCGATCTGCGCCGCGAGGAGATCGTCGCCAAGGGCGACCTCGTCACGCTGGTCTACGAATCCCGCGGCCTGACCATCACCATGCGCGGCCGGGCCGGAGAGGCCGGCGCGATGGGCGATGTCGTCAGCGTCACCAACCCCCAGTCCAAGCGCGTGCTGCACGGCACGGTGAGCGGGCCCGGCCGGATCTCGATCCAGGCGGCCGCCTCCGGCCGCGTCGCCAGCGCGCCCTGATGTCCTCCGGAAACCGGATGAGTGCCATGATCACTGTCTCGAACCCCGCCCCCCGCAGAAGGCTCCGCAGCGGGGCCCGCATCGCCGGCCTGCTGCTCCTGGGCGTGTCGCTCAGCGCCTGCGGCGCCGCCGACCGGCTCGCCAATGTCGGCGCGGCGCCGGCGCTCTCGCCGATCGAGGACCCGACCGCGAGCAAGGGCTACAAACCCGTGCAGATGCCGATGCCGACGATGGAGCATGCTTCCTTTGCGCCGAATTCGCTCTGGCGCACCGGCTCGCGCGCCTTCTTCAAGGACCAGCGCGCCCGGCTCGTCGGCGATCTCGTCACCGTCAAGGTCAAGGTCACCGACAAGGCGCAGCTCAACAACACGACCAAGCGCAGCCGCAAGAACGGCGAGGATGTCGGGGCCGACAATTTCCTCGGCTACGAGAACAAGCTCGACAAGTTCCTGCCCGACGGCGCCAGCGCCGGCTCGCTGCTCAAGCTCGACTCCGCCGCCTCGAGCGAGGGCGCGGGCTCGGTCAACCGCTCCGAGACGCTGGCGACCAATGTCGCGGCGGTGGTCACCCAGACCCTGCCCAACGGCAACCTCGTGATCGAGGGCAAGCAGGAGATCCGGGTGAATTTCGAGGTGCGCGAGCTGATCGTCGCCGGCGTGATCCGCCCGGAGGACATCGAGAGCGACAACACGATCGAATCGACCAAGATCGCCCAGGCCCGCATCGCCTATGGCGGCCGCGGCCAGATCACCGACGTCCAGCAGCCGCGCTACGGCCAGCAGGTGATGGACATCCTGCTGCCGTTCTAGGGCGCCTGCCGCCTGGAAACGAAACCGTGCCGTCATCCCGGGGCAAGCCCGGGATGACGGTCCCAAGCCCCTGACGAAGGACCTCACCGACACGCTTTCCCCATCCCGGCCGGCGCGGAACGCTCCCCGCATCTCCCCGCGCCCGCCGGCAGGCGGTCTCTCCCGAGCCGCCACCCCACCGGCCGCGAAGCCACGCTCCCCAAACCGTCAGGGCGAGCGGCCGACAGAAAACCCCGCCTTCTCGCGAGGCGGGGTTTTTGTTTGGGGGAGGCGGGATGTGGCAAGAGCCGAATTTGGTGGCATCCCAACAACCAGTCATTCTCCGCGGCCATGGGTGTTTTCGG